>NZ_WEHX01000009.1 GCF_009183815.1 Sutterella seckii | reverse complement strand
TGTTGCCTCCCTGACTCTGCCGAGTCGCTAGACCTTCCCCTTCTCGGGCGGTCAGTGGACTTTCACCACATAGACACACGTGCGCTGCCGAGCGCACCAAAAAGCCGCGCCGGAATCATTTTCCGGGACGCGGCTTTTATGTTTGCGTTCTGGATTCGGATGAGGCTGGTATCAGAAGCCCGTACCGATCTGGAACTGGAAGCGCTGCGTATCGTCGCCTTCCTGGTCGTTCAGCGGGAAGGCAATCGAGAACTTCAAGGGCCCGAGGGGCGAAATCCATGCTACGCCGAAGCCCGTCGAGTAGCGGAGGTCGCCGAAGTCGACTTTTTGTCGTCTGTAGGCAGTGGTATTAGAAGCTGTCAGATAGCCTTCATAACCCCAGGCATAACCGGCATCAAGGAAACCGAAGATGCGCAGCGTTCTGTCGCCGCCCGGGAGCGGCGCGAGGATTTCAATATTGCCCGTCAGCATGCGGTCGCCGCCGAGGTTGTCGCCGTCGTTGTCGACCGAATAGTCCTTCGGACCCAGCGTGCCCGACTCGAAGCCGCGCACCGAGCCGATGCCGCCCACGTAGAAGTTCTTGAAGAATGGGAACTGTTCGGTGCTGCCGTAAACGTCGCCCCAGCCCACTTCGCCATTGAAGGCAAGGGTCCAGGTGCGCGAAAGCGGAATGAAGTGCTGGTACTGATAGGTCGCCTTGTAGTACTGAATGTCGAAGCCCGGAAGACCGAATTCGCCCGAGAAGCGCTGATAGACGCCGCGCGTCGGCGCGAGCGAATTGTCGCGGCTGTCGCGCGACCAGCCGGCGGTGAGCGCCACGCTGATCGGGTTGTCGCCGAACTGGTCAACGTAGTTAATGTAACGTTGTGGCGAATTGCGGTTGGTGTCCACGGTCGTGGATTCAACGCGGGTGCCGAGGAAGATGCGGTCGAGTTCCGTGAACGGAATGCCCCAGCTCACGCCCGCGCCGTACGTTTCGTACTTCACGTCGGCAACGTCGAGTTCCTCGAGGTCGACGCGGCGGTCGTAGATTTCGTAGGAGCGGCTCACGCCTTCGGGCGTCACGTAGGGTTCAACCACGGAGAGCGCGTAGGTGCGCTGCGACTTCGACGTATTCACGTCGACCGACACCGAATTGCCGGTACCGAAGACGTTGTTCTGCGCGAAGCCCGCCGAAAGAATGATGCCTTCCGAAGTGGAGTAGCCGGCGCCAAGCGAGATCGAGCCCGTCGGACGTTCCTTCACGTTCACCTCAAGGTCGACCTGATCGCGGGTGCCCGGAACGGGCTTGGGTTCGGCCGTAACGGTCTCAAAGTAGCCGAGACGGTCGATGCGGTCGCGCGAAAGCTTCACCTTGTCGCTGTCGAACCAGGCGGCTTCGTACTGACGCACTTCGCGGCGGATCACTTCGTCGCGCGTGCGGTTGTTGCCCGTGATGTTGACGCGGCGGACGTAGGCGCGGCGGCCCGGGTCGATCGTGTAGACGATGTCGACCGTGCGCTTTTCCGGGTCCGAAATCGGATTGGGATTGGCGCTCGCAAATGCGTAGCCGAGCGTGGAGAGCTTGTCCGTAATCGCGGTCGACACGTCCTTCACGGCCTGAGCGTTGTAGATGTCGCCTTCCTTCAAGGTCACGAGCGCATTCAGCTGATCATCGAGCCCGAGCATGTCGCCCTGGAGCTTCGCCGAGCGGATCGTGTACTTTTCGCCTTCGGTGAGGTTGATCGTGATGTAGACGTCGGACTTATTGGGGGCAATCGAAACCTGGACCGAATCGATCCGGAAGTCGAGGTAGCCCTGATTCATGTAGAAGGAGCGGATCGTCTCCAGGTCTGCCGCGAGCTTCTCGCGTGAATAGAGGTCGCGCTTCGTGTACCAGGAGAACCAGTTGGGGGTTCCGAGCTGCATGAGGTCGAGCAGATCGTCGGAATCAAAGAGCGAATTTCCGGTGAAGCGGATCGAGGCGATCGAGGAAGCGGAACCCTCGTCCACATTGATCGTGATCCGCACGCGGTTGCGCTCGAGCGGCGTCACCGTCGTCGTCACGTTGGCGCCGTAATAGCCGCGGGCGAGGTACTGTCTTCTCAGTTCCTGGTCGGCGCGCTCAAGAATCGCGTGGTCGAAAATGCGGCCCTCGGCCATGCCGACATCGCGCAGGCTCTTTTCAACGGCTTCCTTGTCGAAGGCCTTGATGCCGTGCGTCTCAATCGTTGCTACGGCCGGACGCTCCATCACGCGGACCACGATGACGTCGCCGTCCTGCGAGAGCGTCACGTCGCGGAAGAGCCCCGACTGGTAGAGAGAATGAATGGCGCGAACGCCCTTTTCAGCCGTGTAGTCCTCGCCGGCGCGGAAAGGCAGGTGGGAGAAGACCGTGCCGGGTTCTGTTCTCGTCAGGCCTTCAACCCGGATATCCGAGATGACGAAGGCCGAAGCCGATCCGGCGAAAAGAAAGGCGGCAGTGATGCCGGCCGCCAGGCGGTTGAGTTGATGGAGCTGCAAAACGAACTCTCTCTTCATTCGAAACGGTATGAGGGCCGGGCGTTCGGCCTGAAGGCTCGCGCTACCTGAAAAAGTCCGCAGCGGGAACCCGATAAAAATCGGCTCTAAGGTTACCACAAGGCACTAACGGGCCGAAGCATCCCGGGCTATGCGAAATGGACTGCCTGAAGCGATAAGCCGTCACCCTCCGAGCCGTCCGACATCGTTCACCGTGACGTAGACGGCAAGAAGGATCAGAAGCGCCATGCTGACGGCGCCGAGCTTTTCCCGTACGCCCCTTGGAATATCCCGCCCCATCAGGGCTTCAATGCCGAGGATGACGAGCTGCCCGCCGTCAAGCGCCGGAATCGGAATCAGATTCATGAAGCCGATCGCGATGGAAATAAGGGCAAGGAATTCAAGGAAGGCCGAAAGGCCGGCCGTGAGCGCGCTCCCCGCCATTCCGGCAATGCCGACGGGGCCCGAGAGATTCTCGGTGCTTAATTCCCCCTTGGCCATATCGCCCACGGCTTCTGCCTGGAAGCGCGTGAGGCCGATCACCTTGTCGACGGCAATAGAAAGAGACTCAATCGGACCGCGGCGCACCGTCACGCGCTCGACCCCCTCTGCAAAACGCAGATCAGCCTTCCCCGAAAGCGCGCCCGTTTTCCCATCCTTCTCTGCCCGCGGCGTCATCGTAAGCTGTCGAACCGGCGCATCCGCGGAGGCGAGGCTCTGCACCTCAAGCTCAAGCGGCTTTCCGGCATGCGTACGGATCATTGATGCGAAGGTCTGGAAGTCCGAAGGTTCGCCGTTGATCCGGAGTATCAGGTCTCCCGCCTTCAAGCCCGCCTGAGCGGCTGGTCCCCCGGCAATGGCATCCACCACCAGAACGCCTTTCCCCGCGAGGAGGAACCCAAGCTTCGGAAGAATGAGGCCCTTCGTCCGGGTGGCGTCCTCGAGCGTCACTCCCGTGAGGTCGAAATGCCGCACGAAGGGTTCGCCGTTTCGCTCGAATTCGATCCGAACGTCCGGCCGCCCCGTCTGCTCAAGAAGCGTCGCGTTGAAGTCCGTCACGCCCGCAATCGGCCGCCCGGCAACAGCAGTAACGCGATCCATGCGGTGAATTCCCTGCGCTTCCGCCTGAGAACCCGGCGCCGCAGTCACATAGGGCGCAAGATCAGAGACGCCGATGGCGCCCGAGGCGGTGAAGAGCGCCACCGCAAGCACAAAATTCATGAGGGGGCCGGCCGCGATCACGATGGCGCGCCGCCAGCGGGGTCCCTTTTCAAAAAGAATTCCCTGGACGGGGGTGCCGTCCTCACGCTTTTCCTCTTCCTCAAAGGCAACGTAGCCGCCGATCGGAAGAAGGGAAAGCGCGAATTCCGTATCCCAGGCGTTCTTTCTCCAGACAACCTTTCCCATGCCGATGGAAAAGCGCCTCACGGCAAACCCGAGCCACTTGGCGGCAAGATAGTGGCCGCCCTCGTGAATGAGCACGACAACGCCGATCGTGAGAAGAAATCCGACGACGGCCAAAAGCACCGATAACGATCCCATGCTTCAATGTTCCTTTAGCGGCGCTTTGCCATGAATTCCGCCGTACGGCGGCGGGCCTCGGCGTCAACCGCAAGCATTTCCTCTGCCGAAGCCGGCGCCGGCGCTTCGAACCCTCGCGTCATCGCGGTCACCACGTCGAAAATCCCTGTGAAGGAGAGCTTCCGCTCGAGGAAGGCGGCAACAGCTACTTCGTTCGCGGCATTCATCACGATCGATGCGATGCCGCCCTTTCTCAGCGACTCTCGTGCGAGCTTGAGGAGCGGGAAGGTTTCCGTGTCGGGCGCTTCAAAGGTGAGTTTCCCGAGCTTTGCGAGATTAAGCCGTTCCGTCCCGCTTGCGATTCTTTCGGGCCAGCTCATGGCGACCGCGATCGGGGTCTTCATGTCTGGGGTTCCGAGCTCAGCCATCACCGCGCCGTCGGCAAACTCCACCATCGAATGGATGATCGATTCGGGGTGCACGAGAACGTCGATCCTGTCTTCTGGGAAGCCGAAGAGCCAGGAGGCTTCAATAATCTCAAGCCCCTTATTCATGAGGGTGGCGCTGTCGACGCTGATCTTTCGGCCCATGCTCCAGCGCGGGTGCTTCACGGCCATTTCGGGCGTAATTCCCGAAAGATCGCGCCGCCCGCGGAAGGGTCCGCCCGAGGCGGTAAGGATGATCCGCGCCGCCTTCTTCATCTTCTCGTCGGCGGCTACGAGGCACTGAAAGACCGCGCTGTGTTCGCTGTCGACGGGAAGGAGCTCGGCGCCGTTTTCCGCCATCGTCTTCATGAGGAGCGCGCCGCCGCAGACGACGCTCTCCTTATTGGCGAGCATGAGGCGCTTTCCGGCTTTAGCGGCCGCAAAGGTGGGCGCAACGCCCGCCGCGCCCACGATTGCCTGCAGCACCGCATCGGCTTCCGGGTCCTCCGCGAGCGAGCGGACCGCTGCCGCGCCTGCATGCGCTTCGACATCCTTCAATCCGGCATCGGCGAGCGCCTGCCGGAGGTCCCCGTACTTCGATTCATCCGCAATGACGACGTGCTTCGGGTGAACGTTTTTGGCAATTTCAACGAGTTCCGCGACGCGGCTTCCGCCCGCGATGGAATGAATGCGATAGCGGTCGGGGTGAAGAGCCGCCACGGCAAGCGCCGAGCGTCCAATGCTGCCCGTTGCGCCGAGGAGTGCGATGTTCTGCATGTCTTTAATCCGTTATTCGTCTTTTCTTATTTTTTTCGATCAGGCTCTTCTTCTCTCAAGCCGGATCACTGCAATTTCAGAGGGCACGCCCACGCGGATCGGGAAGCCGTTCCAGAGGCCCGAGCCCGGATGCACGTAAAGAAGCGTTCCTTCCGGACTCCGGTAGAACCCCCGCACATAGGTGCCGTTCATGATGGCGACAGCACGATCCATGCCGATGATCTGGCCGCCATGCGTGTGGCCCGAGAGCTGGAGCGCAAATTCCTCGTTCGCGCGGTAGCGCGGGAACATCTTAGGCTGATGCGCCATCAGGATGCGGGGAACGGCTTTAGGATCCGGCGCGCCAGCGAAGGTCTTCCTGACATCCGGAAGCTCGCGGCCGAAACGAGCGGCCATCGGATCGCAGACGCCGCCGAGGCAGAGTCTGGCCGGTTTGCCGTCGTTTCCCTCGACCTCAAGCACGGCGTGCTCGTTTCTCAAAACCCGGATGCCGAGTTGGGCGAACTTCTCCTCCCATCGCGGGTAGTCGCCGTAGTGCTCGTGATTGCCGTCGCACCCCCAGACGCCGTACTCGGCCCTCAGTTTGGCAAAGGGCGCAATGTCCTTTTCACGCCGCTCAACCGCACCGTCGACAAAGTCGCCCGTCATGAGAATGAGCCGGGGATGGAGCGAATTGACGCGCTCAACAAGCGCTTCCGCATGAGGCTCCGTCAGAAGCGCAGAGCAGTGGGTGTCTGAGAGCTGAACGAATTCAAAGCCCTCAAGTTCCGGGGGAAGGTCCTGGATTTTCGCCGTGTGGTAGCGCACCTCGGGCACTTCAATGCCCTTTTTGATGCCGAAAGCGGCGAAGCCGACGCTCAACGCCCCCAGGCCGATCGCCGTGCGGCGGTCCTGCTGCACCGCCCGATGGAGCTTCTCGCCCGAGCGGCCTGCAAGGACGGAGAAGAAAATTACGACTTCTCTCAGAAGCGTGAAGACCGTGAGAAAGAGAAGCACCGCTTCGCCGAAATTTCCCGCAATCAGCACAGCTCGCGGGAGTTCAGGCGAAAGCAGCCCCCCGAAGAAGAGCGTCGTGACGGTGGAAAAAAGGGAAACCGCAACAATGACGAGCGCGAGCGCCCATTTTGCGCCTTTTGCCATTCTGAGCGGTAGCACGAAGCGCCAGAGCACCCAGAGGGCCATGATCAGATGAAAGACGGCAAAACGCATGTTCTAGGAAAGCGTGACAAAAAGAGTTCGGTGCGGGAGAGAGGGATTCTCCGACATATCAGGGATTACACCCAAAGATTAACGGGAAAGCGGAAATTGGAAGCAAAAAGAGAAGATCCCGGGAACGGTCTTTTGTATCGGTTTCTTTCGGGGCGGCAGGCACGTCTATACCGCTTCCTCTTCCTGACGGTCGACCAGGGCTTCGCCCATCGTAATGCGGGCGAGTTCGCTCTCGAGTTTTCTGGCACTGGCTTCCGGAACGAGAAGCTCGTAGGAAGCATCAAACCGATAGTCTGATGAAACGATGACGACGCCGAGCTGGCGCGCGAGGTTCTGAAAGCTTCCGTCAAAGGCCGGATCCATCGAGACCACATAGCGCACGAGCACCTCGCGCTCTCGTGTGGGAACCGTCTCAAGCCCGAGCTTCGCGGTCCCCTGGTAGGCGCGGACAAGCCCACCCGTGCCGAGGAGAATGCCGCCGAAATAGCGCGTCACGACGACCACCACTTCGCCGATGCCGCTGTGCAGCACGGCGGTCAGCATCGGACGGCCGGCCGTCCCCTTGGGTTCGCCGTCGTCGCTCGCGCCCACCTGAGCGGTATCCCCCGGGGCGCCCGCATTGAATGCCCAGCAGTTGTGCGTCGCCTGAGCGTGCTCGGCGCGGATTTGTTCAATGAAGGCGTGCGCGGCTTCGGGAGACGCCGCACGCGCGACGCTCACGATGAAGCGCGAGCGCCGGATGGTGTCCTCGGTTCGATGAAAGCTCCCCGGAGGAAGATCAGGAACGGGATAGAGCTCTGTCATTCTTGCGGTCAGAAGAGCAGAACGGCCAGCATCATCCAGGTAGCGGCCGGAATCACCGGCATGGAGCTGTCCATGCGGTCAAAGAACCCGCCGTGACCGGGGAGAAGGTTCGAGGAATCCTTGATGCCGGCAAGACGCTTCAGCATCGACTCAAAGAGGTCGCCCGCAATCGAAAGCGCAATCAGGATGGCAAGAATCACAACGCCCCAGCCGAAGCCCGCGCGCTCGAAGATGAAGTTCGTGAAGACCACCTTCTGATCGCAGAACCAGTAGCAGAGAAGGAAGAAGACGATGACGATCACGTAGGCGCCGATCACGCCTTCCCAGGTCTTCTTCGGAGAAATTGCCGGGCAGAGCTTGTGCTTGCCCCAGGCGCGGCCGCAGAAATAGGCGCAGATGTCCGCGCCCCAGATGATGAGCATCACCGAGAGAACGAGCACCCAGGTGCCCTGTTCGTTGAGCCAGAGGAAGGAGAGATAGGCCGCCGGCACGAAGACCACGGCCGAGAGAAGGCACTGGAAGACATTCACCTTGAAGCCGTTCTCGCGATGGAAGAGCTCCAGGAAGAAGATCACGAACCAGGCAATCATGACGACGCCGTCGACGATGAAGAGAAACCAGTCCATCTTCGGGAGCGCCCCCGCCCAGTAGAGCGAAAACTGCGTGATCATCTCAATGGCGGAAATGAGTGCGGCCGGAACAGGCCCGAGATTGCCGATTCTCAGCCACTCGTAAAGCGCGAGGCCGAAGGCGATCGCCATCACTCCGGCAAACCAGAGGGGTCCTGCCCAGATGGCGAGAAGCAGGATGAGAAAGAGCACGGACGCAGTGGCAATGCGAAGCGACAGCATCTTGGAGGGGACCTTTGTTGAGGGGAAAAAGCGCCTTGCTAAGGGCAATATGCTGGAATTCTAATGAATCCTCGCCGGATGCTCGCTTAAGACTCGCGGGAAAAGGATCCCCGGCCTCGAGGCTTCGATGCCGCGTCAGCTGCCGGAGAGATGCATTCTCGCCTCGGCTCTCGTCCATTTCTCCCTGAGATTTGCCTCATTGCGGCAGCGCTCAACGGGCTTCAATACCTCTTCAATGACGGTGTCCCAGAAGTCGCGGCTTTTGAGATCGGCGCCGAGATGCCTCTCCCCGAACACCTCAATCGACAGCACTCCGCTCTCGCGATAAACCTCGCGCATGTTCTGTCCCGAGGCGCTCGCACCCGTTTTTCTGAACTGCGCCATCAGGGCTTCTGAAAGCAGGAATCCGAGCGTGTACTGCCAGTCGTAGAAGACGGGATTGCGCCGGTAGAAGTGAGGCTTATAGGCCCAGACATACTTGTCCGCACCGTCAGTCGTGCCGCCGAAATAGTGCTCCCAGGCTTCTGAAGAAAGTTCGTTGATGCCTCTGAGAGTCAGAGCCCCCCTCGGGCGATGCTCCAGAATGCCTTTAAGCAGCCGATGCCTGGCAGGAATAATGAGGCAGCAGTTTGTGATGCGCCTCAGCGCATGCCACTCAAGCGCCCATCGGGCCGCCGCATCTCCCTCCCTCTGAGCTTCGCTTCCAAAATGGGAAAGGAGTCCGGTTTCGCAGAAATTCGCCATGACTTCCGTAATCGAGATCGGATAGAGTCTTGCGGGCATGGGCTCCTCGTGCATGACATGCATCTGGTAGGCCGCGCCGATCAGATGCGCAAACGATGCTTCGCCCGACAAGGTCGGAAGATACTTCGTCACGACCCTTACAACCTGCGCTGTCGGCAGATCGTCGCTCCATGCGCCGCCCGACTTCCGCGATACCTGATCGGCGTCGACCCAGCCGCATGCATGCGCGCGTTCGAGAAATTCCGGGAATCGGGCGTCCAGGGCTTTAAAAGCCGAAGCCAGATGACGATAGGTCTCCTCGAGCGATCGGCCGCGTTCGTAAAGCGAATTCGGTGCGGAAGAAAGGAGGTTCCAGATTTTCATCCGGCCGCCGCCGAAGGCTCTTTGCCTCAGCGATACGGCTTCGCGAAGCTCGGGAAGCGCCGTCTCGATCGACGAAAACATCGCGTCGTAGATTTCCTTTTTCATGCGCTCGCGACGGAGTTCCGACTCGAGAATATTCTCACCCAGCTGATCGGCCAAAAGCGTTTGGAACCCGGTCTTCGCATTGATGACGTCGAGAAAGCTCGCGCCGTGCGAAGCAAGCCACGCATTCATGGCAACAAAGGTCGAGCGGCGCAGAACCGGATCGTCGGAATTTTTAAGCGCCGCAAGCGATGAGCTGACCCCTTGAACGGAACTCAGGCCGTCGCTTCCCCGTACCTCAATCGCCATCGTGCTCGTGAGATGAGCGTACATGTTTGCGATCGGGCTCATCACGCGCGAGGCAAATTCCCGGGTGAAGGCGTTCATCGCGGGCTCGGCAGGGAGCCCGAAGCGCTTTTCTCGCTGAACGGAAAGCCAGAGCTGCAGTTCTCTACTTCCTCCCAGGTCCGGATCCTCAAGCGCGAGCCGTTCAAGCGCCGAATGGAGCACCGAACCCGCTTTTTCAAGACGCATGAGGAGCTCCATCACAGCGGAACGCACGCCTTCGGAACTCGTCTCCGCGGCATTGAGCTGAAGACTTGTGCGGCAGATTGTCCTGAGGGTGCGCGCAAGGTCCTCTCCCTGTCCATAGAGCCGATAAGCCTCAAGGAGCGCGGCAATCGAGATCGCCCCGTTTTCCGCTGCAAAGCCTTCCGCCGCAATACCCTTGAGCGCGGCCGCCGTCATCCTGAGCTTTGCCAGATAGGTCTGCGTGAGCGAGCTCTGCGCATTGGAGAGATCGGCAATAAGCGTGCGATCAGAAGAATTGCTTTCAGAAAAAGAACCGAAGGACTGCATGACGAAACCTGACGACTATGGAGATGCGGCGCATGCTTGATCCCGTCTGCGGACTATCAGCCTCTTTTTCAAACCCGGCTTCAGGTGCTCCCCGATTGCCGGCTGCCGGAACTCGCTTGCGTCTTTACAGAATAAAGCCTGAATGAATCGACCTGCATTCAGAAATAAGGGTAACCCCGATATCCGTTAGGGTTATTACCAACAAGAACTTTTTACCCATTTCTCAAATGAAATTCATTCCTGACAACTCTTCGTCTTTAACGAAGATGCGTCAGGGTTAACCCTCTACTCACGCCTGACATTTCAGATCTTGTCCTTATTCCTGCTCACGGATTACGCTTTTTCTCAGGAAATCAATGCGATTTTCAGCAGTAATTAGACCTGATGCACTGTCGATCCCATCGACGCGTCAATCAAAACACCTTAAAGGAGGGTGGCATCGGAAGACTCGGGGCTTCCAATGCCTCATCGGAGAATAAACATGGCCGGCATTATTTTTGGCTGCATCATGCTCATCCTGGTCGGATGGGCAATCCTGAAGGGGAAATACGCCCCCTTCATTCTCTTTGCGAGCGGCGTCGCGATGCTGCTCTTCTCGGTGATCTTCGACACCGGCACCTTCATGCCGAAGAAGGCGCTCCCCACGGGCAGCGACTATCTCAACATCATCGAGTTCATCCGCTACATGTTCTCGAACAACCTCGCCAATCTTGGTCTTCTCATCATGACCATGGTGGGGTTTGCGTCCTACATGACGCACATCGGCGCAAACGACGCCTTCGTCAACATCGCGATCAAGCCGCTCTCCATCATCAAGAGCCCCTACGCGCTCGTCTTTATTGCCTTCCTTCTCGGCAAGGCCGTCTCGATGGTGATCACGTCTGCGGTCGGCCTCGGCGTTCTCTGCCTTGCGCTCATGGGACCCGCGCTTGCCGCGCTCGGCATGAACAAGAAGGCGATTGCCGCGGTCTTCGTGACCTCGGGCGCCGCCTCCATGGTGCTCCTCGGCGGGTCGACCGCCGCCTCCGCCAAGGCCTGCGAACTCTCGATTCTCGACTACGTCTTCATCTACAAGATCCCGGCCGCGCTTCCGACCGTTCTCGTGATGGGCATCGCGCACGTCTTCTGGCAGCGCTATCTCGACCGCAAGGAAGGCTGGATTCCCTCTGAACACGTCGGCGAAAAGCTCGTCTTCGAAGGCGAGGACGTGAAGCGCCCGTCAACGACGGCGCCGAAGCTCTACGCGATTCTTCCCTTCCTTCCGATGGTCTTCGTCGTGGTCTTCTCGCAGTACTGCATTGATTCCATCAAGCTCAACATCACGACGATCATGTTCTTCTGCGTTGCCATCGCCATGGTCTGCGAAGCGATCCGCTGGAAGGGCGACATCGATAAGCTTGGCGCGGGCCTCAAGGCCTTCCTCCAGGCCATGGGCAAATCCTGCTCGGGCGTCGTGGCGCTCGTTATTGCCGCCGGCGTCTTTGCCTCGGGCTTCAAGGCGCTCGGCATGATCGACGCCATCGTCAACTTCGCTTCGAGCGTGGGTGCGGGCGGCCTCGGCATGTCGATTCTCTTCGTCGTCATTACGACCCTCGTCACGATCATCGCAGGCTCGAACGGCGCCTCCTTCTACCCGCTCGTTGAAATGGTTCCGCACATCGCGAAGTCGATGGGCGTGAATCCGGTGATGCTCGTTCTTCCGATGCATCAGGCCTCCACCATTGCGCGCCCGCTCTCTCCGGTTGCCGGCGTCGTGGTTGCGATCGCCGCCATGTGCAAGATGAGCCCGCTCGAACTCGTGAAGCGCGCTTCCGTGCCTTCCATCCTCGGCCTCATCGCGCACCACATCTTCGTCTTCTGGCTCTCGCTCTGACTTGATCTCTGAAGGCTTCTGAACCCAAATGACAACCGCATTCATTGAAAAACTGAACGCCCCTGAGTGGCAGATGGACGACGCCTACGGCGACATCGGCTCAGAGCGTTATGAAGAAAGCTTCCGAAAAGCCGAATCCCTGATCAGCGAACTCGAGGCGGCCCCCAGGGGACGCGACGCGATTCTTTCGAATCTCGGGCGCTACGACGAAGCTACGACAATCCTTTCGTCGCTTTCTTCCTTCGTGAAGTGCCTCGGCGCCAAGAATTCAGACGACGAGCACGTTGCTCCGGAAAACACCCGCATTTCGGGCCTCTCCATGCGCCTTTCGCTTGCGGGCGACCCGCTCTTCGCCGAGATCGATGCGCTCGATGAAAAGGATCCCCTATGGGAGGAGAAGCCCTTGTCCGACTGGCGATTCGTCGTTCGCGAACGTGCCGCGTGCTGGAAGCGAAAGCTCTCCGTTTCCGACCGCGAGTGGCTCGGCGACCTCGAGGTGAAGTGCTTCTACCCGCTCTCGAGCGTCTTCAAGACGCTCCAGAAAGGGGTCGACTTTGAAGCCGAAAATGCGCTCGGCGAAAAGGAGCGCATCCGCGCGGCAAAGCTCGTCTCCGTCATCAAGGGCGCTCCCGACCGGGTGCTTCGCCGGAACGTCAATATCGGCATGCAGAAGTGCTATGAGGCGCGCGCAGACCTCTACGCCGCGCTTCTCAACAATCTCCACGGCTTCCGGCTCGCCGCCTTCAACCGCGCGGGCGTTGAGGCGCTCGACGTTTCGCTCGCGCAGAACCGCATGAGCCGCGGCGCGCTCACGGCGATGAAGAAGGCGATTCTTTCCAACATCGACCTGATTCGTCAGGCCGTAACGCTCCGCGCGCCCTATTTCGGCGGCGGCAAGCTTGAAGTCTTCGACCTGATGGCTCCTGCTCCTCAGAAAGAAGCCGTCCCGCAGGTGATTCCTTATCCGGAAGGCATCGCTGCGGTGAAGGCTGCGCTTGCCGCCGTTGATCCCTCCATGAGCGGCTTCATCGACCTGATGCTCGAAAATCACTGGATCGATGCGAAGCCCTCCGACAAGAAGATCGGCGGCGCCTTCTATTCGCGCTTCAACGAATTCAGAAAGCCCCGCGTCTTCACGTCCTACATGGGAACGATCACGACCGTGCTCCAGCAGGGGCACGAGCTCGGTCACGCCTTCCATTACTGGCTGATGCGGGACCTCCCCGTCGTCCAGACGGAATTCCCGATGACGCTCACGGAAACGGCGAGCACCTTCAACGAAGCCGTCATCCGCCGCTACCTGCTCGATCGCGCTGACGAAAAGGAAGCCTTCGGCATGCTCTGGCAGGAACTGAGAAGCGCCGCAAACTTCCTCATGAACACCATGGTGCGCATGGACTTCGAGCTCGCATTCATTGAAGAGCGAAAGAAGGGCGTCGTGAGCGCGAAGCGCTCGGTCGACCTCATGCGCAAAGCCTGGCACGAGTGGTACGGAGACTCGACAGTCGGCGCAGACGACTACCTCTGGGCCTACAAGCTCCACTACTACAAGACCGACCAGCTCATCTACAACTATCCCTACACGGTGGGCTACCTCCTTTCGCAGGGACTTCTCACTGAACTCGACCGCCGCGACAGGGACTTCATGCCCTTCTACCGCGCCATGCTCCGCGACACCGGCCGCATGACGGTCGACGAGATCGTTGAGCGCCATTTCGGCTCGAATGCTTCCGAGCCGGCCTTCTGGGAAGGCTGCATGAAGGGAGCGCTCGGCTCCATCCGTCGTTTTGCCTCAATCAACCCCAACAACTGACCTTTGAAATGCTCTGTGAGGCGCTCCGCCAGAAGCGCCTCCCGAGCCCTCCATTGACCCATAAGGAGAAAACCTCATGAAACAGACCAGCATTGCGCTCGCACTCGGTGCGCTTCTCGCTGCCGCCGGCGCCGCTCAGGCCGCCGACATTCAGATGTACGGCCGCGTCGACTCGGGCCTCAGATACACGCACACCAAGGACACGGGCGATGACAAGCTCGAAATGCGCAACAACCGCTCGACCCCGCGCGTCGGCTTCAACATTGTTGAGGATCTCGGAAACGGCGTGAAGGTGAAGGCCTACCTCGAAAACGGCTTCTATCTTGATACCGGCTCGCTCTATACAGCCAACACGCTCTTCGACCGCCGCTCGATCCTCGCGGTCCAGGGCGCCTGGGGCGAAATCGGCATGGGCCGCATGGGCAACGTTCAGTCGACGGTCTCTCCCTACGCCATGGGCCTCATCAAGTACGATCCGTTCGGCACCTCCTACGGTCAGGCGTCCATCGGCACCGCCTTTGCCAACACAAGCCGCACCAACAACGCCATTGCATGGATTTCGCCAAAACTCAACGGCTGGAAGGTAGGCGTCACCTATTCGCTCGGCGACAAGTCGGATGAAAAGAAGAATGAAACGACGCCCTATGAAGATTATTTCGACCGCAACCATACCTTCTCGGCGGCCACGGACTATACGGGCGACAACCTCTACCTCTCCGTCTCCTATGCCAATGTCTCCTACGGCAGCATTGAATCGGCGGATCGCGACTCGGACGCCAATCTGTTTGCCGTCGGCGGCTGGTACCGCTTTATTCCGGAAGCCAGAATCTTTGCGGGTGCGCAGTATCAATCCCACTGGGCGAAAGCCGCCAACGTAGAGCTGAAAGATATTACAAAAGCGGCGACAGCCGAAGAGAAAGCCGACGGCTTTGACGGCTACTCGCTCCTTCTCGGCGCCGACTATGTGGTCGGCCAGCACAAGGTAATCGGTGGCGTGCAGTACTTTGACGGCGAACTCTCCAACAAGAGCGACATCGACCACAAGTTCACGGTTCTTGCCGCCGCTTATGAATACAAGCTCGCCAAGACAACCTGGCTCTATTTTGCCGCCACGCAGTCCTTCCAGAGCGGAGAAGCAAAGACCTATAAAAACAAGGAAGCCACCGAGATCATGGCCGGCCTCAATCTGAACTGGTAAATCCGGGCATCCCGGCCGATCAGGAAAAACTTGCGCATCGCGCAGGCATTTGTTCTCCAGATGCCCGCGCATTTACGGGCCTTGCGCGGGCTCTTCCAAAAGCCGGGACGGAATCCGGAATCTTTGAATCTGCCCATCGGGCGCGCTTCGTGCATGAAGGCGCCGCCCGGTCTCCCACGGCATTTCGGCGCTCTTTCTCAAAGGGCGCCGTTTTTTCACTGCTTCTTCGGTCGTCAGCCGATTTCGCGCAGCTGCTCGCTCGTCATTCCGAAGCGCCGTTCGCGCCCGACATACCAGTTGAGCGCGTCGTCGAGCGCCGCCGCATCGAAATCGGGCCACAGCGTATCAGTGAAGTAGAGCTCGGCATAGGCTGCCTGCCAGAGGAGGAAATTCGAAATGCGTCTTTCCCCGCCGGTACGGATCAAAAGATCCACCTCTCCGTCGTCATGCGCGGAAAGCCGCTTTTCAATGCCTTCGAGCGTGAGATCGCCCGCAGCAGCAGCGGCCTGCGCGGCCTGAAGCGCATCCCAGCGGCCGCCGTAATTGGCTGCAATATTGAGATGCATGCGGCTCCCCGGCGCAGTGGTTTTCTCAGCGTGCTCGATTGCGCGCTGAAGGTCTTCCGAGAAAGCATGCCGGTCCCCGATGATGCGGATGCTGACGCCCGCCTTCAAGAGCGGCTCCTCCCAGCGGGCAAGCGCTGTCGCGAAGATTTTCATGAGGGCCGAAACTTCAGCCGCGGGACGTCGCCAGTTTTCGCTTGAAAAGGCAAAGACGGTAAGCGCCCGGATGCCGAGGCGCACCGACGCCTCCACCACGCGCTCAAGCGCAAGCACCCCCTGGCGATGACCTTCCGCACGCGGCAGAAACCGCGATCTCGCCCAGCGGCCGTTGCCGTCCATGATGATCGCAATGTGTCCGGGCAGGTGAGGAAGGTCGGCCATGATGGGTACACTGAAAAGATTGAAGCGGCAGAAAGTCTAGCAAAGCCGCCGAGCCCCGCTTGTGACGGATTGCAAGCGGATCCATGCATTTGCTGATCCCGCGAAAATGCTTTTTCAAACCTTATGCCGATCCTGCCCCTACTAAACTAAGCGACTTAGATTTTCAAACTTTTCCCTCGGCATTCTCCAGCATGTCCATTCCTCAAATCCAGTCTGAAGCCATTGCTTACGCGCTCAGCACCTACACGCTTCCTTCAGCTTCAGACGTCAAGTCATATGCTTCAAATCGAAAGCTACCTGTAAAGGAGTTCACCGACGCCATCAGCGAGTTCGTCGGGAAGGGATGGATCAGACAGCCCAAGGAGGGCTATTGGGGCTCGTACGAGATACTCTTTGTGACGCCTAGCGGGATCAACATGATGACGCGGCTCGTGTCGCGCAAAACATTCGACGCCGTATTCAATAAGCTGGAAAAGGTTCGCCTCGACAGGGATGTCAGAATGCACGTCACCGTCATGAAGGCCGCGGTCAACTTCATCCAGACCGGACGCCTCCCGGCGCCCCTCAGCGAAACGTTCAGTGAGGATCAGATCAAGACATGGGCTTCCATGGAAGCCGCCTTCATGGTTCAGCTCCTCGACTATGACCACTGGAAGCCCTTCGTCGAAGCGCTTCCTGCGAGGATCATCGCCCACGCGGCACTCCGCGTTGCCCAGGATACCGCGGATGCCCGCGGCTTCGACGTTACCAGCGACAAATTCAGAGACTATCTGACGCTGCATCTCTCCAAGGAAGCTGCCGCTGAATACCGCGACTGGCGCCATTACTACGCTGATTTCCTCTGCAACGGAAAGCCGCACGAGCTGCTTAAGAAAATGAACTGCGAGTCCCCGTGGTACATGATCGTGAGCGCGGCAGCCTCCATCATGGACAACGAAGAGCCCTCCAATGCCGTCTCCTGCATGAGAATCGCTCTCTCGCGCCTCCACCAGATCCACTTTGAAACCTGGTTTGAAGCCTGGCTCTATGCCATTGCGCTCTACCGCGATCGCGCAAACCCCGCATCCGTTCGGAAGCTCGAGCGAATGATGGAAGTCAGAAGAGTCGCCGAAAATGTTTATCTCAAGCCGGCGATTCTGATTGCCCTCCTCGGCTGCGGCAGAGATGCCAGGAAGGCTGCCGTGAGCTTCCGGGAAGCCTTCATGGAAGCCCTTCCCGGTGAGGCTATTGAACAGCTCAACCCTCAAATTGCCGTTCCCTTTGCTATCACGGCGCTTAATTTCGGACTCCTTGAAAAAATCGACTTTGTGGGCGAAAAGGCCAGGAAATGGATGAGCTTTCTGCCGATGCTCGATTTCGAATTCCAGCGTCTCACCGGCAAGAACGAGGAAGCCGAAAGCATTGCCCGCAAGTACGGAATCAAGCAGTTCCTTCCCCATTACGTCATCCGTCCGGAATGGGATCTGGTGCTCGATCGTCTGATCGCGCTCCCTGGTATCTCCGGCGGCAACGGTCAGGACTACACCGAAGGTCAGCTCCCGACGGAACGCATTGCATACGCCGTCGACACCGAAAAGCCCGGCTGGGAGATCACCATCCGCTCGCAGAAATTCAAGGCGACGACCCGAACCTGGCTCAAGGGCACGGTCATGAAGCCTTCCACCTTCGTCGAGCGCGCGCCGAAGCTCTCCGATGAAGCGCAGCGCGTCGCCAATGCAGTTCACCTGGAAAGCATGTATTGGACCCGAGGCATGCACGTCCTCAACGTCCCTGAAGCGCTGATGGAGCTTGTCGGCTCTCAGAATGTCATCGACGCGAACACGCTTGAACCGATCGACGTGGAGAAGAGACCGCTTGAAATTTCGGTTCTGCGCAATAACGACACCTATTGCTTCACCAACAATCTCAGTCCTGAATTTGATCCTGAAGAGGACAAGATCAGCCTCACGAGAGCGAGCAGCAGCCTGATCATCGTTACCCGGCCGACAGACAATGAACGCGATCTTCTCAAGGCCGTGCGCGGCATCAACTTCCCGCTAGCGGCACGGGAAAAGCTCACGCACTACCTCGAAAAGCTTTCGGCCCGAACCCCTGTTATGTCGGATCTCCTCAAGGACTCCAAGCACCTTGAGAAGCAGTCGGGCGACGCAAGAATCACCTTCCGCCTCGAACCCTTCGGAGCGGGCACGCACCATGTCACCGCGCTCGTGCATCCGGTCGCGGAGAACCCGCTTGCCTGCTCGCCGGGCGAAGGACTTGCCTTCATTGCCACCCGGATCGGCACCAAAACGGTTCAGGTCGCTCGCGACCTGAAGAAGGAGCGTAAAAACTTTGATGAGCTCCTTTCCGCGCTCTCGCGGCTCGAAGAACAGCGAGACGGCGAATTCTCCTGGGAGCTTCCGGTCGCAGAAACGCTCGAGATGCTCGAGGTTCTCCGCACCCATCCGGATACGGCGCTCCTTGAGTGGCCCGAGGGCGTCAAATTCCGCGTCTCCCGCCCGCAGATTTTCCCCTCGAGCCTGAAGCTCTCGCTCCGAAGCATCGGAAGCTGGTTCGAGCTTGAAGGCAAGGTTCAGATCGACGAGAAGACGGTGCTCACCGTCAATGAGCTCCTTGAGCGCCTCAGGGAATCCGAGGGCCGCTTCATACGCCTGGGCGACGACGAATACGTCGCCCTCACGGAAAGCCTCAAAAAAGAGCTCGAGCATATCGAGAGTCTCGTTACGTCGCAAAAGAAGGGCGAACTCCGGATTTCCGCCTTCAATGCCGACTCGATTGAGAGGCTCGAGGATGAAGGCATTGAAATCGACTCCGACGAAGCCTTCCGGTCGCTCTGCAGACGCATCCGCGAGTCAAAGCACCTGACGCCCGTCATCCCTGCGGGTCTTCGCACCGAGCTTCGCCCCTATCAGCAGGAAGGGTTCGAATGGCTCTCGCGCCTCATCAGCTGGGGCGCGGGCGCGCTTCTCGCTGACGACATGGGCCTCGGCAAAACCATTCAGGCGATTGCGCTCCTGCTCTCCCGCGCGAAGGAAGGTCCGCAACTCGTCGTGATGCCTGCCGCCGTCCTCTTCAACTGGAGCGATGAGCTCCAGCGCTTTGCGCCGGGCCTCAGAATCAAAATGCTTCAGCAGGCCGAAGACCGCAAAAAGCTCGTCGACGAGGCGGAAGCGGGCGACGTCGTCCTCACGACCTACGGCATTCTTTCCGCTGAGATTGAAGCCTTGAGCGGCCGCGAATGGACGACGGTGGTTCTTGATGAAGCTCACAACATCAAGAACCGGGACACCAGGATGTCGAAGGCCGCGATGCAGCTCAAATCCGCTGCCCGCGTTCTTCTTACCGGCACGCCCCTCCAGAACAACCTCGGCGAAATCTGGAATCTCTTCGAGTTCGCGAACCCCGGGCTTCTCGGAAGCAGCCAGAGCTTTGCGGAGCGCTTCATCATTCCGATCGAACGCAACAAGGACCGCAACTGCCAGAAGCTCCTGAAGCGCCTGATTTCGCCCTTCATCCTGCGCCGCACGAAGGCCGAGGTGCTCGACGAACTCCCCGAAAAGACCGAGGTCACGCTCCGGGTAGAGCTCTCCGAAGCCGAGCGCACGCTCTACGAGAGCCTGCGCGAAACGGCGTCCCAGCGCCTCGAGACCGGCGAAATCAATCCGATTGAAGCGCTCGCCGAACTCATGAAGCTCCGTCAGGCGGCGTGCGCCGCTGAGCTCGTGAATCCGAAGCTCAAGCTCGAGTCCTCGAAGATCAATGCCTTCCTGAAGCTCGCCGACACCCTCATTGAAGGCGGCCACCGGGCGCTCGTCTTCAGCCAGTTCACGTCCTATCTTGCGATCCTCAGGAAGGAGCTCGACAAGAAGAACATCAAGTACCTCTATCTCGACGGTGCAACGCCTGCGGGCCAGCGCCAGAAGCTTGTCGACGCCTTCCAGAAGGGCGAGATGCCGCTTTTTCTCATCAGCCTCAAGGCGGGCGGCACGGGCCTCAACCTCACGGCCGCCGACTATGTCGCCATTCTCGACCCCTGGTGGAATCCGGCGATCGAAAGCCAGGCCTCGGACCGCGCCTACCGCATCGGGCAGGAAAATCCGGTGACGATCTACCGACTGATCGCCGAGAACACGATCGAGGAGAAGATAATACGGCTCCACGAAACGAAGAAGTCTTTGGCGGACGCGCTTCTCGAAGGTTCCGACATGTCGAACCGCCTCTCGAGAGACGAAATCCTCAGGCTCCTCGCGGAGGATTGAGGCGGAGAGACTCAAGCTTCCGCCAGGTGCACCCGGGATGCGGCAGGTCTTTCTGCAGCATCCTGGCGGACGAAAGGGAATGCGCGTCATGCAGACGACGCTCCCCAGCAAAAAGCCCGCACTGCCGGAAAAAGCAGACTGCGGGCTTTCTTTTGAAAGGGAATTCAGAGGGTCATCAGACCGTCATGATTTCCTTTTCCTTCTCCGTGATCACCTTGTCGATTTCGGCGACATAGCGGTCCGTGAGCTTCTGGATGTCCGTCTCGAGGCGGCGCTGATCGTCTTCGGAGATTTCCTTGTCCTTCTCAAGGCGTTCGATCTGGCCGTTGGCATCGCGGCGGAGGTTGCGCACGGCAACCTTGGCGTCTTCGCCGAAGCCCTTCACGATCTTCGAGAGTTCGCGGCGGCGCTCTTCGGTGAGCGGGGGCAGCGGAATGCGGATGACGTCGCCCGAAGTGGCCGGATTGAGGCCGAGGTCGGAGTCGCGAATCGCCTTCTCAACGACCTTCACCATGTTCTTTTCCCAAGGCTGGACGGTAAGCGTGTGCGCGTCGCCCACGCCCACCTGAGCAACCTGATTGATCGGGGTCGGGCAGCCGTAATAGTCGACCTTGATCTTGTCGAGCAGGCCCGTACTGGCACGACCCGTGCGGATGCGCGTGAAGTCTTCGCGAAGCTTCTCGACGGTGACGCCCATCTTGTGCTCGGTCTGCTGGATAACTTCCTGAGCGGTCATAAAAAATCTCCTTGGAGCATTTCCGCTTAAGGCGCCGAACCTTGGTGAAGGCTCAAGGCGCGTCCGATGCGGAATTGAATCACTGAATTCGGTACGAACATGGGCCGGAAAGCGAACCCTCCGGCCCATGCGCAATTTGTTATTTTATCAAAGGTCGGCCTTAGCTATGAACGAGCGTGCCTTCCTTTTCGCCGAGGACGACGCGGCGCAGCGCCCCCTTCTTGTTGATGTTGAAGACCTTGATCGGGAGTCCCTGCTCGCGGCAGAGCGCGAAGGCGGTGGCGTCCATCACCTTGAGGTTGGTGCGAAGCGCATGGTCGAAGGTGATTTCGTCATACATCGTGGCGGTCGGATCCTTCTTCGGGTCGGCCGTGTAGATGCCGTCGACCTTCGTCGCCTTGAGAACGATGTCGGCGCCCACTTCCGCGCCGCGAAGGGCAGCGGTGGTGTCGGTCGTCATGAAGGGGTTGCCGGTGCCGGCCGCAAAGATCACGACGCGGCCGAGGCGCAGGTGGCGCAGAGCCTTTCCGCGGATGTAGGGTTCGGCGACCTGTTCAATGTGAAGCGCCGACTGCACGCGCGCTTCGATGCCGTTGTTGCGGCAGCAGTCCTGAAGCGCCATGGCGTTCATCACCGTGGCAAGCATGCCCATGTAGTCGCCCGTGGCGCGGTCCATGCCGGTGGCGCCGAGCGCAACGCCGCGGAAGATGTTGCCGCCGCCCACGACGATGCCGATCTGCACGCCCAGATCAAGGACGGAGCGGATTTCTTCAATCATGTGCTGAAGCACCTGACGGTTGATGCCGAAAGCATCATCGCCCATGAGGGCTTCGCCCGAAAGCTTCAGAAGAATGCGTTTGTAAACGGGCTTACCCTGCGCTGCGTTGTCCATCGATCAACTCCTCAATGCATGACTGTTGGGAAGATTGCCGGCATCAGGCTTCAGGGACCGTGCCCGTCTGCCAAGTTCTGGCTCGGGGCGAAATTATACGCGGCTGAGGAATATTGCTTAGAACTTTTTGCTTTTCCGGACGCCCGGGGAGAACGCGCAAAAAGAAAGGACGCCCCTTCGTGCAAGGAAGGCAGCGTCCCTTTCGATTGGAGGAGAGTTTCCCGGAGGAAAGCTTCAGGAGAAGCGCTTCATTTTCCGAAAATGCCCGTGCATGCACTGCCGAAATCAGAAAGCTTCTCAGAGCCCTTCAGAGAAAGTCTCCTTCAGCCTCAAAGAAGCAATTACGCCTGCTTGGCGGCAGCAGCCTGGGCGGCCACTTCAGCAGCAAAGTCGTTGCTCTTCTTTTCGAGGCCTTCGCCCACAACGTAGAGAACGTAGGTGGCGACTTCAGCCTTGGCGGCCTTGAGAAGATCATTGATCGTCTTCTTGTCGTCCTTGACGAACGGCTGGTTGACGAGCGTGACTTCCTTCAGGAACTTCTTCACGGAGCCTTCGGCGATGCGCTCGAGCATCTGCTCGGGCTTGCCGGCTTCGCGGGCCTTCTCGATGGCGATGCGGCGCTCGGACTCGATGAGGGCATGATCGATGCCCGTCTCGTCGATGGCCTTCGGCTTCGAGGCGGCGATGTGCATGGCGATGTCGTGAGCGAGCTCGTGGTCGCCGCCGACCAAGTCGACGATGACGCCGATGCGGCTGCCGTGGACGTAGTGCGAAAGTTCGCCCTTCGCCTCGATGCGCTGGAAGCGGCGGAAGGTCATGTTTTCGCCGATCTTGCCGACGAGACCCGTGCGGACGCCGTCAACGGTGGTGCCGTCGAGCGGGAGAGCGAGGAGCTCTTCGACCGTGGCGGGGTTCTTCTCAGCGACGAGCTTGACGCTGTCGTGAGCCATCTTGAGGAATTCCGGGTTCTTCGCGACGAAGTCGGTTTCGGAGTTGACTTCGAGGATCGCGCCGAGCTTGCGGTCATGCGAGACGTAGACGACGACGACGCCTTCGGCGGCGATGCGGGCAGCAGCCTTGCTCGCCTTGTTGCCGAGCTTGACGCGCAGGATCTCCTCAGCCTTGGCCATATCGCCTTCGGCTTCGGTGAGCGCCTTCTTGCACTCCATCATCGGGGCGTCGGTCTTGAGACGCAGCTCCTTAACCTGGGCGGCGGAAATAGCAGCCATGTTCACTAACTCCAATCAGAGGAACAAAAAATCGGTATGGATTCTAAAGAAAATGGGGCCCGAAAAGAGCCCCATTTCCATAAAGCCGGTCAGATGCCGACGGGATACGCGCCTCTCTCAGAAAAGAGGCCCTCCCGTCGCATCCGGCGGGGCTTGGCCATCAAAAGCCGTCAATTAGGCAGCGGGGGTCGCTTCCGGGGCTTCCTCAGCGGCAGCCACTTCGATGAACTCTTCCTCAGCCGGGGCATCCTCGGCGGAGACGGCGCTGTCGGCGCGGCCGGCGATCACAGCGTCGGCGATGCCGGCGGCGTAGATCTGAACAGCCTTCGAGGAGTCATCGTTGCCCGGAATGACATAGTCGATGCCTTCGGGCGAGCAGTTCGTATCCACAACGCCGATGACGGGGATGCCGAGCTTGTTGGCTTCCTGAACGGCGATCTTGTGGTAGCCCACGTCGACGATGAAGAGGGCGTCGGGGAGACCCGTGAGGTCCTTGATGCCGCCGATCGACTTGTTGAGCTTCTCAACGGAGCGCTGGAAGTCGAGGGCTTCCTTCTTCGTCAGCTTGGCGGCGGTGCCGTCCTCGAGCTGCTCTTCCATTTCCTTGAGGCGCTTGATGGTGCCGCGAACCGTCTTGAAGTTCGTGAGCGTGCCGCCGAGCCAGCGCTGGTCGACCCAGCTGCAGCCGGCGCGCTGAGCTTCCTGAGCGATGATTTCGCGACCGCCGCGCTTCGTGTCGACGAAGAGAATGCGGCCGCCCTGGCTCGCGAGCTGACGGGCGAACTTGCAGGCTTCATCAAACATCACAACCGTCTTTTCGAGGTTGATGATGTGAATCTTGTTGCGGGAGCCGAAAATGTACTGAGCCATCTTCGGGTTCCAGAAACGGGTCTGATGACCGAAGTGGCAACCCGCTTCGAGCATTTCACGCATGCTGACCATTTGATTTCTCCAAGGTTTTGTCAGTCTGACACGGCCTGCAGGAACCAATTCTTCTTCTCGGAATCAAAGGCACCTCGGGCGCAGACCGCGCGCAATGTACATACCCGGGCCGACCATGGACACCGGGCGGAATAGCTCCGGCCTCAGGAGAAAAAATCCCGAGGCCGGAACAAGGCGCGCATTTTACGTGCGCGCGAATTTGATTTCAACCGGAAAACGGATCTTTTTTGGATTCCGCTTCCGTTCGAGGCGCTTTTTTTACTTCAGGGGCTTCGCGGAACGGACGTCGAGCTTCGTGCGGTTCCAGTCGCGGTCGATTTCGGCGCGGATTTCCATCGGGGCGTCCTTCTTCACCATCGACCAGTCGCGGTCGTGATCAAGTTCGGCGGTGATGGCGGTGCCGGCCTCATCCTCGAATTCGTACTTGTCGCCCCTCAGGTGCTGCGTGAACTTGCCGCGAAGCACGACAACCTGATCGTCGGCGCCGTTTTCAAGCACCCACTGAACGGTTGTGACCTTGTTGTTGCCGAAACCCTGCGGGGCGCGGGCTTCAGCGGAAGCCGGAGCGTCAAAGCCCGTGGGGCCGGCAGCCTGAACGGCGGGAGCGGCGGCGAAAGCGAGCGCGGCAATCGAAGCAAGCGCGGCAAGGCGAAGATTGGTGCGGCGGGTCATGATTTTCTCTCCCGGCTCCCTTTCATCGGGGGAGCCTTCTTATTTGAAACTGCCGGATTTCATCGGAAGAAAATGCTTTTCTTTCTGAGAGTTCCGGTCGGGAAGCGCTGCGGCGTCCCTTGATGTTTACAACTTTATGCGGCGCAGATTAGCGAATCGTTAGTCCTTCGTTAGCAAATCCTTAGAAACATATCGTTGCAGCAGACCTTTTCCGGACGCGTTTACCGCGGACTTCCGGTCCTCGCGCCGCGCCACCTCATTAGAATGTGGGGCACCTTTCAAGCGCAGGGCTTCCCCTCCGCGCTTGCGTTCCGGAGAAGCTTCCGGAGCGAGGGCCCCATTGCCTTTGCTCCTCTTCAGTATTCTCCCGACCAGATTTCATTTCCTCAGACTTTAATTACCAGCAGACATCATGGCGATTTCCATCAAAACGCCCGAGGACATTGCGGGACTCCGCATTGCCGGCCGTCTTGCGGCCGAGCTCCTCGACTATCTCACGCCGTTCGTGAAGCCCGGCGTCTCCACCGGCGAACTTGACCGCCTCGCATACGACTACACGGTGAACGTGCAGAAGTGCATTCCGGCGTGTCTCGGCTACACTCCTCCCGGAATGACGCCCTATCCGGCGACGACCTGCATTTCGATCAATCACGTCGTCTGCCACGGCATCCCGAGCGACAAGAAGATCCTCAAGTCGGGCGACATCGTCAACATCGACGTGACGAGCATCAAGAACGGCTATCACGGCGACACCTCGAGAATGTTCATCGTCGGCAAGCCCACCATTGCCGGGAAGCGCCTGGTCGACCTTGCCTTCAATACGATGTGGGCGGGCATCGACGCCGTGCGCCCGGGCGGTTGCTTCAACGACATCGGCGTTGCCTGCCAGCGCTATGCCGATCAGAACGGCATCTCCGTCGTGCGCGACTACGGCGGCCACGGGATCGGCAAGGGCTTCCATGAAGAGCCTCACGTCAATCACTTCCCCGTCCATCATCAGACGCCCGTCTTCGAGCCCGGCATGGTCTTCACGGTCGAACCCATGGTGAATGCCGGACGCTACGGCGTCACCATGCTTGGCGACGGCTGGACGGTGGTCACCAAGGACCATTCGCTTTCCGCGCAGTGGGAGCACATGGTGCTTGTGACAGAAACCGGCTACGACGTCCTCACGGTGAGCAAGGGCACTCAGGCGCCTCCCGCCTTCGTGAAGGGCTGGAAGCTTCCTGAGAACCTCTGAGAGCACTCCCTCACCCTATAGTCTTTGAAAAGGCGGTCCGTCCGCCGGCAGCTTGCGCCGGTTCATGCGGACCGCCTTTTCATTTCCCTTTTTCTTTCTGCGGAGTCCCGGTCATCATGGAGATCAGCCCGGAAAAGCTGAGCGCCGTCGTCGAGCGCTTTAAGGAAGACCGCACGCGCATTGCCGACGCCTGGCACGAAACGCACGACACGGAAGCGTGCCTCAATGCGCACAGCGCCGCCCTCGACCGCGCCGTTCTCGCGCTCGGAAGCCTCGCGGAATTCCCCTCCGACGGGCTCGCGCTCGCCGCCGTGGGCGGCTACGGCCGGAGAGAACTTTTTCCCCACTCCGACATCGATCTCCTTGTTCTCCTTTCAGACGACCGGGGCGAGGACGAAGAGACGAAGGCAAAGATTTCCGCCTTCCTCGCCGCGCTCTGGGAGCTCGGCCTCACCGTGGGCGCGACCGTGAGAACGGAAAAGGAATTCACGGCGGAAGCGGCCGAGGACGTCTCAATTGCGACCACCTATCTGGAAAGCCGCTTCCTCTGGGGCGAAAGGACGCTCTACGACGCATCCCGCGACGACTTCTTCGCGAGCCTCGACGCCCGGGCGTTCTTCCGCGACAAGATGCTCGAACTCCGCCGCAGGCATCAGAAGTACGAAGACACCCCCTATGCGCTCGAACCCAACCTCAAGGAGTCGCCCGGGGGTCTGAGAGACCTTCAGGTCTTTCTCTGGTGCGCCCGTGCGGCGGGCTTGGCCGACAGCCTTCAGGGCATGAAGGACGCGGATCTCATCACCGAGCGCGAGATGCATACGATCGAGGAGTGCTTCCGCTTTCTCGCGAAGCTCAGGATCGAGCTCCATCTCCTCACGAACCGCGACGAGAACCGGCTTCTCTTCGACGTTCAGGAAGCGCTTGCCGCCCGGCTCGGCTACAAGGCGACGGGCCTCATGCGGGCGTCCGAAGCCCTCATGAAGCGCTACTACTGGAATGCGAAGTCGGTCGTGCAGATGTCGATCATCCAGCTCCAGACGATCTCGGACCGTCTCGTCGGCGGCTCTGCCCTCGCCACGCCCGTGCGCCTCAGCGCCGACTTTCTCGCGCTCGGCGACGAAATGGACATTGCCGGGGACGACGTCTACGAAAGGGACCCGAAGGCGATTCTCAGAACCTTCCTCGTCTTTGCGCTTCACCCCGAACTTACCCGTTTTTCGACGAGGCTCCTGCGCGCTCTCTGGCACGCAACCCCGAAGATCGGCGTTGCCTACCGCGAGGATCCGGAAAACCAGAAGACCTTCCTCGACATCATCAAGCTTGAAAAAGGCGCCGACGATGCGCTCGCCATGATGAATGCCTGGGGAATTCTCTCCCGCATGCT
Organism: Sutterella seckii; assembly: GCF_009183815.1. GTDB lineage: Bacteria > Pseudomonadota > Gammaproteobacteria > Burkholderiales > Burkholderiaceae_F > Sutterella > Sutterella seckii. The sequence goes on along the minus strand of NZ_WEHX01000009.1, from coordinate 21,882 downwards.
CCCGGCCTTCCGGCATGTAGTCGGCCAGATGCAGCACGACCTCTACCACATCTTCACGGTCGACCAGCACACGATCCTCGTCGTCAAGAACCTCTGCCGCTTCCGGCGCTCCGAGCACGCCCACGAGTACCCGCTCTGCACGCAGCTCATGACGGCGCTTCCCGACTCGTGGAGGCTCCTCATTGCCGGGCTCTTTCACGATATCGGGAAGGGCCTCGGAGGCGGCCACGAGATCATCGGGGCGGAGAAGGCGGAGCTCTTCTGCCGCCGCTTCGGGCTCTCGGAAGAAGACACCGACTTCATCACCTTCCTCGTGCGCGAACACCTCGTCATGAGCCGCGTCGCGCAGAAGGAAGACATCTCCGACCCGGAGGTGGTCGAGCGCTTCATCCGCCTCGTCGGGACGAAGGAGCGGCTCGACGCCCTCTACCTTCTCACCGTCGCCGACATCCGCGCGACCTCGCCCAAGGTGTGGACGCCCTGGAAGGCGGCGCTTCTCGAGAACCTCTACCATGCCGCGCTCGACCGGATCGTCGGCACCGGGGGCGAAGCCACGCTCGCCGACGTCGCAGAAAGGCGGCGCAGGGAAGCGATCGAACTTCTTCACGGGCGCGTTTCCGACGAGGCCCGCAATCGCCTCTGGCGGGAGCTGGACCTCGTCTACTTCATGCGCCATACGAGCGAGGAGATCGCCTGGCACACCGAGATGCTCGCGCTCCACGTCATGGACCCGACTCCCATCGTGCGCGTGAAGCGGAATGCCACGACGGAAAGCCTCACGATTCTCCTCTACCTGCCCGACCGGAAGGACCTCTTTCTCAGGTCCGTTGCCTGGTTCGGGAAGAATTCGCTCTCGGTCGTCGACGCCCGCGTGCACACCACGCGCCACGGCTGGGCGCTCGATACGTTCCTTGTTGCCGACGCCTTCGGGCGGTTCGATACCCCTGAGAAGCTCGCGCAGATGGAAAAGAGCCTCGCCGCCGCATTGATCGACGAGAAGCCGCTCCCGCCCGCGCCGAAGGCACGGCTCTCGCGCCGCTCGAGGCACTTCCCCACGCGCCCGAGCGTCAACATTCATCCGGACGAATCGCACCGCGCCTTCATTCTGAATCTCGTCGGAACGGACAGAATCGGGCTTCTTTATGCGATCTCGCAGGTGCTTGCCAAATACAGCGTCAATCTGCAGACCGCAAAGATTGCGACCCTCGGCGAACGCGCCGAGGACGTCTTCCTCATCGACGGGGCGGCCCTTCATGAGGACAGCCTCCTTCTCGCCTTTGAGGCGGAGCTCATTGAAGCGCTCCTCCCGCAGAAGGGCTGAGTGAAGCGCCTTCAGCGCCCGCCCACAAGAAAGGCCGGAACTCCCGCAGCGGAACTCCGGCCTTTTCTCTTTTTCGGAGGAGAAGCGTCCGATAAGACGCTCCTCCTGAAAAGTCAATTGAGTTTTAGAAAACGATCTTCGAAATGCACCAGCCGATGATCGTGCCGCTCACCACGAAGACGAGTCCCGGGCGCAGGTACGAATGGTTGATGACGAAGGAGCCGAGCTTCGTCGTGCCCGTGCGGTCGAAGGCCGTGCAGCCGATCTGAGCGCCGCCCGGGATCAGGAAGTCGCCGAAGCAGCAGGCCCAGGTGCCGATGAGGAATTCCGGCGGAAGCCCGAACTTGAGGCCGAGCGGCATCATGATCGTGGTCGAGACCGTGGGCGAGAAGATGACGCTCGAGGCGCAGAAGGCGGCGACGCAGAAGACGAAGGGCGCGTCCTTCGCGAGGCTCGAGAAGACGTCGGCGAGAAGCTTCGTGTGAAGGTCGAAGAACGTCCCCGTGCACCACGCAATGCCGAAGACGCCGACGACGCCGATGAGGCCCGAACGGAAGACGGAGCCGGACGCGAATTTTTCAGGCGGCACGCGGCAGAGAAGGATGATGAAGAAGGCCGTGGCGAGCATCACCATCTGAATGAGCGACGGGATCGGAAGCTGCGAGACCTTGCCGGCAGCTTCCCAGGCCGGACGAAGTCCGGGGATGGAGCCCATGCAGATCGAGACGAGAATGCCGATCAGGAAGATCGCCACAGCGCGGCGGGCGAAAGGCTTCTCCTCATACTTCTGCGTGGCGTTGACACCAGCGAGCCACTGGTAGTCGCCGTTCGCGAGCCGGCGCTTGAATTCCGGATCGTCCTCAAGTTCGCACCCGCGCCAGAAGACGGAGAGCGCCGTCACGAGGACCGTGAAAATGAAGGTCGGAACCGTGCAGGCGAGAATCTGCCAGAAGGCAATGCCCTGCATCGCCATGATGCCCACCATTGCAGCCATGGCGGCCGACATGGGAGAGGCCATCACGCCGATGCCGGCGCAGATGACGGATGCGGAAACCGCGCGTTCGGGACGGACCTTTGCCGATGCGGCCACTTCAGCCACCACCGGGTAGACCGCGAAGGCGACATAGGCCGTGCCGACCAGCATCACGAAGAAGGAGCAGACGAGGGGCCCCACGAAGGTAATAGCGCGCGGCCACTTGCGAAGGAGCTTTTCCGCCCAGCGAACGAGCAGGTCGAGGCCGCCCGAGCCCTGGAGCACGGACGTGCAGGCGATCACCGCCGTAATGATGAGGAGGACTGAGACCGGAGGCGAACCCGGCTGAATGCCCATGCCGAGAACGAGAATGCAGACGCCGAGACCGCCCGCGGCGCCAAGGCCCACGCCGCCCAGTCTGCCGCCGATGGCGACGCAGACGAGCACGACCGCAAGCTGCAGCCAGAAAGAAAGATCCATTTCCATGGTGGTAAAAGGGAATTTCTGAATGAGAGAAGCGCTGTCCGAAACATTCCTTTCGAACAGCGCACGGGAAACGGTCAGATTGTAGAGGCGAAACCTTCCTTTTGAAATGGCCTCAATCACCCGATGAGGCAGTAGATTCCATAGCCGGCGGCAACGCCGGTCAGAATGTGGACGAACCCAGGAATCAGATAGGAGTGGTTGAGCACCCAGCTGCCGAGATGCGTCGTGCCGGTGCGGTCGAACGAACAGCATCCGATCTGCGCGCCGCCGGGGATCAGGAAGTCGCCGCAGCTTGCCGGATAGAGGGCTACGAGAAGAAGGGGCGGGATGCCGATCGCGGCGCCGAGGGGCATCAGGGCAACGACCGTAGCGGACGGACTCAGAATGACCGCGGAGAAGAGGAAGAGCACGACGCCGAAGAGGAGCGGAGTCGACTCGGCCATCACCTTAAAGAGTTCGACAAAGCCGTCGTGGTAGGCATCAAAGAAGGTGCCAGTGAGCCAGGAAACGCCGAAGACGCCGACCACGCCGATGAGGCCCGCACGGAAGACCGAACCGTCGGCAAACTTGTGCGAGGGAATCCGGCAGGCAACGATGATGAAGAGGCCGCAGGCGAGCATCACCATCTGAATGAGCTGCGGAATCGGAAGCGTGCTCGTCTTGCCGGCCACCGTCCAGACGGGGAGGAGCTCCTTGAAGAAGCCGAGGATGAGAACGGTGGCGACGCCGAGGCCGAAGATGCCGACCGAAAGGCGGACCTTCTTCATCTTGGAGGCGTCTTCCTTCTCAGACTTCTTTTCCGTCATGACGAGGTCCTGGAAGTCGCCGCTTTCAACGCGGCGGCGGAATTCCGGGTCGTTCTCAAGCTCGGTGCCCTTCCAGTAGACCGCGAGGCACGTGCAGAACGTGGCGAAGAGGAATGCCGGGACCGAAATCATGAGGATTTCAATCAGCGAGACGTTGTAGGGCGAAAGGGCCGCAACGAGCGCAGCGGTGGCCGCACTCATGGGGGAAGCTACGACCGCGATGCCCGCAGAAATGACGGAAGCTGCGATCGGGCGTTCGGGGCGGACTCTTGCCTGCGTCGCCACTTCCGCGACGACCGGATAGACCGCAAAGGCAACGTAGGCCGTGCCCACGAAGATAACGAAGAGCGAGCAGACGAAGGGCGCGACGAACGTAATCGCCTTCGGCCACTTTCTGAGCATCCTTTCGGCGATTTTCACCATCCAGTCGAGGCCGCCCGCGCCCTGCAGAATCGAAGTGCAGGCGATCACGGCCACGATGATGAGGATGGTCGAAACCGGGGGCGAACTCGGCTTGAGACCGAAAAGCAGAACGAGAATGCAGACGCCGAGGCCGCCCGCAGCGCCGAGGCCGACGCCGCCGTATCTGCCGCCGAGACCAATGCAGAAGGCAACGGTGAGAAGCTGCAGCCAGAAATTGAGATCCATTTCCATGGGAATTCTCCTCTGGAGATAGAGAAAATCGGGGATCAATCGACCTCTCCCGCGGGCTTCATGCGAGGCCTGCGGGATGGGTCTTCAGAGAGAAAAGCTGATGAGAAAGGCGCCTGGGGCTTCAGCGCTTCAGTTCCTCGTCCTCGCGGGCGAGAACAGCTTCGGCGCGGCCGAGCTGCTCGGCGACGCGCTCGGGCGCCGTGCCGCCGAAGGAGCGACGTGCGCGCACGCACGTTTCAAGATTGATTTCCTCGCGGATGTCTTCCTCGATCTTGTCGGAAAAGCTCCTGTACTCCTCCATCGTGAAGTCGTCGAGGCGCTTGCCGTGCTTGATGCCGTAATTGACCATGGCGCCCACGATGTGGTGCGCTTCGCGGAAGGGAATGCCCTTCTTCGCGAGATAGTCGGCGAGGTCGGTGGCGTTGGCGTAGCCGAGGTCGGCCGAAGCGCGCATCTTCGGGGAGTTGACGCGCATCTTGGCGATCATCGGCGTCATGATGGCAAGGCTGTCGAGGAGCGTGTCGATCGAGTCGAAGACCTGTTCCTTGTCTTCCGAAAGGTCGGTGTTGTAGGCGAGCGGAATGCCCTTCATGATGGTGAGCATCGCCATCAGGTTGCCGTACATGCGGCCCGTCTTGCCGCGGATCTTTTCGGCAATGTCCGGGTTCTTCTTCTGCGGCATGATCGAGGAGCCGGTGCAGAAATCGTCGGAGAGCTCCACGAACTTGAATTCCTGCGTCGAGAAGGTGACGAGCTCTTCGGCAAGGCGCGAGAGATGCATATAGCACATCGCCGCTGCCGCGTTGAATTCGACCATATGGTCGCGGTCGGAAACGCTGTCGATCGAATTCTCGGTCGGACCTTCGAACCCGAGCCTTTCAGCCGTGTATTCGCGGTCGATGGGGAAGTCCGTGCCGGCGAGCGCCGCGGCGCCCAGGGGGCAGCGTCCCATGCGGCGGTAGAGGTCGCCGAAGCGCGTGAAGTCGCGCTCCATCATCCAGAAGAAGGCCATCATCCAGTGCGAGAAGAGGATCGGCTGGCCGGTCTGCATGTGCGTGTAGCCCGGCATGATCACCGTCATGTTGGCCCGCGCAATCGCGATGAATTCCGCCTGAAGCGCCCGGATTCCCTTCTGAACCTCGCGGATCGCATGACGCAGATACATCTTCGTGGAGGTCGTCGTCTGATCGTTGCGGCTTCTGCCGGTATGGAGACGCCCGCCCGCGGGACCCACGATTTCGGTCATGCGCTTTTCGATCGCCATATGGATGTCCTCGTCCTTCACGGAGAAGACGAATTTGCCCGCGCGGATTTCCGCGGCGACCTGGTCGAGGCCGGCGCAGATCGCTTCAGCATCCTCCTTGCTGATGATGCCCTGGCGGGCGAGCATCGTTGCATGCGCCTGCGAATCCTGAATGTCGAACGGGCAGACGCGCTGCTCGAACGGAATCGTGGCGTTGAATTTCTCAACGAGCTCATTGGCGGGAAGGTCGAAACGGCCGCTGCGGCTCTTGCTTTCCTGGTTGCTCATTTGAATCTCCTTTCAAAGCAACAAAATAATCTTGATGAACGCTATTATCTTTCATATTGTCGACAATATAAAAGATAATGGCGCCAGCTTGTTGATTATGGTCAGCATAATGAACAGCTCTTTACAGACCGGAAAATGCCTTACGACGTACCATTCGCTTCACAGGAACCCTTTTCCTTTGAGGAACCAGAGCCATGACGGACATCACTGAAACCAAAAGCGCGAAGCTCGCGCGCTTCGTCGTCAATACGACCTATGACGACCTGCCCCGCCCCATTGCCGAAAAAGCCGTAAGGCACATCCTCGACAGCATCGGAGCGGGCATTGCGGGCGCAATCGCGCCCGAACCCCAGCTTCTTCTCAAAACCCTTCGAGAAGCGGGCGAAGGCGAGGGACGGGCCTCTCTCTGGGGTGCCGGCGAAACGGTTTCCCCTCTGAACGCCGCGCTCATCAACGGCACGGCTTCTCACGCCTTCGAGCTTGACGACACGGGCGGGTGCGACCATTCGGGCGCTGTCGTCGTTCCGGCGGCCGTGGCCGCTGCCGAACTCTCCGGGCGCAAGGTGACGGGCCGGGAATTCATTACCGCCGTCGTTCTCGGCTACGACGTGGCCCGCCGGGCGCTTGAAGCCTGCGGCGCATATGAAGCGCATAACGGCGCGGGCTTCCATTCAACCGGCACGTGCGGCCCCTTCGGCGCCACCGCGGCAGCCGCAAAAATTCTTGAGCTCGATGACCGTCAGACGGAGATGGCTCTGGGGCTCGCAAGCTCCTTTGCAGCCGGGCTCTGGTCCTGCGTCCACGACGGCGCGCAGAATAAGCGCCTTCACGCCGGACACGCCGCCTGGGGCGGCCTCATGAGCGCCGTGCTCGCGAAGCAGGGCTTCACCGGTCCCTCCATGGTCTTCGAAGAGGTCTGGGGCGGCTTCAACAAGAGCTTTGCGCCTAATTCCTCCGACCCCGATGCGTGGCTCAAGGACCTCGGGACGAACTGGAAGCTCGCCCGCGTCTCCATCAAGCCCCACGCTTCCTGCCGCTCGACCCACTCTTCGATCGACGCCGTCGACAATCTGATGGCCAGGCACGGCTTCAGGGCGGATGAGATCAAGGAAATCCTCGTCATCATCAATCCCTTCGTGCACGGCATGTGCGGCAAGTTCGCCATCCACCCGATGAACGCGGCGCAGCTTTCGATTCCCTACAGCGTTGCGGCCGACCTCGTGTTCGGTTCGGCAAGTCTCGCGTCCTTTGCGAGAAGCCGCCGCGAGGATCCGAGAGTTGCAGAGATGATGAAGCGGATCCGCTTTGAAATTGATCCCTCCCAGAAGGACGACGACGAACCCATCGTGCGGGTGACCCTTTCGGACGGCCGCAGCTGGGAGGAACGCGTTCCGATGCCCCTGGGCGCCCCCACGAATCCGGTGACCGACGAGGCGCTCCTCAGAAAATTCCGGTCCGTAACGGAAATGGTGCTGTTTGAAGAGGATTCCGCCGAGCTCGCCCGCCGCCTGATGGCGCTCGACGAGGTGAAGGACTTCCGCACGGAAATCGTGAGCCTTCTCGCAGCCGCTCCGAAGACGCGCGAGCGCTTTGCGGCGTAATCGACTCTAACTTTGAAAAGAAAGGCGGATTGGCCCGGAAAAAGCGGTCAGTCCGCCTTTATTCCATGGGCGGCGGCGGCAGCAACCTCCGCATCAATCAATTCAACGAGCGCCGCACGAGAAGCTTCGTCGTCCCCCGCGCGGAGCGCCGCCAGAAGATCGCGGTCGAGCGAAATGATTTCCGATACGAAGCTTCCCGGAAGGTTGTCTCCGGCTTCGGCAAGCTTCTGCGCGCACTCGGAGAGGAGCGCTGCGGCAAACACCTGTAGCACGCGGTTGCCGCACCCTTCAAGAAAGAGCGAATGAAACGTCTGGTGAATCGAGAGCGCCGCGAGGGGAGCGAGATTCACGCGCTCGAGCTGGTCGAACGTTTCTGAGAGGCGCCCGAGCTGCATCGGGGTCATCCGCTTCACGGTGAGGGAAAGCACCGCGCTCTCAATCAGATCCCGCGCCTCGCTGAATTCCATGGCGTTGAATCCGACCGACTGAATCTGCGAGCCGATGCTTTTGGAGAGATCCTCGGGCTCAGGCGAAACGAGCGTAAGACCGCGCTTCTGGACACGATGAACGACCCCCATTCTCGACAGAATGTCGAGCACGCGGCGCACGCGGTAGCGCGATACATTGAACCGTTCCGCAAGCTTCATCTCGGTATCCATCTTCTGACCTTCCCTGGCCTGAAGCATGAGATGACTGTGAATGTCGCGGAAGAGGCTCTCCTCGTCCATAAAAAGTTCCCTGGTGACTCGAGCGGATGCTCTCAAAGACTGCAATTTTAACGAATTGAGATTATGTCGCTTAATGACGCAAAACTTGCCAATCAAAGGATCCGACTTGTCGACAATTGACGGCAACTAACCTGCTTTTCGTAGAGAACCTCGGTTAGCTCAGCAAACCCTCTATTCTTTGCCCGCCAGACCTTTACGGAGAGGGAGAAATACGCCCACAATCACGCCCGGTATTTTTCTACTTTCCTGTCGTGCGTCCGCATCCGCACACGCATTTTCTGGAGTACTAAGAACATGTCTCTGAAGACCAAAGCCGTCTTTGCAGCCGCTTTCTTCTCTGCCGCCCTCGCCGCCGGCATCGCCAGCGCCGCGACCTACACGGTCGGCACGGGTGCGACCTACCGACCCTTTGAATACGAAACGCCCAATAAGGAACTCGTCGGCTTCGACGTGGACCTCATGAAGGAAATCGCCAAGGCGGGCGGCTTCGAAGTTGAATTCATCAATACGCCGTGGGACGGCATCTTCGCCGGCCTCAACAACGGCGACCGCGACATCATCATGTCGGGCATCACGATCACGGAAAAGCGCAAGCAGGCGGTCGACTTCTCGCATCCCTACTTCCTCGCCCACCAGCTCATCCTCACGAATTCGAACCTCAAGATTTCGAGCCTGAAGGACCTGAAGGGCAAGCTCATTGCCGTGGTCAATGCGTCCGCCGGCGACATTGCCGCCTCGCAGGAATTCGGCAAGGCCTCGACCAACATCCGCCGCTTCGACAACACGCCCCTCGCGCTTGAAGAGCTAGCCAACGGCGGCGTCGACGCGATGATCGGCGACGTGGGCGTTCTGCAGTGGTACGTGAAGCAGAACCCCGAGAAGAAGTTCAACCAGTGCCGCGATCCGGGCTTTGCCGAACAGTACTTCGGCATCGGCGTGAGAAAGGGCAACACGAAGGTTCTGAACGACGTGAACAACGGCCTCGAAAAGGCCATTTCCTCGGGCGCCTACAACAAGGTCTATCAGAAGTGGTTCGGTACGGATGCTCCGAAGCTTCCCCGCTGATTCCCTTAATCTGATGCTTTGAAGGGAAGGATTCTGAAGCCGCCCGATGCATTGAGAAGCGGCTCATCTCCTTTCCTCCCGCTCAAAAGCTTTTTCCAAACCACGTCGGCGTCCTGAAGAAGGGGCGCCGGCGCGTTTCTATAAACGGACCCTCAATGTTTGGTTTTCATTCCGACGTCATCGTTGAATACTGGCCGCTCTTCGTGCACGGCGCCTGGATGACCGTTCAGATCACCGTGATCTGCGTCTTCCTCGGCATGATTCTCGGCACGCTCCTCGGCATGGGGCGCCTCGCCTCGGCGCGCTACGAACCCGCAAAGTCGTTCCTTCACTTCGGCGTGCGCTGGCCGATCGCGGTCTACGTGAGCTTCTTCCGCGGCACCCCGCTATTCGTGCAGATCTTCCTCATGCACTTCGCGGTGCTCCCGATCTTCATCCATCCGGGCGACGGCCTTCTGATCGACGGGGCCCTTGCGCGTGAAATCCGCGCCAACTACGGCGCCATGCTCGCCGGCATCTGCGCGATCACGCTCAATTCCGGCGCCTACATGTGCGAAATCTTCCGCGCCGGCATCCAGTCCCTCGACAAGGGCCAGATGGAGTCCGCCCGCTCGCTCGGCATGACCTACTTCCAGGCGATGCGCAAGATCATCCTGCCGCAGGCCTTCCGCCGGATGCTCCCGGCGCTCGGCAACAACGCGATCGCCATTCTGAAGGATTCGTCCCTCGTCTCGGCGATCGGCCTCGCCGAACTCGCCTACGCCGCCCGTACGGTGGCCGGCGCCTCCGCCCGCTACTGGGAGCCCTACATCACGATTTCCTGCGTCTACTGGGTGATGACGCTTCTTCTCGCCTGGGGCATCCGCCGCCTTGAAGCCAGGCTCGGTCGCGGCGACAACGGTCTTGGGAGCACGTCATGAGTGAAGAAAACAAAAACGCCATCGTCGAGATCAGGAACCTGAAGAAGGCCTTCGGCGATCATGTGGTCTTGGACGGCATCAACCTTTCCGTCCGTCCGGGCGAAAAGGTCGTGGTCCTCGGCCCTTCCGGGTCGGGCAAGTCCACGATGCTCCGCTGCATCAACGAGCTTGAGGTGCCGACCTCGGGCAAGATCTTCGTGAACGGCGTCGAGGTGACGAACCCGAAGACGAATCTCAACAAGGTGCGCGAACATCTCGGCATGGTCTTCCAGCGCTTCAACCTCTGGCCCCACAAGACGGTCGTTGAAAACGTGATGCTCGCGCAGCAGATCGTTCTCAAGGTCGCCGAGGAACCGGCCCGCAGAAAGGCCCTTGACCTCCTGAAGAGCGTCGGGCTCCTTGAAAAGGCGAACGACTATCCGGCAAGCCTCTCGGGCGGCCAGCAGCAGCGCGTTGCAATTGCCCGCGCGCTCGCGATGGAGCCCAAGGTAATGCTCTTTGACGAACCCACCTCGGCGCTCGACCCCGAACTCGTGGGCGAGGTGCTCTCCGTCATGAAGCGCCTCGCAGACTCCGGCATGACGATGATCGTCGTCACGCACGAAATCGGATTCGCCCGCGAGGTCGCCGACCGCGTGGTCTTCATGGACGGCGGCCGCATCGTCGAAGAGGGCGCTCCTGAAGAAATCCTCGTTGCGCCGAAGGAAGAGCGCACGAAATCCTTCCTCGCGCGCGTTCTTTGATAAAGCCTATTCAATAAATCGATATTTTCTATCAACCCGCGGAAACGCCTCTTCGGCTCCGCGGGCTTTTCTTTGCCTGGAACTCCCGCAAGGCTCGTATACATTGGGACGGCGCCGGCCTCAGTCCATTTTTCCTCAGGAAAGGCTTGAATTCGGTAGTCTTTGCTTTCGTTTTCCTTGTCCTTCTCATCCGAAGGACTGATGACTTACGGCTTTCCTTCGCTTAGAGTAAGGAATGCCCAGAATCGAGGGCTTCCCCCTAGGGAAGTACCCCATGAACCCGACCGACAGAGGATTTCTTCGCCTGCCATGACCACCGGCCGTATTCATTCTTACGAAACATTCGGATCCGTCGACGGACCAGGAGTGCGGTTCGTCGTCTTCGTGCAGGGCTGCCGGATGCGCTGCGTCTACTGCCACAATCCGGATACCTGGCGCATTCAGACGGGGCGAATTGTTTCGCCCGATGAAGTCCTCGAACGGGCGCTCCGCTACCGTCCCTACTGGGGCGAAAAGGGCGGCATCACCGTGAGCGGCGGGGAGCCCCTGCTGCAGATGGAGTTCGTGACGGAGCTTTTTGAGAAAGCGAAGCGCGCGGGCGTCTCGACCACAATCGACACGAGCGGACTGCCCTTTACCCGGGAACCCGAAAATCTCGCCGGGTTCGAGCGCCTGCTGGCCGTCACCGACCTCGTGCTTCTCGACATCAAGCACATCCGTCCCGACGCCCACAAGAAGCTCACGGGCTTCACGAACGAGACCATTCTCGACTTCGCGCGCTATCTCTCGGAAAAGAAGAAGCCCGTCTGGATCCGGCACGTGCTCGTGCCCGACTGGACGGACGAGGATGAAGCTCTGAAGGCCCTTTCCGGCTTCATTCAGACGCTCGACAACGTCGAGCGCGTCGAGGTTCTACCCTTTCACAGCTTTGCCGAACCCAAGTGGGAGGCGCTCGGCATTCCCTGCCGCACGAAGGGCCTCCCGCCCCCGACAAAGGAACGCATCCTCAATGCCGAGCGCATTCTCGGATGCGCGGCAAAAAGCCTTTGACCGCCTGTACCGATTTCCCCAGTTTTTTAATTTCTCTTTTTAATTCATAGGAGTTCCACCATGACTGAAGCCTGGCGCACCTTTACGGGCACGCACTGGAAGCGCGACATAAACGTCCGCGACTTCATTCAGAACAACTACACCCCTTATGCGGGCGGAAGCGACTTCCTCGCCGGCCCCACGGAAGCGACTGAGAAGCTCTGGGGACGCCTCTCCGAACTCCAGAAGGAAGAACGCGCGAAGGGCGGCGTCCTCGACATGGAGACCGAAATCGTCTCCTCGATCACTGCCTACCCGGCGGCTTACATTGATCCGGAGCTCAAGGACCTCGAGAAGGTGGTGGGCATCCAGACCGACAAGCCCCTGAAGCGCGCCTTCATGCCCTACGGCGGCATCCGCATGGCTCAGGAAGCCTGCCGAACCTACGGGTACGAACCCAACGCGAAGTTCGATCAGATCTTCAATGAATACCGCAAGACGCACAACCAGGGCGTCTACGACGCCTATACGCCCGAAATGCGTGCGGCGCGAAAGAATAAGATCATCACGGGGCTTCCCGACACCTACGGGCGCGGCCGCATCGTGGGCGACTACCGCCGCGTCGCGCTCTACGGCATCGACCATCTGATCGCCGAAAAGAAGCGCGATCTGAAGAACTGCGGCTGCGGGATGATGAGCGACGAAGTCATCCGCCAGCGCGAGGAAATCAGCGAACAGATCCGCGCCCTCATGGCGATGAAGGAGCTTGCGAAGAGCTACGGCTTCGACATCTCGAAGCCCGCGGTGAACGCCCGCGAAGCCGTGCAGTGGCTCTATTTCGGCTACCTCGCCGCCATCCGCACGCAGAACGGCGCCGCGATGTCGGTGGGCCGCATCTCGACCTTCCTCGACATCTACCTCGAGCGCGACCTGAAGGAAGGGACGCTCACGGAAACCGAAGCCCAGGAGCTCATCGACCACCTCGTCATGAAGTTCCGCATGGTGAAGTTCGCCCGCATTCCGGAATACAACCAGCTCTTCTCTGGCGACCCGGTCTGGGCGACGCTTGAGATGGCGGGGATCGGCATGGACGGCCGCCCGATGGTGACGAAGACGGACTTCCGCTTCCTCCATACCCTCGAAAACATGGATCCGGCGCCCGAACCCAACCTGACGGTGCTCTACACGAAGGCTCTTCCGGAAGCCTTCCGACGCTATGCCGCGAAGATCTCGTGCCTCACTTCGAGCGTCCAGTACGAGAACGACGACGTCATGCGTCCGGTCTGGGGCGACGACTACTCGATCTGCTGCTGCGTCTCGGCGACCGAAACCGGCAAGGAAATGCAGTTCTTCGGCGCCCGCGCGAACCTCGCCAAGTGCATGCTCTACGCGATCAACGGCGGCGTCGATGAAAAGTCTGGAGCCCAGGTGGGTCCGGCCTATCGTCCGATCACGTCTGAATTCCTCGACTACGACGAGGTCATGGCGCGCTTCGACCCGATGATGGAGTGGCTTGCCGGCATTTACGTGAATACGCTCAACCTCATTCACTACATGCACGACAAGTACTTCTACGAAGCCGCCGAGCTCGCGCTCATCGATACCGACGTCCGCCGCACGTTCGCCACGGGCATCGCCGGCTTCTCGCACGTGGTCGACTCGCTCTGCGCCATCAAGTACGCGAAGGTGAAGCCCATCCGCAACGACAAGGGCGTCGCGGTCGACTTCGAGGTCGAGGGCGACTTCCCGCGCTACGGCAACGACGACGAGCGCGCGGACGAACTCGCCGTGTGGCTCCTCAGAACCTTCATTGAAAAGGTCCGCCACTATCCGACCTACCGTCATTCCGAACCCACGACCTCGATCCTCACGATCACGTCGAACGTGGTCTACGGCAAGGCCACCGGGTCGCTCCCCGACGGCAGAAAGGCGGGCGAACCGCTCTCGCCCGGCGCGAACCCGAGCTACGGCGCGGAAAAGAACGGCCTTCTGGCGTCCCTCAACTCCGTCGCGAAGCTCCCCTACGAGTACGCGCTCGACGGCATCTCCAACACCCAGACGATCAGCCCCGACGCGCTCGGTCACTCGCTTGACGAACGCGCTGAAAACCTGGTCTCCGTGATGGACGGCTACTTCGCCCAGGGCGCGCACCATTTGAACGTCAATGTCTTCGGCACCGACAAGCTGATCGATGCGATGGAGCATCCTGAAAAGCCCGAATACGCGAACTTCACGATCCGCGTCTCGGGCTATGCGGTGAAGTTCATCGACCTCACGCGCGAGCAGCAGCTCGACGTGATTGCGCGCACCTGCCACCGGAAAATGTAATCAACGCCTTCCTTTGATTGGATTACGCAACTTTTTGACGTAATTGGAGCGGGCCGGAATCCTTCCGGCCCGTTATTCTTTTCTGCATCATGAAAAGAATGTTCTCCTCCCGTCCTCTGCTCTCCCGGCGCCGGCTTCTGGGCGGCGCCGCAGTTCTCGCAGCCATTCCGCTCACGGCGACGCTCGCCTCCTGCGCAACGTCGCCGAGGGCGGAGGTCGCCGGCGTGCAGCCCCTGGGGCAGACGTCCTTCGCGGCCTACGCGGCCGAAACCCGAGCCTGGGTAAATGCCCGCCGGAAGTTCGTGTCCGACGACCCGGCGGCGGAACTTCGCTGGAATACGCCCTCGGAGACCCTTCCCGCCGGCGACGCCGTCGGCACCCGCGGCATTCTTCTCATTCACGGACTCGGCGATTCGCCATGGAGCTTCGTTGATCAGGCGAGAACCTACGCGAATGCCGGCTGGCTCGTGCGGACGGTGCTTCTTCCGGGCTGCGGCACGCGGCCCGAAGACATGCTCGAGCCCACGGCCGACGACTGGCGCCGGGTGGTGCGCGAACAGGCCGAAATCCTTGACCGGGACCTGAAGACGCTTCATCCGGGAGAGAAAACTCAGGTCTGGCTCGGAGGCTTCTCGACGGGCTGCAATCTCGCGATTGAATTCGCATCCCGCCATGAATGGATCTCGGGACTCGTCCTCTTTTCGCCCGCAGTGGAGGTGCGCACGCATCTCGCCTTCATGGCGCCGATTCTCGCGCCCTTCATCAACTGGCTGAGGGAACCCGAGGATTCAATGATGGGCGGGCAGACGCCCTTCAGATACACGATCGTTCCCGTTCAGGCGCTTGCCGCCTTCGTCGACACGATGCGAAGCGCCGAGGACGCGCTTCTGCGGAAGCCCTTTGACCGCCCCGCCGTCATCATGATGAGCGAGCACGACTCGGTCGTGAATACGCAGGCGCTTCTGGAAACGTTCCCGAAGCGCTTCACGAACCCGCGCACGCGCATTCTTTGGTACGGGAGTCAGTCAGCCGCGTCGGAACTCTCCGGCAATGACCCGCGGGTCGTCGTGAGAAGCGACTATCTTCCGGATGAAAACATCACGAGCTTCTCGCACATGGGGCTTCTCTATTCCCCGGAGAACCCTCAGTACGGGAAGGAAGGCCTGAACCGCCTCTGCCGGCTGGGCGAAGATCGGACATCCACCACTACCTGCCGCGGCATCCCCGCAAAGGACATCCATTACGGCGCCTGGGGCGACAAGAAGCGTACCGGAGTGACTGCTCGCCTGACGTTCAACCCCTGGTTTACGGATCAGGAGAAGGAGATCCTCTCCGTGATGAACGGCTGAGTCAGAAGTCGGCTCTTGTGAGAACTTCTTTCTCGACCGTATGCTTTTCGATCACCGCCCAATCGGGTTCGAACCCCGTTCCCGGGCGTTCGGATGCGGTGATATGGGCCTCACGGTCGATGAAGGTCGAAGGTGTCACCAGGTCGTCGGCGTAGTAGCGGTCTGAGGACGGAATGTCGTTCGGGTAGACGTAGTTGGGAAGAGTCGCGATGGCAATGTTGTGCCCGCGGGCGACCCCCGCATCCACCATCCCGCCGCACCAGCAGCCGACGTCGTGGCGGGCGGCGAATTCCTGAATGCGGCGCGCTTCCGTGAGGCCGCCCACGCGCGCCACCTTGATGTTGATGACTTTGCAGCTTCCGAGCTCAATCGCGCGCCTTGCGTCATCGACCGAGTCGACGCTTTCGTCAAGACACACGGGCGTGCGGATCGCCGCCTGCAGATGCCGATGGTCGACGATGTCGTCGCTCGCGAGCGGCTGCTCGATCATGAGGAGATCGAGCTCGTCCATCGCGCGGAAGGTGTCGATGTCGTCGAGCGTATAGGCCGAATTCGCGTCCGCCATCAGCATGATGCCGCCGAACTCGCGCCGTGCCGCGCGCAGGTATTCGAGGTCGTAGCCCGGTGCAATCTTGCATTTGACGCGCCGGTAGCCCTGAGCAAGATACTTTTCGATGGTCTTCAGGAGTTCCGCCGGCGACTTTTCAATGCCGAGCGATACGCCGGACTCAATCACATTCTTGGTGCCGCCGAGCGCGCGCCACTCCGGAATACCCTGCTCGCGGCTCCAGAGATCCCAGAGCGCGCAGTCGACCGCGGACCTCGCCATGCGGTTTCTGCGGATCCATGCCGTCTGGTCGAAAAACGCCTCAGGCGACTTGATCTCTTCCGCCCGTAGAAGTTCGGAGAGGAGGAATTCACGGATCACATAGCGCGCGCCCACCGTCGTCTCTTCGTTGTACCAGGGGCGCATGAAGGCCGAGCATTCGCCGAGCCCGAGACGCCCTTCGGCGTCATAGAGCTCGACCAAGAGAAAGTCCTTGACGACGGTCGTGCCGAAGCTCGTGCGGAAGCCCGTCTTGAAGGGGAGCTTCATCTGACGGATGACGGCCTTTTCAATGCGCATGGAAGATGTGTCCTTATGGTCCGAAGAAATGGCGGGGATTCAAAAGCGAAGCATCCGATTACCACGAGGGAACGATCGAGCCCTTGTAGGTCTTCTCAATGAAGGCCTTGATCTCGGGCGAGCGGAAGGATTCAACCGCCTTCAGATAAGCCGGATCCTTTTCCGTGCCCTTCCTCGCCGCAATGATGTTGACGTAGGGGCTCGTTTCGGTCGATTCAACGAAGATCGAGTCCTTCTGGCTGTTGAGACCAGCGCTGATCGCGTAGCCCGCATTGATGATCGCGACGTCCGTGTCGTCAAGCGAGCGCGGCAGAAGCGCGGCTTCAAGCTCCACGAGCTTGATGCCCTTCGGGTTCGCGACGATGTCGTTGGGCGTCAGTTTCGTCGTCGAAACGCCTTCCTTCAGCTTGATCCACCCGAGGCGCGAGAGCTCATAGAGCGCGCGGCCTTCGTTCGTCGGGTCGTTCGGCACCGTCACGGTAGCGCCGTCAGGCACCTCATTCACGCTCTTCCAGCGCTTCGAATAGCCCGCGATCGGCGCGAGATAGGTCTTCGCGATCGCAACCAGATCAGTATTGTTCTTGGAGTTGAAATTGACGAGATAGGGCTCGTGCTGGAAGGCGTTGAGGTCGATGTCGCCCTGCGCGAGCGCGGTGTCGACCGCAATGTAGTCGCCGAAGGTCTTCACGTGAATGGTGAGGCCCTTCTTCGCCGCAACGATCGCCACCTGTTCGGCGATCTCTTCAGAGGACCCCGCCGTCACGCCGAGCGTGATTTCCTTCTTTTCCGGAGCCGCGCCGCCTGCGGCGTCCCCGGCCTTGTCCCCGCACCCGGCGAGAAGCGCCGAGGCAAAGAGAATGGATAGCGTTGAACCAATCAGTGTGCGCCGCTGCATGGGAATCTCCTTGAACCTGATAATGGGAGTTCGTTGTTGATCCATGGATTATGAATTGAGAGGGCAGCACTCACTGCGGCGAAGCCGCTCAGGTATTACAACCGAGATCAGATATTGAGTTGTTTTTTCCTTCCCTGTGGGCCTCTTATTCCGACTTTCCGGCGCTTTGCTGCGCCATTTTTCGACGCAGAAGCCCTTACCATTAAACCTGTGAGAGAAAGAAAGGAGGCTTCCATGAGAAAGCAGAGTCCCGTCGGCAAGGCGCTCGAGCGCATTGTGTTCAACCCGGAAAATCTCAGGATTTCGGTTTATGGGGTAACAGACGGCATCGCACGGTTGTCGAAGGCGGGCGCCGCGGAGGAGGATTTTCTCGTCTTTATCGAAAGCGCTTTGCCTGAGCCCCTGATGTCGAAGGAGAACGAAGCAGTTCGCGCGGCAGCATCCGCCGCTGCAGAAGCCTTCCAGAGAAAAACCAGCATTGACTCCCCTGACTTCGGAAACGCGGGAGATCTTTCCCAGGCCGCCCGGGCGGCGCTTTTTCTCCTTCGGTACGAGTCGCTTCAGGACGACCTCGATACCGCGCGAAGGAACGGCATGGCTGAAGCCTGGAAGGAGCGCTATCACGCAGAAGTTCTGAAGCTCCGCGAGGAAGCGCTGATGCTTCCCTTCGATCTTCCGCTCGATTTCGTTGAGCTTCGGCCTCAGGGGGAACGCCTTCCCCGGATCTGGAAAATCGCCGTCACCGGCGACAAGAGCGAAGATCTTGAACTCGCGCTCGGTATTGCCGAACTCTACGGCGCCCTGGTGCTCAGGGGCGACTGCGACATGAATGCCGGCGGAAAGCCGCTCTTCAAGCCCTCTTCGACCACGGTGCTCATCCGCAGCGACGTTCTTTCTCCGGAGGCGCTTGAAACCCTGATGCTCACGATCGGCATTGCCGCCCGGTGGCTTCTCGCCGTTTCCCCTGTCGACGGGATCTCTCCCGTCGCAGCGGCTGAGCTCAGGCTCCTCCCATGGAAAACACGGCTTCTTCCAAAAGAAGAATATGAAGGCGATGACGCGGACGAGGAGGAAGACAAAGAGGAGGAAGATCCGGATGCGCCGTTTTCGGGGAGCCCCTCGGAAAAGCTCAATCACGACCCGTTCACGAATCCGATTCGATTGAAGCTCATCGATCCGGCAAAGTTTGATGCGAAGCCGAGCCTCATGAGGCGCTTCTCAGGTCCCGGCTACCTTGCACTGAAGATCGGGTTGAATCTCTACCTTGACGAAAAATCCGGCTTCTGGCCGAGCGTCAACCGCTTGCTCAAAGAATAAGCCGCGCCGCGAAAAATAATCTTCGCAGCGCGGCCCAGAGTCCTCAAAGAAGCCTCCCTGAGGAGGATTCTTGAGAGCGACGGTTACTTCGCGGCTTCAGCTGCAGCCTTGCCGGCAATGCGGCCGAAGACGATGATGTCCGTGTAGGCATTGCCGCCCAAGCGGTTCGTGCCGTGCGTAACGCCCGTCACTTCGCCCGCAGCCCAGAGGCCCGGAATCACCTTGCCGTCAGCAGTGAGGGCTTCGGCCTTCTCGTTGATCCGGACGCCGCCCATGGTGTGGTGCACCGAGGGAACGGCCTTGATCACGTAGTACTTGCCCTGGCTTATGTCGACGAGGCCCGCACGATGGTGGAAGTCCTTGTCGTTGCCCTTGCCCGCCATGGAGGTGACGCGGTCAACCGTGCCCTTCAGCGAGTCGTACGGGATCTTCGTGAAGTCGGCGATGCACTTCAGGTCGTCGCAGGTGGCCATGATGCCCTGCTTCGTGAAGGCATCGTATTCCGTCGGATGTTCCTTGACGGTGTTCGAGACTGCACCGATCTTGTCGTTCCAGAGCACCCAGCAGTAGTTGCCCGTCTGCGCGAGGATGGCTTCGGAGAGGACGTCGCGGCGACCGAGCTCCTCGACGAAGCGTTTGCCTTCCTGGTTCAGCATGATGGCGCCGTCAAAGCGCGCATCCGCGATCAGCTCGATCACGCCCGAAATCGGGTCGCAGATCGGGTAGGTCTGGATGTACTGCATGTTGACGAGCTCGGCGCCCGCACGCTGAGCCATGTAGAGGGCTTCACCCGTGGTGCCCGGAGCATCGGTCGTCTTGAAGCGCGAATCGATCTTCGGGTTGTAGTGCTCGACCATCTTCGGATTCGCGCCGAAGCCGCCGGTCGCAAGAACCACGCCGCCCTTCGCATTGAAGGTGTATTCGGCGCCGTCCATCGTGGCCTTGACGCCCACAACGCGGCCGTTCCTATCCTTGACGAGCTCCTCGGCCTTCATGTTGGTGATGACCGGAATGCCGAGCTCGTCGGCCTTCGCCTGGAACTTCGAAATGAATTCCGTGCCGGTATGGCCCACCGGAATCAGAGCGCGCTTGCGGCTGTGGCCGCCGAAGAAGAAGAGGTTGTCGGGCTCGAAGCGCACGCCCAGATAGTCGCGGCACCAGAGCGCAGCGTCGAGGGCGTTGCCCGTCATGACGTTGATCACCTTCAGGTCGCCCTTCTTGTCGCCGCCCAGGTACGTGTCCTTCGCATGGAGTTCAGGCGAATCGTCCGTGATGCCGAGAACGGGCTGCACCCAGTTCCTCGCGGCATTCATCTCCGCGCCAGAAATGAGGGAGTTGCCGCCGACGGCAGGCATCTTTTCAAGGAGCACGACGGAGGCGCCCGCATTCTTCGCTTCAATGGCGGCCGAGAAGCCCGCACCGCCCGCGCCGATCACGACGACGTCATAGGTCGAGTTCTTCGGGAGGTCCCTGGCGATTTTCTTCAGCGCCTTCTGGTCGGCCTTGCCGAGCGTCACGCCCGCCTTTTTGGCGGCGTCCGCCACAGCGGCAAGCAGCCCCTTCGACGAGAAGGTGGCGCCCGAGATCACGTCAACGTCGACGGAATTCGTCTGCTGAACGAGGTCCTTCAGGTCCGTATAGACCTTCTTCGCGAGAACCGGGTTTTCCTGTTCCTTGACGACCTTGATGTTCTGGATCCTGCCGTTGTCGAAAGTGACGGCAACGGTCACGTCGCCGTGCTTGCCCACACCGGTGCCTTCGGTCGTCACCGGAGCAGCGGAGGCCGCAGCGGCAAAGATAGAGCAGACGATGCCGGCAATCAGTTGTATTTTCATGTTTCTCTCCTTATTCGAATGAGCCTGCTCCCTGAGTCAGGCTGAAAGGCCATGCCGGATTTCGTACGTCCGGAAAAGACCAGCCGTCTTCTCCCGAAGGTCAGATATGACGCATTGCCTTCCTTATAGTCCTTCGTCGCGGAAATCGGGAAAATTCCACTATTTTCTTGAGAGACATCAATGAATTGGGAGCCTTGAATGCGTGAAAACCCGAAGTTTGCGGAAAGAATTTCGCCTTCCATGCATTCAATCTGATGGACGCAGCCATTCGCAGCGAAATCTCGGTGCAGTACGTAAACAGGCTTTGCCTGATCTCTGGACCACCCACTGCATCGAACGCGGCAGTTTCACGGCATATGCTCCGCTCGGCCTGAAGACCGTGCTCGCTATTCCACGACCGCTTGACAGGAATAGACTCAGTGCCCGACGGCACCAGGCCGGCCACGCCGCCGGCTGCAGCTATAAGGCGCTCGACTAACTCCCTGCCCGCAGCATCGCTCCTAAGCTCGCGCGTTACCATACTCCGGAGCTGGGCAAACGTGGGTAGCCCAGAGATCAGGGCGAGGAGGACGTCAACGCGAGGACAGTCATTGCGTTAATCGTTGAGGCAAAGAGAAAACACTGGCCAAATACGGAAATGTTTACAGGCCAAATACGGAAGTAAATTTTGGCCGAATGAGGAAACATGTTGTCGCACCAACGCGGATGCTGCCTACAATCTCTTGAGAAATCATATATTTAACTATCATACTCGTGTTGTCGATTCTCTACTCCGAAGAAAGCTGTAAACCATTGGCGCTAAGCTCATAGAAGACCCGAAACTTTGCGGCAAATCGACTACCGCAACGATGCAGGCCAAGAGCGTTCTCTTTGTGGAACCCGATCGAACGCTGCAGCTCGCCGCGCTGAACCCGAAGCTGCTTCTCGAAGGAGAGGAAGTCAAATGTCCTCCATGCCGCAGGCTTCGTAACGAACGGCGTATTTGCGGTATTCAGGATTCTGCGAGAGGAACGCAAAAGACTTTTGCTTCAGGAGATCCAGGTCGATATTCGATTTGCGGCGCTTGACCTCTCCAACGGAAAATCTCGGCTTGGTTGGGGTATAACTCCCCAACCAGGGGTCAAGCCAGCCTCATCAAGGGCTTGAGAGCGGCTTCAGGAGAATCGTAGAGTCCT
>NZ_WEHX01000099.1 GCF_009183815.1 Sutterella seckii | reverse complement strand
CAACTAACCTTTAGATTTCAGTTAGTTGCCTTAAATCAAAACTAAGCCGGGATATGAATTTCTTTCAGACTCTGTTAACGGATTCCTGGGAATTCACGATACTGTTGAGCGGCTGGCACTTCTCCCGGAAGCAGAGTTTTGCCCTCCCGGGCCGCTCTGATTCTGAATCGAGGCCAGAGTGACTAGGGGATTTCACTCAAGACGCAGAGAATTAATCCCGGGCTCCCGGCAATCCGAAAGCGCCTGCGCGCTTAGAATGTCCGCCCACTCCATACCCTCCATTTCTCTTCTCGCCCGTGCGGGGACTCTTTCATGAAGAACATCGTCATTCTGCTTTCCGGCCGCGGAAGCAACTTTGAAGCCATCCTGCGCACGGCGCGCGCTGAAAACTGGGAAGCCGACGGCCTCAGAATCGCCGCGGTCTTCTCGAACCGTCCGGACGCCAAGGGGCTCGCAACTGCCCGCGCTGAAGGCCTTGACGCCTTTGCGGTCGACCACAAGGCCTTCCCCACGCGCGAGGCTTTTGAAGAAGAGCTCGCGCGTCAGATTGAGCCCTATGAACCCGCCGTCATCGTGCTCGCGGGCTTCATGCGCATCCTGACGCCGGGCTTCGTCTCCCGCTGGGAAGGAAAGATTCTCAACATTCACCCGGCGCTTCTGCCCCTCTTTCCGGGGCTTGATACGCACCGCCGCTGCATTGAAGCGGGCTGCCGCGTTCACGGCTCGACCGTGCACTTCGTCTCCGCCGTGCTCGACGGGGGCGCGATCATCGGCCAGTCCGTGGTGCCGGTGATGACGACCGACACGCCCGAAACGCTCGCCGCGCGCCTTCTCCCCTATGAGCACAAGGTCTATCCGAAGTGCGTGAAGGCGGTTGCCGAAGGCCGCGTGAAGCTCGTTGACGGCCGCGCCGTGATGGACGACGCCACCGCGCGCGAACTTGCCGTCTTTTATGCGGAATAACGCTTTCCGCTCTGAACCCTATTTATTTCGGGACGCCCAATGAAGCGAAGGCGCTTCTTTCCAACGTCCCTTTGACCGAGACAGAACATGCCTGAAAATCATCCCCGGCGCCGCGCCTTTGAAATGCAGAAGCCCCGCCGTACGGAGCGCGCCGAACCGGGCCGCCGCCGTACTGAACGCCAGATTGCCGCCGATAAGCGCCGCCGCGAGGAGCGCGCCCGTGAAGGCTTCGTGAAGCATTCGGGCCCGAAGACTCCCGAACACCGCATGGCGCCCCGCGCGCCCGGCCGCGTCCGC
Source organism: Sutterella seckii (assembly GCF_009183815.1). Classification (GTDB taxonomy): domain Bacteria; phylum Pseudomonadota; class Gammaproteobacteria; order Burkholderiales; family Burkholderiaceae_F; genus Sutterella; species Sutterella seckii. The sequence goes on along the minus strand of NZ_WEHX01000099.1, from coordinate 7,116 downwards.
GTGACGACCTGATCGTTGACGAGCTCGCCCGCGCGCTCAAGGTGATTCTCAAGTTCGACGGCCCGGCCGACGTGCTGATGAAGCTCTTCTTCAAGAGCAACCCGCAGCTCGGCATGCGCGACCGCGGCATCATCGCTGAAGGCATCTACGATGCGCTTCGCCGCTACGGCACGGCTTCGCGCCGCCATGCGCCCGGTGCATCCGGACCGCGCGCCGAAGCTCGCGGCCCTCGCTGTCCTTGCCCGCCAGCACGGCCTCGAAGCGATTTCGCCCGCGGCCATCGGCTCCGAGGAAGGCCCGCTGAAGAATGTCCTCGCCTTTGATGCGGAAAAAGCGCCCGCGCACGTGCGCGCCGAGCTTCCGCAGTGGCTCTTCGACCTGATTGAGGCGCAGTACCCGGATTCCCAGGATCTCTACCGCGCGATGACGGAGGGCGCCCCGCTCGACCTTCGCGTGAACCTCCTGAAGGCCACGCGCGAGGAAGTGCTCGCCGAGCTCGCAAAGAACGGCGTTGAGGCGCTTCCGACGCCGCTTTCGCCCGACGGCGTGCGTCTTCCTACGAAGCCCGGCCTCACCCGCTGGCCGATCTACAAGGACGGCCTCGTCGACGTGCAGGATGAAGGCTCGCAGCTGATCGCGCGCCTCCTCACGCCCCGCCGCCGCGAGATGGTCTGCGACTTCTGCGCGGGCGCGGGCGGCAAGACCCTTGCATTGGGCGCCCTCATGCGCTCGACCGGCAGCCTCTACGCCTTCGACGTGAATGAGAAGCGCCTCGCAGGGCTCGCTCCCCGCATGCGCCGCGCCGGCCTCACGAACGTTCATCCGATCGCGATCAGAAGCGAACAGGATCAGCGCGTGAGGAGGCTCAACGGCAAGTTCGACCGCGTTCTCGTCGACGCTCCCTGCACGGGCACGGGGACGCTGAGGCGCAACCCCGACCTCAAGTGGCGTCTCTCGCCCGAGGAGCTCGAGCGCATCAACGCCATCCAGAAGAGCGTGCTCGCGAGCGCTGCAAAGCTCGTGAAGAAGGGCGGGCGCCTCGTTTATGCGACCTGCTCGCTTCTGAAGCGCGAGAACCAGGATGTCGTGGAAGCCTTCCTCGCCGCCAATCCCGGCTGGCGTCTCGTCCCCGTGAAGGAAGTTTTCGAGCAGCAGGGGATTCACTTCGGTCCCGGTCAGCTCGAGCGCTTCGAGGGCTACATGCAGCTCCTGCCGCACGTGAACAACACGGACGGCTTCTTCGCTGCAGTTCTTGAGCGCGATGAGTAAGGCGTTGCGCTGAAAAAGCGCCGCTCTTAAAAGACCAGAAGGCCCGGAAGTTCCGGGCCTTTTTAGTGGATCTTTGCGTTAGTTATCGATCCAGCCTATGACCTTCTTGGCGGCGCGAAGATAGTTGGTGTTCTCCATTCCTTTAAGTCCGAGAGCTTCGACAACTGCAGCCATTGAATCGTAGTTCTCGCTTTCGCAGCAGGCTGTTTCAACCCGGGCCCCATTGAACCAGACTTCGGCGTATTCGCAAATAATGCCGTTGACGGAGAATCCAAAGCGCTTTTTTTCTACCGAAACCAAAGCCAGATCCGGGTTGGCACGGACGAGGTTCTTGAACTCTTCAAACGTGCAGGAATCACCAGTCTCCGGCAGATCTGCCTGAAGCGCAGAAAAGATGGCCAGTAATTCGTCGCGCTTGACGGGGAACTGAAATTTTCCCCGGGGTTGGAAAATTTCAAACCCTTCAGGAGTTTCTCCCGTTTTGGTTTTAATGTCGAGCAGCCCGTCCCGAACCTTGACGTTGGCTTCATCCGTGTGACGAGAGAGTACGTAGGTTTCGGCCGGCATGACGCGCGCCTTGAAAAGCTGAGCCTTGCACTGCCACATGTGCGTTTTGACGCTTTCAATGACTTCTTTGCCGAAGACCCGGAATTCTGCACGGGGAATAATCTTGGCGGCTTCAGCTGCAGTTGTTGCCTGATTCTTAGCAAACGTATCCGTCATGGTGAACCTCACTTTTCCCACGTGCTGAAGGGATGGGCAACCAGGTTTGAGTTGAAGTATCTCGGATCACCGGATACCTCTTCACCAATCCAGTCCGGTTTTTCAAAAGGCGTGTCTTCGCTCGGCAATTCAATTTCCGCCACGATGAGGCCGGCATTAACGCCGAAAAATTCATCGATTTCCCACGTGAAGCTGCCCATGGGAATTTTGTAGCGTGTTTTCTCGATGATGGGCTGTTCCGCAAGCTTCTCAAGCATCGTCACGCAATCACTGAAAGGAATCGGATACTCAAACTCCATGCGCGTAACGCTGATCGTGGGGCCCTTAACGGTGATTACCGCTTTCTCACCCACCGTGCGGATGCGCACAGTGCGTTCCTTGGCACTGTTGAGATATCCCTGACGATAGTGCACGCCTTGAGCTAATGTGCGCCAGGCATCACCCTTGACGAGAAATTTCCTTTCGATTTCCTTTGCCATGCTCATGCTCCTCATGCAAACTGAACTTTTCGGAAGTTCGGGATCTCCGGGAGAAAAATCAAATCCTCTACAAAGATCTTTATCTTCATTCTGAGGCAGCGTGATGCACTTGGAATGGCAATTCAAAATCGGATCCATCAGCAATCCTGATGGATGAGTCGCGCTACAGATGTCGCTAGAGGCATCAGGCAGAGCGGGCAGCATTCATCAGAATTGCAGCAACCCGTCGATAGAGAGCCAGAAGCTCAACGTGCAGAGCACTGGTTTCCACAGATTCTGATACCCCGGAGGCCACGCGATCCATGTGTCTGACGACGAGCTCAAAATCCTTTCCGCTTAATGCCTGTTCCTCCTTTGCCAGCATGTGAATCAAGGCTTCCTTGTTTCCACTCTGAGAAACAAGCTCCTCAAGCTCTCTGAGCATGTTGGCTACTTCGTCGTGCGTGGCAAGAAGCTCTGTAAGCCCAGGAGAAGAGAAAAAGCGACTGTCCCGCCATTTGTTTTTGCGTATGGTTTTAAAGATCTGGCCGCAAACGCTGACCGCGAATCCAAGCGAATCACTCAGGGTAGAGGCCCGATCCCAGTTGCGGGATTCTTCAGCTGTGAGTCCGAGTCGGACAACTGCGGCGAGGTAGACGGATACCGCACGACAGCGTCGCTCAAGAAGCTTTCTGCGGCTTTCCATCAGAAGAAGCTCTCCGGCAGGAGGGTTGATGGAAAGCATTTTCCGAAGATCCTCCCAGTATCGTTCCAGAATTTCGGCGGTTTTGGCGATTTCTTTCTTCGCCAGCCTGAGGGAAGTTTTCACAGAAAGGAGATTTTCCTCGGCGAGAAGTTCAACTTCCCCGTCGGAAGGAAGAGGTTTCGCAGGGAAAAGCGCGTCAATGAGCTTTGCAGCCGGACCTACAAAAAGGAGTCCGAAGATACAGACGACAGCATTGTAGGCAAGGTGGAAAAGCACAATGCCGTCAGGGTATGCCGAAAAATAGGTTTTGACTGAAGGCGCCAGCCACAGGGTTACGGCGCCTAAAACAAATCCGACCGTTCGGAATAAGCCGTTCCCCAGGGGAGCCTTCCTTGCTGTGCGAGAGCTGCCGGAAGTGGTCAGGATGGCAAGGAGAGCGCTGCCGAGATTTGCTCCAAGTACCACCCAGAGACCGGCTTCCATGGAGAGAATCCCAGCTGCATAAAAGGCTGCAGTGGTAGCGACGACTGCGAGACTTGAAAAGAATAGAAGTGCGAGCAGTATTCCCAGCAGAATGCTCAGGGGAGCTGAAGCCTCAAACCACTGAGCTGCCGCTGTCAGTGCTTCACTTTCCCGAAGCGGAAGCGTCCCCTCCATGATCATACGAAGCGCCATCAATATGAAGGCAAGGCCCAGCAGAATGCGGCCGAATTGCCCTGAGCGTTCGTTCGTGCGCCGCAAAAAGAGAAATGTGCCCGCAAGAATAAGGACAGGCACTGCCGAAGAAAGATCCAGCGTGAGTACGCGCACCATAAAGGCGCTGCCAACATCAGCACCAAGCACCGCGGCTAGTGCAATGGCTGTTGTGACCAGCCCGCCGGCCTGAAGACCTGCTACCAGCAGAGCGGATGCGGTCGAACTCTGCAACACGGCAGCAAGGGAGAAGCCGGCCAGAAAGCCCAGGAAACGGTTTTTAAGGTATTTTGCAAGACAGACCCGGAGAGATTCACCGAAGGTTCGGAGAATCCCGGTCTTTACCATGTATGTGCCCCAGACAAGGAGCGCTACGGCGCCGGCGATCTGAAGCAAAAGCGCAGGCATAGAGGCTCCTTTCCCAGAATTGATGCATGGTTCAATTGTATGAGCGGATGCAAAGCGAACTCATTAGATCCTGAGCATTCATCCATAATGAATGCTTATTGATGGACCTCTTTTCTGCTAAGCGATACCATGCTTTCACTTACTCATCTGCGGACTTTCATTACGACTGCGCGCGTGATGAATTTCACGCAGGCATCGTACGAACTTTGCCTCTCCCAGCCTGCCGTGAGCGGACACATTGCCGCGCTGGAGGCTGAGCTCGGCGTGAAGCTTTTTGAGCGAACGGGACGGAAGGTGGTGCTCACGGACGCTGGTCGCCTGGTGCTGCGCGCCTCGCTCGACATTACGGATCGCATCAGGACCCTGGAGGGAGAGCTTGAAGATCTGAGTCAGCTTCACAGCGGGACGATTCGGATTGGTGCGTCAAGGATCATTGGTGTCTATCTGCTTCCCAAAATTCTGACGGCGTTTCGAGAGGCTTTCCCTGATATCGAACTGCTTGTCTCCATCCATACGGCGCATACTATTGGTCGCCTGGTTGAGGAAAATGCCTTTGATCTTGCTGTTGTTGCAGAAGGAGATGAGCATTTGCGGACCGGGAATGTCGGGGTCAAGAGGATCGGAACGGATCGGCTCGCAATTGTAGCGCCGGCCGGCAGCAGATTTCGAAAAGGAAATGTGCTTTCTGCCGAGGAAGCAGCTCTCGAGCAATTCATTCTGCCGGGACGGAGCACCGCCTCTGCGCAGAACCTGCGCCGTCAGCTGGAGGGACTTGGGATACGCCTGAAAAGTACGATTGAGATGGATGACGCAGGAGCAATCAAGAGAGCAGTTGAAGAGGGAGCTGGCCTCGCCGTGATTTCCCGTGCGGTCGTGGAGCGCGAACTCGAGGATCATCGGCTGGTTGAGCTTTCAGTCCCGGGCTGGGAGCCTCGCCGCGGAATCTTTATGCTGTGGCGGCAGGATCGGCGTTTTTCTCGCAATACAGAAGTCTTTATGGAGTTTCTGAAGCAGAAGCTGGCTGATAGCTGAAACAATAAGCAAGCGTTATGGGTTGAATCACGTTATACGATTCTTTCAGGGTGCAGGGCCTTCAGAATAGAGGCAAAGGACCTTTCTCTAAAGGAGGCCGTATGACTGTCAATAACCAGGTCGATCGGGGGACATATGATCCCCTCGACATGAACAGCTATTCGCTCAATCGCATCCCAAAGCGGCCGCTCTCTCCTGCAGGGCGTTTCTTCAGGCTTTGGGGACTTCCTATTGCTGCTGTGATCTTCGTCGTTTCTGCCTATCTCGTGCAGTTTCCGATTCTCGACCACCGTCAGCAGATCATGTTCGGGCTGTTTGCTACAGCGCTTTTCCTTTGGATTTCAGAGGCGGTACCCAACTATCTCACGTCCATGCTGTTCATCTGCGGTCTGGTACTTACTGGCATTCTCAAGGCAAAGCCAGCGATGGCAACCTTGGGTGATCCCGTGATCTGGCTGAATGTGTCCGCCTTCATCATGGCGAGCGCCATGGTGAAAACCGATCTTGTCAAACGCGTCGCTCTGTGGCTCATCATCCGTTTCGGCAAGAACGCTGGAATGATCTTCATGACATTCCTTGCCATCAATTTGATCCTTGCGGCCTTCATTAACGCCACAGCAGCCAAGGCCGCACTGATGATGCCGCTTTTCATGGTCGTCTCCGCGATCTATGGGGCGCCGGGGACGGATACCACCAACAACTTTGCGCGCAATCTTGTCCTGCACAACCTGCTCATGATCAATGCATCCTGCAACATGTACATGACCGGTTCTGGCGCGAACCTTATGGCCGTTGCCCTTCTTGCGGGCGCCGGGACGACGATCTACTACTTCGACTGGTTCGCTGCGGGCGTGCCTCTCGTGATTGCCTTCGGCATCATCTCCTATGTGATTGGGGTTCGCTTCGTTTTCCCGCTTACGAAGGCCGATCGCGAGCCTAAGCTGCAGGGTGGTCGTGAGGCACTCATCAAGGCCTATCAGGAGCTGGGAAGCCTCAAGCTTTCGGAAGTGAAGGCCGCGGCAATTTTCCTTCTCGTGCTCATCGTCTGGGCCACGGATAAGCTTCATGGCCTTAATTCCACCATTGTGGCCATGCTTGGTGCGGTCATCATGCTCGCTCCGCAGCTGAAGCTGATTAGCTGGAATGACGTTGATATACCTTGGCACCTGATGATCTTCTCGGCAGGTGCATATTCACTTGGCGCCGGTCTGACGAACACAAAATTGATGGAAGTTCTGACGAAGCATCTGATGGATGCATTCGGCATGAATTCGATGTCGTACTTCGAACTCTATGCAGTGCTTACGGCCATTTTCATCGCCAGTCACTTCATCTTCCAGAGCAAGAATATGCGCACGATCATTTTCATACCGATTGTGATCGGCATTGCTCAGGCTATGGATATCAGCGTTCTGGCGCTGGGCTTGCCGGTAGCGCTCTGCGTCAATGTCTGCTGGTCTCTTCCCTTCAACGCTAAACCCAATGCCATGCTCTACGGCACCAACAAGTACACAATGAGCGAATCTTTCTGGTATGGGTTTGTCATGTCCGTGCTCTACTGGCTGCTGCTTCTGCTGGCAGGAGGCACGTACTTCATCTGGCTCGGGATCTCTCCAGGATTCTTCTGATGCATGCGAGCCGGCGGATTGGCCCTTTCTGCCATGGGCTGGCTGCCGGCTCACCCCCTAAAAAACAAAGGCATTCGTCCGCAGATGAATGCCTTTGTGCTCGTGTGCCCGGCATTGGCGATTTCTATAGGGTGAAAGTCCCGATGAGCAGGAGGTAGTGCCAAGCTCACAGCCAGAGGCAAGGGTGTCCGTCGTGAGG
>NZ_WEHX01000098.1 GCF_009183815.1 Sutterella seckii | reverse complement strand
GTCGCCCTGGTAGCAATTTCCCCTTTGGCTTAGCGGCTTTGGCGGTAGTTTTTCAAATTTCAGATTCGCGTAGCCCCAAAATCAACCCGAGAACCTAGGATGATTGAAGCCAATGTCGCGAGCCGCCGCGCCGCCATTGAATCCGCCGGGAAGCGCGAGCTTTATGATTCCCTCACGCCCCGCGAAGCAGACATCCTGAAGCTCGTCGCTCAGAATCTTCTCAACCGGGAAATCGCCGAAAAGCTCGGGATTCAGGAGCACACCGTCAAGATTCACCGCTCGAACGGCTGCCGCAAGCTCGGCGTTCGTTCAGCGCTCGAAGTAAGCAGCCTGCTCCGCGAAATCGGAGAGCTTTGATTTTCGCTAGAACTTTGGTCCAAGGCGCCCGGGCGGCTGATTGAGGAGAATGATTCAAGCTTCGGCAGAAAGCCCCGCGGCTGCGGGCTTTCAATTCTCAAAAAACAATGGACCAGGAGAAAGGAATGAGTCTGCTTCAGGAATATTTGAAGGATCTCGAGGAAGTCGTCAACGTGGACTGCGGCTCCGCCTCGACCGAAGGCGTCACGAAGGTCGCCCGCATCATGCAGCGGCATTACGACGAAATGGGCTTTCATACTGAGCTCGTCGACTTCGGCCCAGAGGCCGGAAAAGGCCTCTTTGCCACCAATAAGCCCGGAGCCGAGCATTTTGATCTCATGCTCAACGCCCACCTCGACACGGTTTTCCCTGACGGCACGGTCGCGAAGCGCCCCTTCCGCATTGAAGGCGACCGCGTGCGCGGTCCCGGTTGCGGCGACTGCAAGGCGGGCGTGATTGCGATTCTTCATGCGCTCAAAAACGCCCGTCCCGAGGATCTCGACCGCCTAGCCATCGCGGTCTGCCACAACCCCGACGAAGAGATCAGCTCCATCTATTCCCGCGACTGGCTCGCGGCAATGGCAAAGCGCTCGAAGCAGGCGCTTGTTCTCGAAGCTGGCCGCGCCAACGGCGAATTCGTCCGCTCGAGAAAGGGGCGCTCGGTCTGGTCCGTCACTTTCCACGGCGTTTCCGCGCATGCCGGCAACAACCCGAAGGACGGCCGCTCGGCCATTCTCGCCGCCGCCCGCTTTGCGCTCGAGGTGAGCGCGCTTCAGGATCTAGACGGCAAGGGCACTTCCGTCTGCGTCGGAACGATCGAAGGCGGCACGGTCTGCAATACGGTTCCCGACACCTGCACGATCAAAATCGATACCCGCCGCTGGAACGACCGCGACGGCGACGAACTCGACCAGGCGATCGAAGCGCTTGCCCGCAGGGACTGGGGCGACGGGATCACGGTTGAGGCAAAGCGCATATCGGTGTCGCCCGCCATGCCTTTTACCGAAGCGACCCGCGGGCTTGTGCAGAAAATCGAGGAAGCTGCCCGTCTCGAAGGCTTTGAAGCCAAATGGGTTGATGCAGGGGGCGGCTCGGACGCCAACCGCATTGCCCAGGCAGGCACGCCCGTGCTTGACGGCGTGGCCCCTGCCGGTGCGGGCTTCCATTCGGAACGCGAATACCTCCGCATCGACACGATTGAAAACCGCGTCAGGATGCTGAGCCGCTTCCTCTCGCTCATTTAATCCCAACGCTTCTTCTCCGGCGGATTGGTGCGGTCTTCAGGAGCCGCAACCCGCCGGAGTGCTGAATTCCGAATCAGAAGTCCGTCCTGTTTTCCGTACGGCGGAAGGGGCCACTCTACGCGTGAGGAGAGAGACCAGCAGTCATTTTTCAATGAATCAGCGCCACGGGCCGGCACCTCGCTTGAGGCGATATTTTCCAGATCATTCTGCATGTTAGACTCAATCGTTCGGGAAGTTTGTGCCGCAGAGGTTGTGTCGTGAAGAAGAAATCAATTGCCGTTGGAAACTCTTCCTTCATCACGCTGATTGAAGGCAGCCGCTGCTACGTCGACAAGACCGCCGCTTTCCAGCCGCTGATCGAATCCGGCACCCTGGTCGACTTGATAACGCGGCCTCAGGGCTTCGGCAAAACGCTTTTCCTGGACTCGCTGAATTGCTTTCTGGCAATCGATATGGAAAATCCAGGGAGCACGGCAAAGCAGCATCAGCACTTCAAAGGGCTGAAAGTCGCTGAAAATCAGGATTTCTGCAGAAAATATATGGGGCAGGTGCCGGTACTCGCCCTTTCTCTGAAAGGCGTTGACGGTGCGACCTTTGAAGATGCGTATCGGGCTCTTGTGCAGATAATCGCTGAGGCAGCTCAGGCACATGCCTATCTGCTCAAGAGCCCCCGGCTCACTGAAGAAAACAAGAAATTGCTCCGCAAATACCAGTCGCTCGACTTTATGCGGGATCCCGGCAATATCGACTACGCTTCAGGCTTCCTCAGGAACATGCTGTTTTTCCTAGCGAAGCACTTCGATCGGCAGGCAATGCTCTTCCTTGACGATTACGATGTCCCGCTCGCCAGGGCAGTCTCGCATGGTTATTACACAGAGATGAGCGATTTCTGCAGAGCTTTTCTGGACATCCTCAAGCCCGAGGCGGGACCGCTCGTAAATCACCGGCCTGTTCTTCAAAAAGCGCTTTTGACGGGATGTCTTTGCGGCAGTAAAGAAGGCATCCTTCCAGGCATCAACAACGTTGTCGTCAACACGGTCTCTTCCAACAACATGCACCTCTCTTCCTCTATGGGCTTCACTGAACCTGAGGTGCGCGCACTCCTCGACTACTACGGTCTGAGCTCCCGCCTGGAAGACGTCAGGCATTGGTATGGCGGCTACTGTTTCGGATCCAGTGAGATTTTTTGTCCGCAGGATCTGCTCAACTTTTGTGAGAAGGCACTGGCAAGCGCAGATCCCAGGGATCTTTAAGCCCGGCAATTTCCGGCTAGATTCGAGCTCGAGCCGCTGCGACGTCATTGATGAGTTTCTGAGCTTTCTGACAGAAAGGGACGCGGAGCGGATGCAGACGCTGATAGACGGCGGAAGCATAGAAATCCGGATCAACCAGGAGCTCCGCCATTCCGACATCAATCGGCATCTATCTGAAGACTTCTGGACGCTTCTCCTCTTCACCGGCTGCCTCGCGATTGCGAAGCCCGTTGGGGACAGGAAATATCTGCTCCGCATTCCCAATGAAGAAATCCGGGACACTTTCAGAAACCGCGTGCAGGCACGATTCTCGATCGAAAATCGCTCCTTCGCTGCTCACGGGTTGAAGCTTGCAGAGGCTGCGGCCTGGGGAAATGCTTCGGGCATGGCCGACGTCCTCGCGCCGCTGCTCCGCATTTATGTTTCCTTGCGGGATACGGCTGCCATAGCACCGGCAGAAAATTGTTGCCATGATTTCCTCTCAGCGCTTTTTGCCTGCGCCAGTAACCGCATCAACGACTTTCAGTCGAATGCAGAATCGGGCGACGGCTGCGCCGATATTGTCTTCTCCTCCGGTAACAACCCGAATCGCTTCGGCGTAGTGATTGAAATCAGGCGCGCGGCTCATCCGGAAGACATGCTCAATGCCGTCGACAATGCCTTGAAACAGATTGACGAGAGGAAGTACGCCGAGTGCCTCCGCAGGATGCGGTGCCGGAAGTACTACGCATACGGCATCGTCTTCTGCGGAAAGGAGTGCGAAGTGGGCGGCGGCAAACTGCGTGAAATTGATTGAATCCCCAACGACTGCAAGCTGGCTCTTTTGACTCGTTTTTGACGCCCGTGTTCGAGAATGCTCCTTTCAGGATCATTTTTGCATTGCCTCTGCACCGGCTGCGGCGCAGCTTTCCGCCATGAAATCCATCCCCGAACCGCTTCCCGTCAAGAATCAGAAAGAGCCCGCCGCAAAGCCCCGCGCCGCCATTCCCCGCACCGTCTGGGCGCTCGGATTCGTGAGCCTTCTCATGGACGTCTCGAGCGAAATGATTCATGCGCTCCTGCCGCTCTTCATGGCGGGAACGCTCGGCGCGAGCACCGTGATGATCGGCCTCATCGAAGGCGTTGGCGAAGGCACGGCGCTGATCACAAAGGTTTTCTCGGGCGCCATCGCTGACCGATTCAAAAACCATAAGCTCCTTGTGCTCCTCGGCTACAGTCTGGGCGTTCTCTCAAAGCCCCTCTTTGCTGCCGCAGACCAAATCGGAGTGGTCTTTCTCGCCCGCTTCATGGACCGAATCGGCAAAGGAATCCGGGGCGCGCCAAGGGACGCCATCGTTGCCGCCGTCACGCCCAGAAAGCTCTGGGGCGCAGCCTACGGGCTCAGGCAGTCGCTTGACGCCGCCGGCGCCTTCGTGGGTCCTGCGATCGCAAGTCTCCTTCTCTTTTTCGCCGATGCGGATCTGAGGGAAATTTTCTGGATTGCGCTCATACCCGGCATTCTCTGCATCCTGATGATCATCTTCGGCGTTGAAAACGGCGCCGATGCGGGCGCTCCATTAAAGGAACCGCCGAGAAAAATCCGGGACTTCCTCGCGATGCGTTCGCCCTTTTTTACCGGCGTCGTGATCCTTGGCGTCGTCTTTTCTCTCGCGAGGTTCTCCAACGCCTTCATCGTGCTGCGGGCGAGCGACTGCGGCATTCCGACGGGAGCGGTGCCGCTCCTAATGGTCGGGATGAATCTCGTCTTCTCGCTCTCGTCCTACCCGATGGGAAAGCTCGCCGACAGGCTTGAACCCGCGCACCTTCTCGCCCTCGGGCTCATCCTTCTTGCCGCCGCGGACGTCGTCATGGCGCTTTTTTCCACGCCCGCCGGCATCATCGCCGGCACGGTGCTCTGGGGACTGCACTTGGGCGCCACGCAGGGCATTTTTTCGCTTCTCATCGCGGAGGCCGCCCCGGCAGAGAAGCGCGCCACCGCATTCGGAATTTTCAGCTTCGCGAGCGGCGCGGCGATCCTCATTGCCGGCATTGTGGCAGGCCTTCTCTGGGATCACTTCGGCCCGGAAGCCGCCTTCTGGGGCGGCGCGGTTTTTGCGCTCCTTGCCGTTCTGCAGACGCTGAGGCTCGGGAGCGCAAAAAGAGGCTGAAATCCGCGTCAGCCTTCCAGGTAGGCCACAACAGCAAGGACAAAGAAGATGACCGCCGCAATCCGGCGCATCAGCTTCATCGAGATCTTGTCGGCAAGCTTGTTGCCGATGAAGACCGCAGGGGCGTCAGCGATCATGAGGCCCAGAGTCGTGCCGCAGATCACCCAGAAGGCTTCGAGGGGATAGCGGGCGGCGAGCGCCACCGTCGCCACCTGGGTCTTGTCGCCCACTTCCGCGAGGAAGAAGAGCACGACAGTCGTCGTAAAGATCCCGAAGCGCTTCATGCGGTCATGGGACTCATCCTCCTCGATTTTGTCCGGAATGAGAATCCAGATGCCCATGGCGATGAAGGAGACGATCAGGATCCATCTCAAAAGATCCGCGCTGATGAAGCTCGCGAGTGCGGCGCCGAGCGCGCCCGCAATGGCGTGATTGAGAAAGGTTGCGGCAAAGATGCCGAGAATAATCGGCAGAGGCTTTCTGAAGCGTGCAGCGAGAACGACGGCAAGGAGCATCGTTTTGTCGCCGATTTCCGCGGCGGCGACAACGCCCGTGGAGAGCAGTATGGTCTGGAGGGTTTCGAGCATTTTCCTGGGGTCGGAGCGGCTCGACGCGGCAAGGGAAATGCACGCTGACGTGCGGCGCGGCAGGCATCGCTTGTGCCGCAGGCCGCTCCCTTTCCTGGGTTTAAAGCGTCTGCAAGCGAGTCCGCGCCGCAGGTCTTGCTTATGAGAGGGAATTCATTCCGTCGGGCGCTTATTAATTTGCGCCGTTCTTTTAGCGGAACGATTCCTCCGGGGTCTCATTCAGCCGCCATGAGATGGGAAATATCTCAAGTATGTTGACGACCGAAAAGGCTGCCGGGATTCCCGGGAAATTGAATCCAAGCGCCCTTCAAGCTACTCCCCTGCGGAGTTGGGGCGGATTTTAGCTGATCTCGGGTGAAAATTCATCACGGCCGAAATATCGCGGACGCCCGCATTGACTGCGGTTCGCTAGACTGTCGGGTTTCGACGCTTCCTTTCCCCACATCATCCTGAGCGATGTCTAATCCCAACCTTCTCTTCGAACTCCGCCAGTCGGGGCTGCTTCTTATCACAGCCTTCATCTGGGGCTGCTCCTTCGTCGCCCAGTCGATCGGCATGGAGTCGGTCGGCCCCTACACCTTCACGGCAAGCCGCATGGCGCTCGGTTTCGTTTTTCTGCTTCCCATCGTCGCCATGCTGCGAAAGCGCCTCGCAGCCTCGCAGCCCGACGAGTCGGAACGCCGCCGCTCGCCCGAGTACCGCCGGAACCTCATCCTCGGGGGCTTTCTCTGCGGCCTCTGCCTCTTCGGCGGCGAGGCGCTCCAGCAGTTCGGACTCGTGCACGACACGGAAGTCGGGAAAGCCGGCTTCATCACCGCGCTCTACATTGTGTTCGTGCCCTTGATCGGTCTTTTCCTGGGGCAGAAGTCGCGGCTCACGCTCTGGCTCGCCGTCGCCATCGCAGTCGCCGGTCTCTGGTTTCTCTGTCTTCCTCCTGAAGGCTTTTCGATCGCGCTCGGCGACGCCTACATCTTCCTCTGCGCCATCGTCTTTTCGCTTCACATCCTCGTGATCTCGCGATTCGTGACGAAAGTGAACGGGATCGAACTCTCGATGATGCAGTTCTTCTTCGGCTCCATCATTGCCTTCACGAGCATGATGCTTTTCGAGCATCCGACGATGTCGGGCTTCATGGCGGCGCTCCCCGCCATTCTCTGGGCGGGCATCATGAGCAACGGCATCGCCTACACGCTTCAGATCGTGGGTCAGCGCGGCATGAACGAAACCGCTGCGAGCCTCATTCTCTCGCTCGAATCCGTCTTTTCCGTGCTTGCGGGCTGGGTTGTTCTCAATGAAATCCTCACCCCACGCGAAGGTCTCGGCTGCGTGCTGATGGCGGTTGCCGTCGTCCTCGCGCAGCTCCCGGAAAGGAAGAAGAAGATCGAAAGCAGGTGAGTGCCGACCTGCCTGAAACTGCCTCGTTTCTGCCTTTTTCTGCTCTCATTTTCTGAAAAGGGTTAACCCCTAGATTAAGATGAGGGCGTTCAACACTGTCGAGTTTCGAAGCCTTCTCATCGATTGCGGAAGGCTTCGAAACATCCAGGTTAAAAAGGAAGGAATATGCAATTTCTGATCATTAATGCCGGCTGCACCCACTTCGGACACGGCGGCACGCTTTCGGCCGCCATGGTGGAGAAGGCCCGCGAAACACTCAAGAAGCTCGGCCACTCTGTCGAAGAGACGCGCCTTGAGAACGGCTGGGACAATGCCGAGGAGGCCGAGAAGATTCTGCGTGCGGACGCCGTCATCGTTCAGACGCCGGGCTGGTGGATGAGCACGCCCTGGCAGCTTAAGAAATACGAAGACGACGTCTTCGTCGACCCGATTCTCTGCGGCGGCGACGGCAGAAGCCGCAAGGATCCGCAGAAGAAGTACGGTACGGGCGGGAAGCTCACCTCGAAGCGCTACCTCCTCTCCTCGACCTGGAACGCGCCTCTTGAAGCCTTCACCGATCCCGACCAGTTCTTCGAAGGCAAGGGCATCGACGGCCTCTTCATGCCGCTCCACAAGACCTTCGAATTCCTCGGAATGAAGCCCTGCGAAAGCTTCATGGTCAACGACGTCTTCAAGCACCCGACCATTGAAGCCGACATGAAGCGCTGGGAAGCGCACCTCACGAAGCTCTTCGGCTGATTGTCTTTATTCTCACGGCCTCCCTGACGGAGGCCGCTTTTGGATTTTTCAAACACTTTCCCACGCCGTGAATGCACGTTTTTCGGCGTCAAAGACCAGCGCAACGCGGATGAGTTCTCGGCCATGAGGCGCTTCGCCGTATCGGCGTGTGAGGAGCTGTTCCGCCGCTTCCGCAAGAAACCTCGAAACTTCGCTGGCTTTCCTAGCAAACTTGAATTCGAATACCCAGTGACGATTCTGTGTACGAACCTCAAGATCGCTTCGCCCCAGGGCAGAATGCTTCTCAACATCCGTTGCCATGGCGGCGCCCATCAGAAGAACTTCGATATGGCTGCGGCAGGAAGCTTCGTCTCGGATAGGGAACTGCCGATAATCAATCGCGTTAAGAACTGCGTTGAAGTGGTTGACAACGGTATCAACATTTTCGCAATCGAGCATTTTTTCAAGCCGCGATACGCCGACCTCAAGTCGATTAACGTTCCGGAGCATCTCGTCCGCATAGAGCCTGGCAATTGAAAGCCTTACTTCCTGGTTCGGGTACCCGAGCTCGACTTCCGCAGCATTAAGCTGGTCTTTGATGGTGAGATATCCTGCCTGGACAAGCAGTGCCGTAACTGACAAGTCGTTGACATTTCGGGATGCTGAGAGTTCATCCAGCGTGATTCCAATCGGGCGGTCGAACAAGTCGGGAGACGTGAGAGCATGGCTCTTCAGATACTTCAAAAGAAGTGTCGGCTGTCCGCCGCTTTCGTACCACGTGAATTCCCAGGAATCCGTTAACAGAGTCTGAAAGAAATTCATATCCCGGCTTAGTTTTGATTTAAGGCAACTAACTGAAATCTAAAGGTTAGTTGC
>NZ_WEHX01000097.1 GCF_009183815.1 Sutterella seckii | reverse complement strand
TTAAGCCTTGATACTAGGAACCGCCGTATACGGAACCGTACGTACGGTGGTGTGGGAGGACGGCATGGGAACTAATCCCATGCCTCCTACCCGATTTCCCGCGCGGAAAAAGAGATCTTCAAAAGCCCGGGAAGAGGCGGCTAGACTTCGTCATCATGCGGATGAGACCAATACCCCTGAGGATGCTCGGCATCCTTTTTTCTCTTGCCATCTCTCTGCCGGCCGGGGCAGAGGGAGGAGCCGCCGCGCCTTCTTCGGGCGCCGACGCCGTGAGCCGCGCAACATTTTCCGCTCCGGCGGGGACGCCGCAGTCCCGGACGGAAGAAGGTCCTGCCGGTGTTCAGGAGGTGCGCGTGGGGTTCCTTGCCTATTCGCCGCCCTGGTACGACGGCGCCTTCGTCGACGAATCGATCCGCTACCTTGCCTGGCGGCTCCCCGAGTACCGGTTTTCCGTGCACTTTCTGTCGGCCGAGGCCCTTGAAAAGTCCGTGGCCGCGAAAAATGTCGACCTCGTGGTGGCGCCCGCCGCATTCCTTGCCTTCAGCGCTCCCCATTCGCTTCACGAGCTCGCGAGCATTGTTTCGGACGCGGCGCCCGACTCGAGCCGTTCGCTCGGCGCCGCCCTCATCGTGCGGCGCGACCGGGAGGATCTGAAGACGCTCAGGGACCTCAGGGGAAAGCGCGTTGCGGCGGTCGTCGACGAGCCTTCTCCCGGCATTCTCGAAGTGAAGCGCGAGGTGGCGCGGCTAAATGCCGATCCGGATGATTTTTTCGGGAGCATTCAGACGGTGCCGAGGCTTCGCATGAAGGAAGTGCTTTCGCACGTTCTTTCGGGCCGTGCGGATGCGGGGATTCTTCGCGGGTGCTTCCTCGAAGACCTCTGGAAGGCCGGGAACCGCACCTTTGAAGCGGAAATCCGCGTGCTCGACGCGAAGCGCGGCGACGGCCTCGCCTGCCGGCATTCGACGGCGCTCTATCCGGGGTGGACCGTGGCCGCGTCGGAAAGGCTCTCCCAGGATGCCGCCCGCGCCGTGACGGCGGTGCTTCTTACCAAGCCCGCGAATGCCTGGGGACAGTACTGGACGGTCTCGACCAACACGTCGAGCTACACGGACCTGATGAAGACGCTCCGGATCGGCGCCTATGCGTATCTGCGCGAGTGGACGCTTTCGCGCGTCTGGGACGAGTACCGGCCCTTCATTCTTGTTGCCATTGTTGCGCTCCTGGGGCTTCTCGCCCACAGCGCGATTCTCGAAAAGCTTGTGAGAAGAAGAACGGAGGAGCTTGAGCGCGTCCATGCCGGACAGCAGGCGGCCGAGCGCCATGCCCGCGAGATGACCGAGCGCCTCGATCAGCTTCAGCGCGCGGGCGCCGTCGGGCAGATTTCCTCCATCGTCGCGCATGAGATGAAGCAGCCCCTGGCGGTCATTCAGAATCTTTCGCGCGGAACCATCCGCATGATCGAGGATGAGCCGGAAACGCTCGACGAGGTCTCAAAGGCCGTTGAATCCATCAACGATGAGGCCGGGCGCGCTGCCGCCATCATCGACCGCGTGCGGACCTACAGTCAGGGGCGCTCAGAGAGGCGTGCGGTTGAGTTTTCCGACGCCCTTCACGATGCGGTGACGCAGTTTCGCGCCACCCGCCGCGGAAGGCTTGCGCGGATCGTTTTCGGCCGGATCGACCGGGGAGAGGTCTGGATTGATCCCCTCGACCTCGAGCTCATCATCATCAACCTTCTTGCCAATGCGGTCGATGCCGCCAAAAACGTTGAGGATCCGCGCGTATTCGTTGAGCTTCTCCGCATACCGGGAAGCCCCGCCTCTGAAGCGACGCTCGAGCTCCATGTCTCGGACAATGGTCCGAGGATTTCGGACGATGCCTTTGACGCGCTCGGGAAGCGCCTTCTCAAGTCCACGAAGCCCGGCGGCCTTGGGCTCGGGCTTTCCATTGTGCGCACGCTCGCTGAAAACTGCGTGGGGAGGCTCTCCTTCGAGCGCTCGGGCGGCGACGGCATTACGGCAGTTGTAGTGCTTCCGGTCATGAATTCGAAGGACGCGAAAAGTACCTCAAGCGGGAGAGGAGAGAACCGATGAATGCTTTTCAAACCAATGAACCGCCCCTCATCCGCATCGTCGACGACGAGGAGCGAATGCGCGAGTCGCTTGCCTTCATGCTGAGGCAGGAAGGATTCGAATGCGCGATGTATCCGAGCGCCGAGGCGTTTCTCAGGGAAGATTCGCCCTCCCGGCCCGGGTGTCTGCTCCTTGACGTTCAGATGGACGGCATGACGGGGCTAGAGCTCCAGGAGGAAATGAATCGCCGCGGGATGACGCTGCCGATTGTTTTCCTCTCCGCCCACGGAGACCTCGACATGGCGGTCGACACGATGCGGCGGGGAGCGGCCGCCTTCATTCAGAAGACGGCGGACCGGGCGCGCCTGATGGAAGCGATCGTGAGCGCGGTGGAGCGCTCGAGCGCTCCGTCAAAGAACCCGGGCGAAGAAATCGCACGCTGGCAGAGCCTCACGGACCGCGAGCGCGAGGTGGCTGAACTTATTGCCGAGGGGCTTCTCAACCGCGAGGTGGGCGAACGCCTCGGAGGCATATCGGTGAAGACCGTGCAGGTGCATCGAGGAGAGGTCTGCCGAAAGCTCGGCGTCAAGGGCGCTTCCGGAATTGCTCAGGCCGTGAGGAGCGTGAAGCGCATCCTCAGGGAGGAAAAGTAATGCGCCGCAGAAGAATCCTTGCAGGGGCCTCCCTTTGGCCGTTCCTCCCCGCCGGGGAGGCCGGCGCCAGGCTGCCCTCTCCGGAAACCGGCTTCGGGAGCTTTCCGGAGAATCTTCCCGGGCTCCCGGAAACCGCTGCCGACGTCCTGATTGTGGGCTCGGGCGCAGCAGGCCTTGCCGCCGCCGTTGAGGCGAGAAAAGCAGGAAGGAGCGTCATCGTGCTCGAAAAGATGGGAAGCATCGGCGGCAACTCCGGAATCTCGCAGGGGCTCATGTCGGTGCCGGGGACGCCCGTGCAGGAGAAGCTCGGCATTGCCGATTCGCCTGAGCGCTTCGCCGCGGACATGCTGAAGGAAAGCTACTGCGGACATCCGGGCCGCATCCGGCTCATGGCGGAGAAGGCGCTCGAGACCTACGAATGGACCGAAAAGGAGCTCGGCGTCAGCTGGAAGCCCGATCATCTCGAAAAAGAGATAGAGGCGAGCGTCGCGAGAGCCTCCGTCATCGGAAGCGGAAGCGGCGCCGGGCTCATCATTCCGCTCTACGAACGCGCTCGGGCGCTCGGCGCCCGGTTCGAGGTCGGGATGAAGGTCGAGCGCATCGTGACGAGCCCGAAGGGCGTCGTGCTGGGCGTCCTCGCTCGGAACGTCCGCTCGGGAGCCCTCATGCGCTGGCGCGCCCGATACGGCGTCGTTCTCGCGGCGGGCGGCTTCGGCGCCGACATCGACTTCAGGGAATTCTGCAACCCCAGGCTTTCGGAGCGCGTGGGCACGACGACCCAGCCCGGGAGCACCGCGGAGGTGCTCCGCGCAGCCGCGAAAATCGGCGCCTGGATCATTCATCTCCAGTACATCTCCTGCATTCCGGATGCAAACCCCGACGAAAAAGGCTGGGGAACCGGATGGCAGTTCACGCGCTACTGCGCGGGTGCCCAGGGGATCTGGGTCGAGCGGAAAACGGGAAAGCGCTTCACGAACGAAATGGGGAGTTCCGTCGACCGCACGAACGCAGTCTTCGACGCCCTTCGCCGGGAGCACGACCTGATCGCGATCGCGGACGCCCGGGCCGTGCGTCATCCCCGGTCCGGAATCTTCACTGAGGAAGACGTGAAGACGCTCGTCGCCCGCGGCTACGTGACGGAATTCGAAACGCTCGAAAGCCTTGCCGACGAGCTTGAAATGCCGCTTGAGAGCTTAAGGCAGGAAATTGCGGCTTATTCGCAATCGGTTCTGAAGGGCGACCTCTATGATCGTATGGGAAGGCGGATTGAGAAGGGGGCGGAGCCCATGGGCGAAGCGCCCTGGTATGCGGCGCCCCTTACGGCGAAGGTCCTGAGCTGCTCGGGCGGGATCGCGATCGACCTGAGGGCGCGCGTCCTCTCGGTTGAGGACGACCAGCCGATTCCGCATCTCTACGCCGCAGGCGAAATCACCGGGGGACTTCACGGCGTGGGGTACCTCGGTTCCTGTGGGCTCCTCGATGCGCTCGTCTTCGGACGCATCGCCGGCCGCGAAGCGGCTAAGTCCGAAAAGGATCAGACTGAAGATTCGGCGCTTTTCTGAAAATTCTTAAAAAGCGCCATGCATGGGAACAAAGCAAAAATGAAGATCATCTGCCACATGATTTCGTCCGTCGACGGGCGACTCTATCCCTCCCGCTGGGGTGCGCCTCAGGAACCGGCGGACATTACGACGCTCTACGAAGGCGCGGCGAAGCGTTTTCCCGCTCAGGGCTGGATCGTCGGCAGAACCACGATGTCGGACTATTGCGAAGAGGTGAAGGAAGGCGACCCGGCGCCCCTTCGCGACGCGGATGCGCCCGCATCCCCCGCTTTCGTCGGCAGCCGCGAAGGACGTCCGATCGCAGTGGCGATCGACCCGAAGGGAAAGCTCCTTCCCGAAATCAATGCGCTCCCCACGGGCGAGCATCTGGTCCTCGTTCTCGGGCCCAGGGTTGCGGAAAGCCACCTCGCGAAGCTCCGCGCCGCCGGCGTCTCCTACGTCTTTGAGGGCGAGGGCGAAAGCAACCGCGAAAAGTTCGCGCCTGCGCTCAAAGCCCTCGAAGAGCTCTTTGATGCGAAGACGCTTCTCCTCGAGGGCGGCGGCATCATCAACGGCGCCTTCCTGACGGCCGGACTCATCGACGAGATTTCAGTGATCGTCTATCCGGGACTTGATGCGCTCTTTGGTTCCGCGGCGATTTTCGGCGTCAAGGCGCCGGCAGATCAGATGCCGGGCGCCGGAGCTCACCTCAGGCTTCTCGACAATGAGACGCTCGAGGGCGGCGCCGTCTGGCTCCACTACGACGTCAAAAACGACTGACGGGAATACCTTCGAAAACAGAAATCCCCGCGTCGTTTCAGGTGCGGGGATTTCAAATGGAAGCTTCCTGTCGGACTGTCTTCCTA
The DNA here is from genome assembly GCF_009183815.1 of Sutterella seckii. GTDB lineage: Bacteria > Pseudomonadota > Gammaproteobacteria > Burkholderiales > Burkholderiaceae_F > Sutterella > Sutterella seckii. The sequence goes on along the minus strand of NZ_WEHX01000097.1, from coordinate 3,445 downwards.
TTTCTCTTTCTTAAGCCCGAAGCTCAGGAGCTGCATCGTCCTCGACTTCCCGGAGAAGGCGCTCGAGCGCGTCCGCCCCCGCGACGCCTCTCTCGAGATAAATCCGCACAACTTCGCGGTAGTACCAGAGCGTGAGGCGCTTTTTCTCTTCCATGACGGGCGTCGACCCCACAAACCGCCTGAAGACCTCATCGCCGACCTTGCGCTGATCGTCCCGGATCGAGGTGAGGTTGTGCCATTTGTCGGCGGCGGAGACGAGGAGCACTTCGTCGTCGGCTTGAGCGAGGTGCGCGAGATATTCGGTCTTTCGCTCAACCCAGGGCTTCTTCTTTTCGCCAGCCTTCGGGAGCGCGTCGGAGAGCGCCTTGACGATCCGGAGCACATTGGGTCCGAAATCGGCTTCAATCGATTCGGCATATTCGACGCCGCCGTCTTCGAGCACGTCGTGCAGGAGCGCCGCGATGAACTGGTCTTCCGTGCCGCCCCAGACGAGAACCTGCGAGGCAACAGCCATTGGGTGCGAGATGTAGGGAATTGAAGTGCCTTTGCGCTTCTGGCTTTCATGCACTTTTGCGGCAAGCGCGAAGGCGGCGGCAATGCGGGAAGTGTTGAGCAGCGGCATGGTCTCTTGTCCTCAGGGAAAAACGATTCACAACACTATGTTAACCCGCTCTTCAGCCAATAAATGACGCAAAGAAAAGCCCCGGCGCTTCGCAAAAGGAAATGCCGGGGCGATGCCTAATTCAATCAGAATGACGCAGACGAATTACTTCAGTTCCGCACGGAGGAATTCAAAGCCGCCGTCGGGAAGGCTGTGGAAGTTGACGAGGTTCTTCGCGTGCGCGGAGATGTCATGGTCGACCGTGAGGAAGACCCACGGGGCATCATCCCAAATCATCTTCTGCGCTTCGTCGTAGATCTTCTGCTTCGTGGTGCGGTCGGTGGTCTTCAGAGCAGCCACGAGCGCATTGTCGACCTTCGGATTGCTGTAGTAGGCGTAGTTGGAATTGGCGGGCGGGAAGCTCGAGGTGGCAAGGAGCGGACGAAGCACCCAGTCGAGTTCGCCGGTTGAGGCCGACCAGCCCCAGGTGAACATTTCCATCTGGCTCTTCTCGGGGCCCACCGACTGCACGAGCGAAACGCGCTGGCCGGCTTCCAGAGCGCGGACCTGAAGCTTCACGCCGATGCGGGAATACTGCTGCTGCAGGAACTGCAGAAGCTTCTGGTTGGCGGAAGAGTTCGAAGCCGCCCAGAGAGTGGCCGTGAAGCCGTTGGGGTAGCCCGCTTCCTTGAGGAGCTCCTTCGCCTTATTGACGTCGTAGGGCCAGGCGCCGAACTGCGTGGCGTAGTCGATGCCCTGGGGCGCGACGCCCGTGGCAGGCGCCGCATAGCCCTTGAAGAGGACCTTGACGAGCGCTTCCTTGTTGAGGCCGTAGTTGAGGGCCTTTCTCACGCGGACGTCGCTGAAGGGCTTCTTCGTGTTGTTGAGGTAGATCTGGCGCTGAACGATCGAGGGCGCGACCTCGACGACGATGTCCTTCGCTTCCTTCAGGCGCTCGACCTGTTCGGGCGGCACCACGTCGCAGTACTGGGCTTCGCCCGTGCGCAGCATCGCAACGCGCGTGGCGTCTTCAAGAACCGGACGGAAATTGATGCGGTCGAGCTTCGGCAGCCCCGCCTGCCAGTAGTTCGGGTTCTTCTTCACGATGAGGTACTCGGCAGGGTTGTACTTCTCAAGCGTGTAGGGGCCGGTGCCGCAGGGGTTGAAGGCAATGTCCTTCTTCGGGAGATCGAGAATCTTCGGGCACATCATCACGCCGCTCGGATGCGCGAGCTGGTTGACGAAGGCGGAGAAGGCTTCCTTCAGATGGAATTTGACGGTGTATTCGTCGACCGCCTCAATGCGGTCGATGTTCTTGTAGAGCGTGTAGCGGGTGAGGTGCTTGTCGGGATTGATGACGCGCTCGAAATTCGCCTTGACCGCAGCGGCGTTGAAGGGTTCGCCGTCGCTGAACTTGACGCCTTTACGGAGCTTCACGGTATAGACGAGGCCGTCGTCGCTCACTTCATAGCTTTCGGCGAGGACGTTCTGAAGCTTCATGTCCTTGTCGAACCCGAAGAGGCCTTCATAGAAGGACTTGGCAACGTTCTGCGAGAGCGTGTCGCTTGCATCGTAGGGGTCGAGCGTCGTGAAGGCGGAATAAACGCTCACGGTGATTTCGGCGGCTGAAGCAGCAGCGCCGACGCCCGCAAGCGCGAGCACGAGAAGAGCCTTGGGAAAACGGGTCATGGATGAAACTCCTCTTAAGAAGACGTGCGAGTTGTGAGGGAGGAGGTCCCGGAGATTCCGAGATGAATGCGCTCCGGCATCCTCGTCACACGAATGGGTTCCATCAGAGTAGACCGTGCATCGCGTGAATGCTGCATCCGGCGCATATAAAAACGCCCCGAATGTGATGAACATTCGGGGCGCAGCAAAAAGAACAGGGTTTAATCCTTAGTTCTTCTTCGTTTCCACCTGCACGAGCACTTCAGCCTGAGCGGCTTCAGCGCTCGATTCGACCTTGCGGCCCGGCTGGATGACGGGCGCATAGTCGACCGGGCGGCAGAGCTCGGGCTTCGTGTGAACCTGCGTGAGAGGACCTTCCTCGGCTTCAGCCGCAGCGTGCTCGATCACGCGGCCGGGCTGAACCACGGGTTCGTAGCCGGTAGCTGCCGAGGGCTTCGCGGTGTGGACCTGCACGAGGCCCGCGGAGCGGAGGTTCTCCTCAAGGCCGTCGGCGATGGAGCCAGCGGATGCCGTCTCTTCGGCCTGCGGTTCCTCTGCGGGTTCGGCAGGGGCTTCCTCCTGAGGAGCAGCGGCTTCAGCCGGCGCTTCAGGCGCCGTTGCGGGAGCTGCTTCAGGAACCGCTTCAGGAGCAGGAGCCTCGGGAGCAGCTTCAGGAGCCTTGCGGGTCTCGATCTGAATGAGCTTCTCCTCGGGTTCGGGCGCCTTCACGGCTTCTACGGCGGCTTCCTGCTGAGGTTCTTCGGACTTTTTCTCCTCGCGAACCTCGGCGCGCTGAGCGGCCTCATCCGCAGCCTTATCGCCCTCAACGATGCCTTCGTCGAGCGAAATCACTTCAGCGAGGACGGGCGAGGGAGCGGCAGCGCCTTCCTTCGTTTCCTTCGCCTCAGGAATGCGGTCTGCCTGGGCTTCCGTACGGGGCTTTCTCGAGCGGCGGCTGCGGCGGCGTTCGCCGTCGTGGGCATTGCCCTCCGTCTGAGCGCCGGCAAAGGCGCCTTCAACGGCCTGAGAAACTGCGGACTTGGTCTCGATCTGCACGAGCGGTTCCGCGGCAGGCGTCCAGACGGGCTGCTGGGCGACTTCGGCGGCAAGACCCTGAGGTTCTGCCGGCTGAGCCGACTGGCCTTCAGCGCCTTCCTGAGCTTCCGAGCCGCGGCC
>NZ_WEHX01000096.1 GCF_009183815.1 Sutterella seckii | reverse complement strand
CGGCCGTCGAGGGTTGTGGTGGTTTTATCTTCATAACTCATTTATCAATTATAACATAACCGTAGCCAGTTGTCAACTATTTTGTGCCTATGTTAATAATGATCTTCATTTCCGAGGCGGAAAATGGTTTTGCATAACGCCCGCTTAATCTTCTGCTGATACGCTCGAGGGGTCATTTTTCAGAGTGTTATCTCTCCTCCAGGACCCCCATGATGAAGACAACCTGTCTCGCCGCTCTCTGTGCGGCGCTTCTTGCAGCCACGGGCTTTTCGGGCTCCGCAGCGGCGGCGGAAAGCGCCGCTCCCCAGGTGCAGCAGCGCCAGCCGATTCCGCTCTCCCTTGCCCGCGTCGCAAAGAATCTCGGCAAGCCCGGCGTGTACGTTTTTGACTGCAACCCCGAGGACATCTACGAGCAGAGCCATCTGAAGGGATCGATCCACGCCAATGTGGAAGGGTGGGAGAAGCTTCTTCCTGCAGACAAGAAGAATTCCTTCATCATCCTTTACTGCATCAACCGTCTCTGCAATGTCTCCTTTGAGGCTTCTCTCAGAGTGATTGAGCTCGGCTACGAAAACGTGTACCTCATGCCCGACGGCATTCAGGGCTGGGTGCAGAACGGCTACGAATTTGAAGGTCTCGGCCGCAAGGACCGCGGCATTGAGGCGGCTCGCCTGAAGCGCGAGGCCGCCAAGCAGCAGTAAAAGCCGGCACCTCGGGTGCAGCCATGTTTTCTCCGGGGAAAAGCCTTTTTTGCCCGGAGCGTTCTTTTTTTGAAGGAAGTCCTGAAATGTCGCAATCTCGTCCCGCATTTGTGAGCAGCATCGTGATGACTGCGGTTGGTCTCGTTCTGGCTGCGGCGCTCTTCTGGTGGCTGCCGCACTGCCACACCGAAATGGTGATGAAGTGCGTCTGGATGACCCGCGCTGCGGCGGGCGCTTCGCTCGTCATCGCGGCTCTGGGCGTCGTCATGATGTTTTCGCCTTCTGCGGGAGCCGCGATCGGCGCGCTTGCCGGCATCATCTTCACGGCAATGCTTGAGATGGCGCTTGCGACAGTTCTGATCGGACCGTGCCCCAATCCGATGATGGGATGCCACGCCGTGACGCAGCCGACCATTCTCGTTGCGGGCGCCCTTATCGCTCTCGCTGCGCTCGCTGAAATGTGGCGCCTCTCAAAGCTTGCGCGCTGAGATTCGGCCGCTGACTTTAAGGGAGCCATTCTCATATGACACCGATCACGACGCTTCGCATTGCGGCCGCCAACGTTTCGCAAAAGCCCCTGCGTTCGCTTTCGCTCGCGCTCATTGCCGCCGTCTTCACCTTCATGCTTTTTTCGGGTTCAATGATTGCGGCCAATCTTCAGGCCGGCATTGAATCTCTTTCCGCACGCATGGGTGCAGATCTTCTCGTCGTGCCGCAGGGCGAGGGGAAGAAGATCGAAAGCGTCATTCTGAGGGCGGAGCCGTCCACCTTTTATCTCGATGCAAAGCTCCTCGACACGGTGAGAAAGCTCCCGGGCGTCGCGCAGGCCTCGGGGCAGCTCTTCATTTCGTCTCTTGACGCCCAGTGCTGCTCCGTGAAGGTGCAGCTGATCGGCATTGACGAGAAGACGGACTTCGTCGTGGCGCCGTGGCTCAGGAAGGCGGCCGAGAAGCCTCTTGAAGGCAATGAAGTCATCGTCGGCGACTATATCTTCGGCGACATCGGGTCGGAGCTCACCTTCTACGGGCAGAAGTTCAAAATCGTCGGGCGCCTGGCGGCAACCGGCATGGGATTCGATTCGTCCATCTTCATGACGATTGAGGCGGCGAGAAAGCTCGGCGAAATCGCTTCTCCCGAAAAGAAGGATGAAATTGCGAAGAGCCTCTCCTCGATCCTTGTGCGCGTCAATCCGGGCGTTGACCCGATTACGGTTTCGGACGGACTCTTTGACGAGCTCGGGCTCGGCGCCAACGTGAATTTCGTCTTTGCGTCCAACATGATGAGCGACACGTCGGCAAAGCTCCAGAAGATCGTTGCGGTGATGTATTCCGCAGCGGGCGGCTTCTGGGTGATTGCAGCCCTCATCATGCTGATCGTCTACTTCTTTGCCTTCAGCGAACGGCAGCGTGAATTTGCGACGCTGAGGGCGCTGGGCGCCTCGCGCTCCCGCGTGATCCGCATCGTCATGTCGGAAGCCTTCATGATTTCGACGGCGGGTTCCTGTGCCGGCGTGCTGATCGGCGCAATTGCGGTTACGAGCTTCTCCACGGCCATTTCGCGCGCGATCGGGCTTCCCTATTTGGCCCCTGCGCCTGAAGCCTGGATCTTTGCACTCATTGCAAGCCTTGCCGCCGGCATTGCGACGGTTCCGCTCGCGGCGCTCCCGACTGCCTGGCGCATCGGGAATCGCGACATCTACACGACGCTTCGCGAAGGGGATTGATCATGACCATGCTGATTGATGCAAGGGACCTCGGGAAGCGCTACGAACGGGGCGGGCGCCCCTTCTGGGCTTTAAGAGGCGCATGTCTTCAGGTTTCGTCCGGAGACTTCGTGACCGTCCTCGGACGCTCGGGTTCCGGCAAATCGACGCTTCTCAATATCCTGGTCGGGCTTCTGCCGCCGACAGAGGGGACGGTTTCGCTCATGGGCGAAGACATCTCGAAGCTCGACGACGCGAAGCGCTCCGGCCTCAGAAATGCTCACGTGGGCTATGTGCCGCAGAGCGCCGGCCTCATTCCGACCCTCACCATCCTCGACAATGTTCGTCTCCCCTGGTACCTGGCAGGAAAGAGAGATGCGGAGCCGGAGGGGAGGGCTGAGGCGCTTCTTGAAGAGGTGGGCCTGAAGGATCTCGGGAGCCAGTTCCCGAGCGCGCTCTCGGGCGGCGAACTGAGGCGCGTTGCAATCGCGCGCGCGCTCATGTGCTCGCCCGACGTCATCGTCGCCGACGAACCGACTTCGAATCTCGATCCGGCAAGCGCCCGGGGCGTTGTCGATATTTTCCGCGCCATTGCTCAGAAGGGCGGGGCAGTCCTGATGGTGACGCACGACACCTTCAGTCTCGACGCATCGACCCGGCTCTACGACATGGCGGAAGGGCGCCTCGAAGAGCGCCCGAAGAGCGCTTGAATCCATTCATCTTTTTTCTTGAGAGGGAACGCAAAAATGTTCAGACGCGAGATTATCTGTGCGGCAGCCAGCGCCGCCCTTCTTCTTTCGACGGGCTTCGCGCATGCGGCAGGCTCCGCCGAAAACAGCAACTATGACCCGAAGTATCCGTTCCCCGTTCCCGGCAAGGTGACGGTGGTCGATTTCGGCGCCACCTGGTGCGCGAGCTGCCCGGAAATGGAAGAGCTCATGAAGCAGATGCAGAAGGAGTACGGCGACCGCGCCGCCTTCGTCACGATCGACATCGACAAGTGGCGCGGCATTGAGGACGTCTTCCTCATCGATCAGATGCCTGCGCAGATTTTCTATGACGCCAAGGGCGAGCCCATCTGGAAGCACACCGGGTCAGTTGATGCCGACACCATGCGCGAGCGCGTCAACATTCTGATCGAAGGTTCGAAGTCCTAAAGCTTCCGCTCAGGGCATTGAGCCGCATTGAAAGAGCGCTTTTCCAGAGTCTTCAGAGAAGGCTCGGAAAGGCGCTTTTTTATGCGCCCGGGGGGACATGAGGAACAACCATGAGTGGCGCATTTTGACAGTAAGTTGACGTGCGCTGGCATCGTGCGATTTAGGGTCAACACCCTATATTGCTTCCTGAACAAAGCGGATAGTCGGAAAAATCAAGAGGCTCGAAGCTTTGTGTGTGTCAACCATTTTCCTCATAGTCTGTCAGATTACGCCAGAGCTGTGTGTTGCGGATTCTGAGGAAAAATCAACCCTCCCCCAGGACCGCAAAATGAATCCGAAGCAGGATACTTCGCAGCAAGCCCCCAAGAAGAAGGGCTTCAAGATGCCCGACATCTACATTATTCTCGGGCTCTTCATTCTTCTCATGGCAGTGCTCACGTACGTTGTTCCTGCCGGCCAGTACGATCGCCAGGTCGTTGAAACTGCGCACGGCGTACAGAACCTCGTCGTAGCCAACACCTATCATGCCGTCGCGCAGAACCCTGCCGGCTGGCTTGAGATCATCACGGCCATTCCGTTCGGCTTTGAACGTGCCGCCGGCATCGTCGTCCTCACCTTCATGGTTGGCGCCTGCATGGGCCTCATCAAGCGCGCCGGCCTGATCGACCTCGGCGTTCAGCGCCTTTCCCGCGCGGTCGGCCAGTCCGAGTTCCTCGTGGCTCCGGTGCTCATGATCGTTCTCTCGATGCTCGCCGCCTTCATCGGCGTGCCGGAACTTTCGCTCGCCTATCTGCCGGTCTTCCTCCCGCTCTTCTATCGTCTCGGCTATGACGGCATGACCGCTACCGCGGTTGCGCTTCTTTCGCCCTGCATCGGCTTCACCTTCGGCATCACGATTCCGGGTTCGGTCGGCATGGGTCAGCAGATTGCCCAGATCACGATGTTCTCGGGCTCCGGTCTTCGCGCCGTTGTTCTCGTGATCGCGGTTGCCGTCACGATCGCTTATGTGATGCTCTACGCGGCCCGCGTCAAGAAGGACCCGAAGAAGAGCCTCACGTACGATACCGACCAGGAACTCAAGGAACAGTTTGCTCAGGAAGAAGCTGAAAAGACGCAGGGCGCCGCGCTCACGTTCACGCAGCGTCAGGTCTATGCGGGCGTCTCCTGCCTCATCATGTTCCCGATCGCCGTCTACCTCATCCTTTCGATGAACCTCGGCTTTGAAGCGATCGGTGGCCTCTTCCTCGCGATCGGCATCATCGCCGCGATCATCGCGGGCAAGACTGCGCAGCAGATCTGCGACGACATCAATGCCGGCATGCGCGACCTGATGGTCGGCGCTCTCCTCTGCGGCGTTGCCTCCGCTATCGCCGTCGTGATGGACAAGGGCGTCATTACCGACACCATCGTCTACTGGCTCGAGCAGCTCCTCGCCACGACGCCTCCGGCGCTCTCCGCCATCGCCATCTTCTGGGAACAGGCCATCTTCAACGCGCTCATTCCTGGCGCCACGGCCCTCACCATTCTGACGATGCCGATTCTCTCGCCGCTCGGCTCCCTCCTTGACGTTTCGCAGCAGGCCATCGTTTCTGCCAACGCCTGGGGCGGCCAGCTCACGGACATCTTCTTCCCGACCTCCGGCTTCTTCATCGCCACCCTCGTGATCGCCAAGGTCGAATACACGAAGTGGATCCGCTTCTATACGCCTCTGATGCTCATCCTCGGCGCCATCTGCTGCGTCGCGCTCTACCTGCAGCAGCAGCTCGGCCTCAACTTCTAATGGAGTGAAAGAAGCAAATGCTCGATCTCATCATCCGCAATGGCCAGGTCGTTACCACCGAAGCCGTTGAGTCTCTCGACATCGGCGTGAAGGACGGCGTGATCGTTCGCCTTGCGAACCGCATCGAAGAGCCTGCCCGCGAGGAAATCGACGCTGCCGGCGAATATGTTCTCCCCGGCATGGTTGATCCTCACATGCACCTCTCCGAGCCCGGCCGCACCGAATGGGAAGGCTACCGCACGGGCACGCAGGCCATGGCTGCCGGCGGCATCACCTCGTTCGTCGAGATGCCCCTCAACCAGATCCCCTGCACGACGGATATTCCGAGCCTTGAAATCAAGCTCAAGTCCGCCGAAGACCAGTGCTGGGTCGACTATGCCCCGATGGGCGGCCTCGTTCCCTGGAACCTTGCCGACCTCGCGCCCCTCGCGGACGCCGGCGTTGCCGCCTTCAAGGCCTTCGTCGCGACCTGCGGTTCCGGCAAGCCCGGCGACTTCAAGAACGTGACTGACTGGGAGCTCTATCAGGGCGCCCGCGAAATCGCGAAGAAGGACGGCCTTCTCGTCGTCCACTGCGAAAACGCGACGATCACGGACGGGCTCGGTGCTGAAGCCCGCGCGAGCGGCAAGAAGTCGTTGTCCGACTACGTTGCCTCCCGCCCGATCTTCACGGAAGTCGAGGCTGTGCATCGCGTGCTCATGATCGCGGAAGCTGCCGGCTGCCGCATTCACATTGCGCACTGCTCCTGCCCTGAAGCGGTTGAAGAGGTCGAGCGCGCCCGCGCCCGCGGCGTCGACGCGAGCTTCGAGTCCTGCCCGCACTACTTCCTCCTTGCGACCGAGGACCTCGATGCGATCGGTCCGAAGGCCAAGTGCTCGCCCCCGATTCGCGACCGCGCTAACCAGCGCCGCATGTGGGAGCTCCTCGCCGAAGGCCGGATCGAGATGCTCGTTTCCGACCACTCGCCCTGCACGATCGACCTTAAGTCCTCGGACAATGCGTTCGACGCCTGGGGCGGCATCAGCGGCTGCCAGAACTGCGTCGACGCCATGTTCGACGAAGCGGTTCTGAAGCACGGCATCAGCCCCGTCACGCTCGCGAAGGCGCTCTCCACCGGAGCGGCCCGCCGCTTCCGCCTGAAGGGCAAGGGAGAGATCGCGCTCGGCTTCGACGCCGACCTCGTTCTCATCGATCCGAAGACGAGCTACGTGCTCAAGGCCGAGGACCTGCTCTACAAGAACAAGTTCTCCGCCTATGAAGGCCGCCGCATCGACTGCCGCATCACGCACACGCTCGTGCGCGGCAATCTCGCCTGGAGCCTTGAAAAGGGCGCTTCCGAGAAGCCGATGGGCCGCCGCATGACGATTGCCGCTTAAAGACAATCACATGCTGCTGAGGCGTTCCCTCTGAGAAACGCCTCCAGGAAAAGCCGGGAAGGGAGTTCATCCGACTCCTCCCGGCTTTCTGCTGTTTACAGGGAACCCTTTATTTATCGACCCTTCTGTGCACACATAAACAAGATTTCTGCTGCGGCATTTGCGGCTCCTTCGGCCTAAGGAAAAGTCATTAGACACCATACAGATGTCATTGTGCGCCACGAAGCTTTTTATAAGGGTATTTTCTGAGGTGGAGTGTTTCGCATAAACACATATAAATCAATTAAATAGACAGAAAACTTATTTGACGCAAAAAGCCATTTTCTTGTCGCCTAAAGCTATCGACCCGAGGCGCCGCTCTTCTGAGAATACGGGTGTTGCAGAAAACAACAAATAAGAAACTTTTCCGAGGAGCGCCACACCATGGACGATCGAACTTCGACGCAGGCAATAACAGAGAGCGTTCTCGCGAACAAGGATTTACTACCCTCAAAACAGACCTGGAACTGGTACAACATCTTTGCTTTCTGGATGTCGGACGTTCACAGTGCGGGCGGCTACATTTTTGCCGGCACGCTCTTCTCTCTGGGTCTGGCCGGCTGGCAGGTCTTTGTTTCCCTTATCGTCGGCATTGTCATCATTCAGGGACTTGCCAACATCATCGGCGTCCCGAGCCAGAAGCTTGCCGTGCCGTTCCCGGTGATTTCGCGCATGACGTACGGCGTCTTCGGCGCGAACATCCCGGCTCTCATCCGCGGCGGCATTGCCGTCGTCTGGTACGGCATCCAGACTTATCTCGCGAGCGCGGCGCTCATGATCGTCGTGCTCTACGAATGGCCTGATCTCGTGAGCCTCACGCACGACAACATTCTCGGCCTCTCCACGCTCGGCTGGTACTGCTTTGCCGCCATGTGGGTTCTCCAGACGGCGCTCTTCCTCTGCAACATGGAAGCCATCCGCCGCTTCATGGACTGGGCAGGTCCGATCGTCTACATCGCCATGCTTGTGCTGATGGTGCTGATCGTGCGCGAAGCCGCCTGGGAAAACATCAGCTTCTCGCTCACCGAAAAGGAAATGGGCGTGAGCGAAACCATCTGGACCATGATTGTGGGCGCTGCGCTCGTTGTCTCCTACTTCTGCGGGCCGACACTTAATTTCGGCGACTTCTCGCGCTACGCGAAGAGCCCGTCGCAGATGAAGCGCGGCAACTTCTGGGGCCTCCCCGTCAACTTCGTCTTCTTCTCGCTCATCGCGGTAGTGACGATTTCGGGCACGCCCGTGGTCTTCGGCGAACTCATCGTCGACCCGATTGAAGTGATGGGCAAGCTCGACAACAAGACGGCAGTGCTGATTCTCGGCCTCACGATGCTGATTGCCACGGTGGGCGTCAACATCGTAGCCAACTTCGTGTCGGCAGCCTTCGACATCTCGAACATCTTCCCGAAGTACATCTCCTGGCGTACGGGCGGTCTGGTTGCTTCCGTTCTTTCGGTTGCGCTTCTGCCCTGGAATCTCTTCAGCTCGCCGGAGGTGATTCACGTGACGGTCGACGTTCTCGCCGCCCTTATCGGCCCGGTCTACGGCATCCTCATCATCGACTACTACTACATCAAGCGCCGCCATGTGGTCGTGCACGACCTTTACAGCACGAGCCGGGAAGGGAGCTATTGGTACCGTCACGGCGTCAACTGGAAGGCGGTTGCCGCACTCATCCCCGCGGGCATTGCGAGCGTTGCAGCAATGATGCTTGACTCCGGCAGCGGCATCGGCAACTTCACCTTCTTCATCGGCGCCTTCATCGCTGCGGGCGTCTATCGCTGGATTGCCAATTCCGACATCATCCGCGACTAACCATTCTCCTTCTGAAAAGGTCCCCTGAACGGAGGACATTAAGGGGACTTCCATAAAATAAATGCCTGTAAATTCTGAAAATTTCAGAGTTTACAGGCATGAAAAATGGGTGTTTTGTGTTATAATTGAATTTGCGA
>NZ_WEHX01000095.1 GCF_009183815.1 Sutterella seckii | reverse complement strand
GTTAAGCCTTGATACTAGGAACCGCCGTATACGGAACCGTACGTACGGTGGTGTGGGAGGACGGCATGGGAACTAATCCCATGCCTCCTACCCGATTTTAGGAATAAACGGACTTATTCCGGATTTGCGCAGTGCACCGGCTTGGCGCCGAGCACGTCGGTCAGAACCTTCGGGTCGATGCCGACCTGATAGCCGCGGCGGCCGCCGTTGATGAAGATGTGGTCGAGCTCGAGGATCGTATCCTCAACATAGACGGGCATCTTCTTCTTCGTGCCGAAGGGAGAGGTGCCGCCCACAAAGTAGCCCGAATTCCTCTGCGCCTGTTCGGGCTTGCAGGGAGCAACGTGCTTCACGCCGATCTGGCGGGCGAGATTCTTGGTAGAGACCTCGCAGTCGCCGTGCATGAGAATGATGAGGGGCTTCTTGTTCTCGTCCTCCATCACGAGCGTCTTGATGACGTGGTGATGATCGAGCCCGCAGGCGGAAGCGGCAAGCGCCGTGCCGCCGTGCTCGACGTATTCGTACGATTTTTCTTCAAAGGGAATCTTGTGTTCCTTGAGCCACTGCGTCGCGGGCGTAAGGCTCTGGTGCTGAGACTTTGACATCGGCATTCACCTCAACTCAAAAGCTTTGGACGGCCGGCTTCAGGCCGGCCCGTAATAATTTGCGGGTTAATACTAGCCTCTTCGGAGCAGGTCAGACGAGGGATCGCGGTGGTGCGTCAGAGGCGGCGAGGTTATTTACCCGACTTCTCGGCCTGGGCGGCTTCAAGATCGCTTTCCCAGAGGCCCTTCGGCAGCGGGAAGGCGACGCTTTCCTCTTCGCCCTCGAGCGTGCGGACTTCCGTAGCGCCCGCATGTTCCCTCAGCCAGTCGACAACGCCCTGAACGAGGCTTTCGGGAGCAGAGGCGCCCGCAGTGAGGCCGACGCATTTGACGTCCTTCAGCCACGCGGGATCGACGTGTTCAGCGGAGTCGACGAGCCAGGCGCGCACGCCGGCGCGTTCCGCGACTTCGCGCAGGCGGTTGGAATTCGAACTCGTGGCGGAGCCGATGACGAGAACCGCGTCGACGCCCGCCTCAGCGAGCTTCTTCACGGCGACCTGGCGGTTCTGCGTTGCGTAGCAGATGTCCTGGCGCTTGGGTTCGTGAATGTGCGGGTAGCGCGCCTTGAGCGCCTCAATCACGTCGCGGCTGTCGTCTGCGCTGATGGTGGTCTGCGTCACGTAGGCGAGCGTGTCGGCGTCCGTGTAGGGGAGCTTCGCCACGTCGGCGGGCTTTTCAATGAGGCGGATGCCGTCCTCGACCTGACCCATGGTGCCTTCGACCTCCGGATGGCCGGCGTGGCCGATCATGAGGATGGTGCGGCCTTCGCGGCGCATGCGTCCTACTTCCTTATGCACCTTGGTGACGAGTGGGCAGGTTGCGTCAAAGACGCGCAGCCCGCGCTCCTCGGCTTCCCGGGCAACGGCCTTCGGAACGCCGTGAGCGGAAAAGACGACCGTCGCGCCCTCCGGCACGTCGGAAAGGTTGTCGACGAAGACGGCGCCCCGGGCGCGGAGGCTTTCGACGACCGTGCGGTTGTGCACGATTTCGTGACGAACATATATTGGAGCGCCGTAAATGGCGAGCGCTCTTTCTACAATGGCGATGGCACGCGTGACGCCGGCGCAGAAACCGCGCGGCTGAGCAAGAAGAACCTGCATGAGAAAGCCTTTGAAATGGAGTCTGAGGCAACAGATTAAAGAAAAACGGTCTTTTTCGCACACATCACGCGCGGACTCGAGTACAATTCGCTCCCTGTCATATTCTCCGCGCCGCCGGGAACCCTGTACTGACACTGTGGGGGGCCAAGCCGCGACGCGCCGATTCAACGGCGCCGATGCAGGTGGCGACGCATCCGGAGAGTGACTAGTTTTAACTTTTTATTGCGCTCGTTTGGCACAGCATTCCTTCAAAAGATGCTCAGCGCCTGCGAGACGTATTTTCTTTGGAGTTAAAGATGGCACGAGTGTGTCAAGTCACCGGTAAGGCGCCGATGGTCGGCCATCAGGTCTCGCACGCGAATAACAAGACCAAGCGTCGCTTTATGCCGAATCTGCAGTATCGCCGTTTCTGGGTTGAGAGCGAAAACCGCTGGGTTCGTCTTCGTCTGACGAATGCGGGCCTGCGTACGGTCGATAAGGTTGGCATTGATGCTGTTCTCGCGGATCTTCGCGCCCGCGGCGAAATCTAATTAAGGAGTTTCACCATGGCGAAAAGCGCTCGCGATAAGATCAAGCTCGAGTCCACGGCTGGCACGGGTCATTTCTATACCACGACCAAGAACCGCAAGACTCAGTCTGGCAAGATGGAAATCTCCAAGTACGATCCGGTTGCCCGCAAGCACGTGATCTACAAGGAAACGAAGCTCAAGTAATTCCCGCTTGAGTTCTGTTCCGGTCCGCGCATGCTGAAAGGCATGCGGCAGGACGGCCGCAGAAAGCCCGGTGCAGTTTATTCGGCATCGGGCTTTGCTGTATCTGGATCCTGTGAAAGTCATGATCGCTCTTGTTCCGGGAAGCGGCACTGCACGTGATGTCCGCAGAGAAGTGCAGAGACGCCGTTGCCGCCTCCTCCAGGCCGTCAAAAGAAATCCCCGCAAAGGATGGATTCAGCGATTGGAAGCATGCAGAGCGCTTTTGCCGCGGTGTTTGCCGCGAACCGCAGCGAACACGATTGAGCAGAAGCAGCGGAGGAGCTCCAACGGGCAGAGCGAAGTGATGCGCAGAGCAGTCAGAGTCTGACGATATTGTTCGGAACGATGATTGATCGACGCCTTGCGGTTCCTCGATTCGGGCTTCCTGCGGGGTGACGGATACGAAAAAAGCCGCATTCCCATCCGATGTGGATGGAAACGCGGCTTTTCTTTTGGAAGCTTCAGAGCTTCAGCGAACCATTACATTGCACCCGAAAGCGCAGTGTTGGTATTCGTATTGCCGTTCCCGTAGACGCGCTTCATTGCAACGGCGCAGCCGATTGCCATGAGGCCGAGGACGACGACGTAGAAGCCGAGGCCGAGGCTGCCGATCGAATCAGGATGAAGCTTGCCGTAGGTGTGAAGCGCAAAGCAGAGCTGCGGAGTCACGGCGCCGGAAAGCGCATAGCTGATGTTGTAGGCGAACGAGATGCCGGAGAAGCGGATGCGGGCCGGGAAGACGTCCGACATGAAGATCGGGCAGAAGTTGTAAAGACCGGCGAAGAAGCAGGTCGCAACGTACCAGAAGGCGACGTACGCGGTGTTGGGTTCAGCCGTATAGAGGTTGTGGCAGAAGAGGAGCGCGGAGGCGGCGAAGCCGATCGCGTACCAGGTGCAGAGGCGAGCCGGGCTCAGGTGATCGGCAAGGATGCCCGAGAGGACGCACGAGGCGACGATCGAGACAATGCCGGCCATCTGCAGGTAGGTCGTTTCAACCGGCGTGAACTTGAGAAGTCCGCCCGTGAAGCCAGGCATCATCAGAATGAAGATGACGATGCAGCCCGTGAGGACCCAGGTGATCACGAAGGAGAGGTAGACGCCGAAACGGGAGGTGCGGAGCACTTCAGCAAGCGGGAACTTGGCAAGCGCCTTGCTCTCGCGCATCTTCTTGAAGACCGGCGTTTCCTGAAGGAAGCGGCGGAGGTAGATCGAGATCAGGCCGAAGATGCCGCCGAGCACGAAGGGAACGCGCCACGCCCAGTCGGAGAGCTCCGCCTGCGTGTAGATCGTGTTCATCACGAGGGCGACGATGGCGCCCAGGAGAATGCCGCCCGTCACGCAGGCCGTCAGAATGCCGATGAACTTGTTCTTGTGACCCTGCGGTGCATGTTCCTGAATGAAGACCCAGGCGCCGGGAAGCTCGCCGCCAATCGCGATGCCCTGGCAGATTCGAACGAGTATGAGGAAGATCGGCGCAGCATAACCAATCGTTTCATAGGTAGGAATCACCGCCAGAGAGAAGGTCGGAATGACCATCAGGGCGATTGAAAGCATGAACATGTTCTTGCGGCCGAACTTGTCGCCGAAGTGCGCCATGACGACGCCGCCGAGCGGACGGGCAAGATAGCCGGCGGCAAAGGTGCCGTAGGTGTTGAGGAGCGCCCAGAATTCACCGATTCCTGACGGGAAGAAATGCTGGGAAATAATCTTCGCAAAGAAGAAGACGATGATGAAGTCGTAAAACTCGAGGATGCCCCCGAGGGACGATAGTCCGAGCGTCTTTACTTCCTCCCGGGAGAGAGACGCTGAAGAAGTTTGCTGCTGCGTTTCCATTTTTTATGTAAAGGATGTGGATTTTCAAATCTATCTCTTCGGTTTACCAAAGAGATATGAAAGGAGAAACTGCCCTTTCACGGAAAGTATCCTAATCATCTCGTCAGTCTTTGGAGTACTCCAAACCCCTAAGGTAAACGAGATTAGTAATCGTTTGGAGGTGTGCGCGCACAACATCTGTGCCGTTTCTCAACAAGATTGAGCAGAAGCGCTTAGTTCTGGGTCGTTCGTGTTTACGGAGCAGAAAAAGAAAAACGCCCGGATTCCGTGAGGAACGCCGTGCGTTTTGAAGCGGGAGCGGGGGAGAAGCGGAGCGCTCGCTCAGACCGTCAGCGCTTCAGGCACCTGAGCCTTGGGAAGGCTTTCAAGCGGCCAGCGGGGGCGCACGCCGAAGGAAAGCGTCTCAACGAGCGCATCCCGTTCTTCCTGCGTCATGGATTCGAGACGCGCGATGCCGGCGGCGGCAATCATGGCGCCGTTGTCAGTGCAGAGGCGCATGGGCGGGAAGTAGATCTTCCCGCGGCGGCGCTCCACTTCCTGCGTGAGCCGCTCGCGGAGCTGCCGGTTGGCGGAGACGCCCCCCGCAACGACGACGTGGTTGAGGCGCGTCATCTTGATGGCGCGCACGAGCTTCGCGGCGAGAACGTCGACGAGCGCGTCGACGAACCCGCGGGCAAGGTTGGCCCGGAAGACTTCATCCTTCGGGTCCGGGGCGTTCGTTACCGCCGTGAGGACCGAGGTCTTGAGGCCCGAGAAGCTCATCATGAGGTTGGGCGCATGAATCATCGGGCGCGCGAGCTCAATCGCGCCGGGCGTTCCCTTCTCGGCGAGGGCAGAGACGGCGGGGCCGCCCGGATAGGGGAGGCCGAGGAGCTGAGCGGTCTTGTCGAAGGCTTCGCCCGCGGCGTCGTCAAGCGTTTCGCCTAAGAGTTCGTAGGAACCGAAGGATTCCACCCGGAGAATCTGCGTGTGGCCGCCCGAAACGAGGAGCGCGAGGAAGGGGAATTGAGGCGCGGGCTTCGCAAGCCGCGCGGCGAGGAGGTGCCCTTCGAGGTGATGGACGCCCACGACCGGGATCCCGAGCGCAAAGCCCATGGCGTGCGCCACGGCATTCCCGGCAAGAAGGGCGCCCGCAAGACCCGGGCCTTCCGTGACGGCAATTGCCGTGATGTCGCGGCGGGTCTTTCCCGCCTTGGCGAGAACTTCATCGGTAAGCGCAACAACGCGCCGGATGTGATCGCGGCTCGCGAGCTCGGGCACCACGCCGCCGTAGGCGCGGTGCATGTCTATCTGGGTGTGGAGCGCATCGGCAAGGAGCCCTTCCGTATCGGAAATGAGGGCGGCGCCGGTTTCGTCGCAGGATGATTCAATACCAAGAACTAGCATAGTGGGCGTCATTCTAATTAAAGGAGAGCCCGGGGACCGCCTCTTCGGACCGGCAAAAAGAGAGGCGTGAGGCGAAGCGCGCAAAAACGCAGAAAAAAATTGCCTTCGGGCGTTGAAGTATGCATGCGCTTTATGAGAAAATTCGCGCTTCGTACTCGGCCGCATCTTGCCCCGGAACCAGACGCGTGCCCGAGTTTTTCATACATTTCCGGGTCATCACAACCAGGTGTCGAATGCCTACTATTCGCGTTAAAGAGAACGAACCCTTCGAAGTCGCCATGCGTCGCTTCAAGCGCACCATCGAGAAGTCCGGTCTTCTGACCGAGCTCCGTGCGCGTGAATTCTACGAAAAGCCCACCGCTGAACGTAAGCGCAAGAAGGCGGCTGCCGTCAAGCGCCACTACAAGCGTCTGCGCAGCATGATGCTCCCGAAGAAGCTCTACTAATTGCTTCTCTTTGGCCTTCCGGATGGTCCGGAACGGCTTTCAGAAATAATCTGATATCGCTCGAAGGATGGTGATGATTAAAGACAGAATCCGCGAAGATATGAAGGCCGCTATGCGTTCGCATGATGCCGACCGTCTGAGCACGATTCGTCTCCTTCTCGCTGCGATCAAGCAGCGGGAAATCGATGAAAAGATCGATGCGACGGACGATCAGGTGATGGAAATCATCACCAAGATGGTCAAGCAGCGCCGCGACTCGGTCGAACAGTATCGCGCTGGCGGCCGTGAGGACCTCGCCGGCAAGGAACAGAATGAAATCGAAGTGCTCTCGGGATATCTTCCCAAGCAGCTCTCGGATGACGAAGTCATCGCGATTATCGATGAAGCTGTTGCTGCCGCAGGCGTCACGGGCATGGCCGGCATGGGCAAGGTGATGGGCGCCGTAAAGGCGAAGGTCACCGGCCGCGCCGATCTCGGCAAGGTCTCCGCCCTGGTGAAGGCCCGCCTCACCGCGAAGTAATCGCTGTTCGGCTCTGCTTCAGGCCGCAGGCATCGGGAAGCTGAAAGCACCGGATGCCGATGAGGCCGAAAGCTTCATATCGCCGCAGAGCTCTCCGGAAAGATTGAGGGCGCTGCGGAATGAAGGAAGACCCCGGAGTCACTCTTCGGGGTTTTTCTTTTGCATGCTGAGAATTTTTCCCTCAGAATTCGATTCGGCATTTCTGCCGGGTCCGACTTCTATTTTTCCCTGCGCATTCCATGATTCCTGAGGGCTTCATTACGAGTCTCCTTGACCGCGCCGACATCGTCGACGTGGTGGGCCGCTACGTGACCCTCAAGAAGGGCGGACGCAACTTCATGGCGTGCTGTCCCTTCCACAAGGAAAAGACGCCGTCCTTTTCGGTAAGCCCCTCGAAGCAGATCTTCAAGTGCTTCGGCTGCGGCAAGGCGGGCAATGCCATCGGCTTCCTGATGGACATTGAGCGCCTCGACTTCCCGGATGCCGTAAGGCGCCTCGCGGAAATCTACGGCATGGAAGTGCCCGAGGACCGCACGCCCGGAAGACAGGAAGCGAGGAAGAAAGCCCGCGCGCTTTCCGACTTCATGAAGGAAGCGGCGGACTACTACACGTCCTGCCTCAGGAATTCCACAAAGGCGATCGACTACCTGAAGGCCCGCGAAATTTCGGGCGAAACGGCGGAACGCTTCGGCCTCGGCTATTCGCCCGACGGCTGGCACGGACTTGAAGCCGTTTTTCCCGGCGACCGCTACAAGGCGCAGGAGCTTCTCACCACCGGACTCGTGCTCGAAAAGAACGGCCGGCGCTACGACGCCTTCCGCGACCGCATCATGTTCCCGATCCGCTCTCCCAAGGGGACGGTCATCGGGTTCGGCGCCCGCACGATGAAGGGGGACGAGCAGCCCAAATACCTCAACAGCCCCGAGACCCCCATCTACCACAAGGGAAGCGAACTCTACGGGCTTTATGAGGGGCGGGCGGCGATCGTCGAAAAGGGGCGCGCCATCGTCTGCGAGGGCTACATGGACGTGATCCAGCTCTCGCAGGCCGGGTTCCGCGAAGCCGTGGCGGCTCTGGGCACCTCCATCACGCCCGAGCACGTGAAGAAGCTCTTCAAGCTTTCCGACTCCGTCTACTTTTCCTTCGACGGCGACAGCGCCGGCAGAAAGGCGGCAAAGCGCGCGCTCGACGCGGCCCTTCCCGTCATCAGCGACGACCAGGCGGCGCACTTCGTGCTTCTGCCTCCGGAGCACGATCCCGACAGCCTCATCAAGGCCGAGGGGCCGGAGGCTTATGAGCGCGAGATGGAGAAGTCGCTTCCTCTCACCGTATTTCTGAAGAGCATTCTCGTCGAAGGTAAGGAGCTCATTTACGCCGAGGAGCGCGCGAAGCTCGTGGCTCAGGCGAAGCCCCTCATTCTTTCGATGAAGAGCGCTCCGGTGCTGAAGCTCTCCCTCATGAAGGAGATTGCGGCGCTTGCGCGCCTGCAGCTCGAGGATCTCGAAAGAGAGTGGGGCGTGGCGACCGAAAGAAAGACGGTGGAGCGCCCGTCTTCTGCACCCTTCCCGCGTCCGGGCGGCCCGTATCCGGGGCGCTTCGGCGGCTGGGACGCGCGCTTTGACTGGAGGCGCCGTCCGGCGCCCGAGCCGAGAATCGGCGTCCAGGACGTGCGCGACCGCATGCTGCAGTGCTTTCTTGCCTATCCGCAGCTTCTCGGAGAATTCAGCGCTCAGATTGAAGACGAATTCGTCATGAGTCCGAGCCCCGCAGCCAACCGGATCGTTGAGGTCTGGCGGGCAGCCGCGGGCGAGGATGACGGGGAGCCGATGTCGCCTGCCGCCCTTCTGATGCGGCTCTCGGAATCTCCGGATGCCGCGCGCTACGAGTCCCTTCTTGCGGGCGAGCTCACGCTCGATACGCCGGAGGAAGGCGCACGGCTCGAACTGCGCCGCGCTTTTCTTGAACTCGAACTCGAGCGCGTCAAGGCGCGCGAGCTCGTGCTCGGAAGTTCCGGCGCCGCGATTGAGGAGCTGAGGCGCCTCAAGTGCCGCCGCACGGAATTGATGAAGCTCATTGAGAAGGCGGTCGCGGACGAGCGCGTCTATCGCCGCGAGCAGGAGGACGTCTCCCGCACGCGCGAATTTGCCAAAAACGAATTGGGTGAAGGCGCAACGGCTCTCTCCGACAACCCCAAGGTGCGCGCCATCCAGGAGCTCCTCTTCGGAAAAATGCGCGCCGGGAAGCCGGAGCCGAAAAAACTTCCGGCTTCGTCCCCGGCCGCAGCGCCGGCTGTCGCCCCTCCCTCTGCCTCTCCATTCGGGGCGCCGCCGTCGCCCTTCGGGAATCCCCCGGCGCCTGCTCAG
>NZ_WEHX01000094.1 GCF_009183815.1 Sutterella seckii | reverse complement strand
TGTACGTACCGCTTTTGGTCTTTTGACGACTGATTTTGCCGGCAGCAACCGGAACTGGGACGGTGTACTTGAAGAACATTTGCGGGCTTCTTTCGAGAGAAGCGAAATACTCTCGATTATAAAGAAAAAGCGCACGAAGCGCAAGTCATTTTTGTGGTTATTTCAGGCAACCGTTGCCGTTTTTAAGCTACCTCTGGGTAGGGAGTAGAAAAACGCTGGAAGTTGACGTAAAGTCGACGAGATTGTCGGCCATCCAATCGCCGATGCGAACAGGCCAGACCTCCTTCTGGTTCGTGTAGAGATACCACGCACGCGGAGTTGGAAGTGGTTTCCAGTCAACTTGAAGCGGTGCGTTCTCCTGGGGGTTCTGCTTCACGATGCCCGTCGCAATGACAGACATGACGGGAACGACACATTGCCGATTGTCGAAAGGGAGCCCCGTTTTCAGCATCGCGTTTGTCCGAAGCGCTATATGGTCGCCCTCTTTGATCGCTAAGGCTTGGGGCGGGTAGGGATTGTCATCGCTCCCTTGCCAAATGTTTTCACTGATGAGGTGTTCCGCAGCGCCGGAACCTTCACCGGATACGGAGAGAAACCAGCAGGGACGAGAGGAATCGAAGTGTTTGCGTGCTGCCATACGGGGAACCTGTGCCTGAGGATAGGGATTTCTAGTCGCACGATTGTGCAACTTGCCAGTTGCCACTAAGAGTTTACATGTCGAAGGATTCGAGTTCGTTCGTGAGCTTGTTGTGGGGTATTTATAGGTATCGAAGAATCGGTAAAGCAGGATGCTTAAAACATTGAAGAAGACGTGTCCTCGTTTTGCAGGCTCGTTTCGACTGGTCACGTGTCGAGCAAACGCTGTTCTGGCAAAGAGCAGAACTTGGTGAAAGCGTCATCTAATTAAAACGCCTTAGTCGCGCTATGATCCTTATGCGCCGGAGAGACGGCCGATCGGCTCTTCTCCGGCTGAATGCAAATTCAAGCGGATCCTGTCTGCGGAGCCGATCAGGCTCTGCGCGCAGGGACGGCCAACTTAATTTTTCAGGAGCATGCCCCCATGGCAACCAAAGATCGTGTGCCTCAACTTGAACCCAAGATGATCGAGCAGATCGAGAAGCTCTCGTCGATGCCTGCCGTCAAGGCGGCTTTCGACATCTGCGCTCAAGAGGTCGAGCGCGCCATGGCCGAACAGGTCCGCATTTCCGAAATCGAATCCCCGACCTTTGCGGAAAAGGTTCGCGGCGAAGCGATCATGGAGCTCATGAAGGCCTATGGCCTGAAGGACGTCGTGATGGATCCCTCGGGGAACGTCGTCGGCCGTCGTCCGGGGAAGGACAATGGTCCGGTGCTCGCGATTGCCGCGCACCTTGATACGGTCTTCCCGGCCGGCACCAACCTCAAGGTGACGAAGGAAGGCCCGATCTACCGCGGTCCCGGCATCGGCGACAACGCCTCGGGCCTGCGTTCGATGCTCCAGGTCCTGCGCGCGCTCGAAGGCGCGAAGATTGAAACGGCGGGCGACATCCTCTTTGTCGGCACCGTCGGCGAAGAAGGCAACGGCGACATCCGCGGCGCTAAGGCGCTCTTTGACGGCTCAAGGAAGATCGACGGCTTTATGGCGCTCGACATGGCCGACGTCTACACGGTGCAGAACGGCGCCACGGGCGCGCACCGCTGGCGCATTGCAATCGAGGGCCAGGGCGGCCACTCCTACATCGACTACGCGAAGGTGCCTTCCGCCATTCACGCCATGTGCCGCGCGGGCAATATCATCGCCGACTTCGATCCGCCCGAAAATCCGAAGACCACCTTCACGATCGGCACGATCAAGGGTGGCACGACCGTCAATACGATTGCCGCGCGCTGCGAAGTGGATGTCGACATGCGCTCGGTTGACCTCAAGGAACTTGAGGACCTCGAGGCGCGCGTTCTCGCTGCCTTCGAAAAGGGTGTTGAGCTTGAAAACGCCCGCTGGCCCAAGGCCGACGCAGAGCATCAGCTGCGCCTTGTGAAGACCCAGATCGGCAACCGTCCGGCGGGTCAGCAGCCCGACGACTCCCCCGTCGTGCAGGCGGCGCTCTGCGCCATGCAGAAGATGGGTCTCGAAGTGAAGCAGTGCCGCTCCTCCTCGACCGATGCCAATAAGCCGATCTCGATCGGCGTTCCGTCGGTCTGCATCGGCACGGGCGGCGTTACCCACAACGAGCACAGCCTCAAGGAATTCTTCGATTCGACCGAGATGGAAAAGGGGCCGCAACTCGCTACCCTCGTGACGCTCGCGATGGTGGGAGTCGCCGGCGAAGCTGCTCCGATGCTCCCGAAGCTTGCCTGATCGGGTTGATTTCCGGCGGAAGCGCTCTGAAGGGCGCTTCCCATGAAACCGAATAGGCCTCCCAAACGCTCCGAATCGTCTCTCCGGCGCTTCGGGGCGTTTCTTTTCGGGAGCGGCGAAAAGCGTTGCTAAAATCCGTTTTCATGAGCCTGCCGTACCGCTCTCTATTGGAAGCGGATTTATTGCGGCAGAGCTTCAAACCATTTCCCTGCGAGATATAAGGATTCGTCATGCGCTCACTTCGCGTCTGCTTTGCAGCCCTGACGGCTGCCACGCTCCTTGCGGCCGGCGCCGCAACAGCGGCCGACCTCAAGATCGGCGTCGTCAATATGGAGCGCATTCTTCGCGAATCCAAAACGGCCATCGAGGCGAGCGATCGCCTCAATGCCGAAGGGCAGCGCCGGCAGGAGGAAATCGAGGGGATCAGCCGGCGCTTCAAGGCCCGGCTCGAGCGCTTTGAAAAGGACGCGCCCTCGATGACGGAATCCGAACGCGTGCAGGAGCGCCGGTCGCTTGCCGAAATGGAGCGCGACGTGACGCGCAGAAGCCGCGAGGCGCGCGAGGAATTCAATCAGCGCCGCAACGAAGAGGTGCTGCTTCTGCAGAACCGCGCCGGCCGCGTGGTGCAGGAGCTCGCGAAGAAGGAGCAGTTCGACCTCGTGCTCTACGAATTCTTTTATGCGAGCGACCGAGTCGATCTCACAAGCCGCGTGATCGAGGCGCTTGACCGGGACATCACTCTTGGCAAAACGGCAAAGAAGTAAGCCTCTCCCGGAAATAAAGAGCGCTCCCTCAGGGACACAAATTTTTGTAAGGACAAGTCATGCCACAGAATCAGCCTATCAGCCTCTCCGAACTGATTGAAAAAGTCGGAACGCTGTCGAAGGGGCGCCTTTCCATGCGCATTTCGGGCGCCGACGTGAAGGTGGGCCGCTTCATGCCGCCGAAGGACGCGCACGAAGAAGACCTCAGCTTCCTTACCGATCCGCGTTATGCGGCGGAGATGAAGGAAAGCCGTGCCGGCGCGCTCGTTCTTCGCGAAAAGGATGCAAAGGCGATTTTCGGCGAGGAGCTGCCGGCTCGTACGATTCTGCTTTGCGACGATCCGTATGCCTTTTTTGCCTTTGCGTCTCAGATCTTCTACCCCGTGAAGCGCAATCCCGGCATTCATCCGCGCGCTTACGTCGAGGAGGGCGCCGAGGTGGATCCGACGGCGACGGTCGAGGTTTTCGCCGTCATCAAAAAGGGCGCGAAGATCGGCCCTCGCGCCCTCATTTCGTCGGGCGTCGTCGTGGGCGAAAACGCATCGGTCGGCGCCGACACCATCATTTACCCCAATGCCGTTCTTTATGAAGGCACGGTCGTGGGCGACGGCGGCTGCATTCAGTCGGGCGCTGTTCTGGGCGGCGACGGCTTCGGCTTCGCGCCCTTCCGCGGCGAATGGGTGAAGATCCCGCAGCGCGGCCGCACGGTGCTCGGCAATGACGTCGAGATCGGCGCCAACACGACGGTCGACCGCGGCGCGCTCGAGGACACCGTGATCGGCGAAGGCACGAAGCTCGACAACCAGATTCAGATCGGCCACAACGACCGCATCGGCCGCCACTGCGTGATGGCCTCCTGCGTCGGCATCGCGGGCTCCACCAAGGTGGGCGACCACGTCATGATCGGCGGCGCGGCGATGATCAACGGCCACATCGAAATCCCGTCCGGCTCCGGCATCGGGCCCGCCACCGCCATTACCGGCTGGGGGACGGAACCCACGCAGCTCACGGGCTTCTTCCCGGCCCTCACCAAACGCGAATTCACGATGGCTGCGGCGATTACGGCGCGGCTTCCGGAAATGCGCAGAGAGTTGAAGCGCCTTGAAAAGGAAGTAGAAAGCCTGCGCGCGCTAATCCGAAAGGAAGAAGCGCAGGAAAGCTGATTCGAGCGACAATTCCATTCCGCCGCAGGCTATCTGGTTCCAATCCGATCTGCCTGCGGCTTTTTCCCTTAAAGCAACCCCAACTGAGAGACAAGTCAGAGCCATGCCGAAGAGCCTCAACATTCTGGACATCATGGAGCAGCTGCCCCACCGGTATCCGTTTCTCCTGATTGACCGCGTTGTCGAGCTCTCCGATGAACTCGACCGCGTCGTGGCGATCAAGAACGTCACGATGAACGAGCCGCAGTTCACCGGACACTTCCCTCAGGCTCCGGTGATGCCGGGCGTTCTCATCATTGAAGCGATGGCCCAGGCCTGCGCCATCATCGCGCTTGCGCGCCTGCCCAAGGATGTGGATCCGAAGAAGTGCCTCTTCTACTTTGCCGGCATCGACAACGCCCGCTTCAAGCGCATCGTTCAGCCGGGCGACCAGCTCGTGATCGAAGGGAAGTTCCTGAAGGCGAAGCTCGGGATGGGTATTTTCGAAGCCGTCGCCCGCGTGGACGGCAAGGTTGCGGCCTCGGCGAGCATGATGTGCGCCTACCGGCCTGCCCCTCAGCAGACGGCACCGGCGGCGGAATAACTTTCAAACTCCGGACGAGGCGGCTCCAGGTTCTTTGAAAAGGCGGGGCGGCCTCGGGACAGAAGTCGGAACGGGAATATGCGTCTTAAGCGCATAGCTCCTTCCGCCTTTTCTTTTGTCTCTCAGAGCTTGCCTTTTGCATGCATTTAAAAACGCCCCGTGCCGGGACGTATAAAATCCCTCAGGCAAGCTCGGAGGGGATTGCGCTCGAAATGCGCCGTCCTCTTTTCGGCGCATGCGCTTTTGTCGCACCCCGCGGGGAGAGCGGAAATTAAGCTCGCCCAAATTTCCGGCTGAGACAATTGCGGCATGGCTCCAAAGGAACTTCTATAGAAATGACACAGATTCATCCCAGCGCCATTGTTGCTCCCGAAGCTGAAATCGCCGACGACGTCGTCATCGGCCCCTTCTGCCTTGTCGGGCCCAAAGTGAAGATCGGCGCCGGCACCGTGCTTCGCAGCCACGTCGTGGTTGAGGGCAGCACCGTTATCGGCGAGCGCAATGTGGTCTATGCAGGCGCGAGCATCGGCTGCCACCCGCAGGACAAGAAGTACTGCGGCGAAGACACGCGCCTCGTTGTCGGCGACGACAACGTGATCCGCGAAAACTGCACGATGTCGATCGGTACGACGCAGGATGAAGGACTCACCACCGTCGGAAGCCGCAACCTCTTCATGGCGAATGCCCATGTGGCGCATGACTGCCATGTCGGCAACGACGTGATCCTCGCGAACAACGTTGCTCTCGGCGGCCACGTGCGCGTCGACGATCACGCCATTCTCGGCGGCCAGGCGGCCGTGCATCAGTTCTGCCGTGTCGGCGCCTACGCCATGGTCGGGGGCGCCTCTGGGGTTCTCCAGGATGTGCCTCCCTATGTGATTTCGCACCTGAATCCCTGCCGCGTCGCGGGCCTCAATATTGTGGGCCTGAGGCGTGCGGGCTTTACTGACGAGCAGATCCGGGCGCTCAGAAAGGCCTACGGCCACTTCTACCGCGAGAATCTCACGGTGAAGGAGGCGGCCGTGAAGATCGAGGCCCTCAAGGCGGACTTCCCCGGCGCCGTCAATGAGCTCGATCACTTCCTCACCTTCGTTACGACGAGTCCGCGCGGCGTCATCCGCTGATTCTGAATCTGAAGGCGAAAAGAATTCTCCCCGACCCCGATACAACAAAACTGGCAGGAGACCAAAAACATGGGCACTCATCGTCCGAATCCGACTCTTGAAACCAACGGCATCATCTGGCTTGCGGGCGAAGCGAGCGGCGACTACATCGCGAGCCTCGCCCTCCCTGAGGTCGAGAAGCGCTTCGAGGGCTCCGCGCAGTACGGCGTGGGCGGTCCGCGCATGCGTGCGGCAGGGTTTCATGCCTGGCACGACATCCGCGAACTCTCCGTCAGAGGCTACGTTGAGGTTCTTTCGCACCTGCCGCGTCTTCTGAGGCTTCGCTCCGAACTCGTGAAGAAGTTTGCCGCCTCGAATCCGCGCGTCTTCGTGGGCGTCGATGCCCCGGACTTCAACCTCGGGATCGAGCAGCAGCTGCGCCGCCGCGGCATCCCGACCGTGCACTACGTGAGTCCCTCCATCTGGGCCTGGCGCCCCGAGCGGATTCACCAGATCCGCCGTGCGGTCGACCACATGCTCCTCGTCTTCCCCTTTGAGGAAGAGATCTACCGCCGCGCCGGGATCGACGCGACCTATGTGGGCCACCCGCTCGCCTCCGTCATTCCGATGGAGCCCGATACCATGGGGGCGCGCCGCGACTACGGCCTTACGGAAGACACGCTTCCCGTCGTGACGATCATGCCGGGCTCGAGGCTCGACGAAGTGAAGGGGTGCGCCCCGGCCTTCTTCGGCGCCGTGGAAAAGCTCCTTCACCGCTACGGCGACATGCATGTGCTGATTCCCGCCGCCGACGAGGAAGCACGCGAGCGCATCATCTTCATTGCGGGCCAGTACGCGCGTCTTGCGCAGCGCATGATCGTTCGGATCGGCGAAAGCCACCGCATGATTGAAGCGGCCGACGCCGTCCTCGTTGCCTCCGGCACCGCCACGCTCGAATGCGCGCTCTACAAGAAGCCGATGGTCGTGGGCTACAGCATGCCTGCGCTTACCGGCATGATCATGCAGAAGAAGGCCTTGATCCGCCATGTGTCGCTCCCCAACATTCTGATGGGCGAGAGCGTGGTGCCGGAGTTCCTGCAGTATTACTGCCGCGCCGACCAGATCTCCTGGGCGCTTGAGGATGCGCTTGAAAATGACGCGAAGAAGAAGGAGCTCGCCGAGCGCTTCACGAAGCTTCATGAGGCTTTGAAGCGCGACACGAGCGCGCTTGTTGCAGACGTGCTGGAAAAGCGCGCGCTTCGCCGCTGGTAAGGCGCTCTTCGAAAGTTTTTTCGAGAGGCGTGTCGGGCCTGGGGTTCCGGGCCGGCACGCCGTTTTGATTTTTTGGGTGGTGTGCTTCGAAGCATGGCAAAGAGCAGAACGAAGACAACTGAGGCGCTTGAAGAAGCAGACTTTGGTGAGAGCCTCTTTCTTTCCGCGGGCTTTGATCAGCTGCCGCTTCTTACGGCAGGAGTCGACGAAGCGGGGCGCGGGCCGCTCGCGGGGCCGGTCTGCGCCGCCGCAGTGATCCTCGATCCGGAGAAGCCGATTGAGGGACTCAACGATTCCAAGAAGCTCTCCGCCAAAAAGCGCGAGGCGCTCGCTCCCCTCATACGCGAGCGCGCGCTCGCCTGGGGCGTCGGCTGGGCCTCCGTCGAGGAAATCGACAGCGTGAACATTCTCGAAGCGACGTTCCTTGCGATGGAGAGAGCGCTCGCAGCGCTTTCGAGAAAGCCCGAGCTCATCCTCATCGACGGCAACCGGGCGCCGAAGCACCTCACCGTTCCCTTTGAAACGATCGTGAAGGGCGACGCAAAGGTGCCTGCCATCTCCGCGGCCTCGATTCTTGCCAAAACGGAACGAGACCATCTGATGGCTCAGATCGGCCGCGAACATCCGGAATATGGTTTCGGGCAGCATGCGGGATACGGCACGAGGGCGCACATCGAGGCGATAGAGAAGTACGGCGTGCTCCCCTGCCACCGGAGAAGCTTCGAACCCGTAAAGTCCATCATTGCCAAGAGCGCAAAAACCAAATAGCCTATTCAAAATAAATTGATGCCGGAAGGATTTTTCGCATGACTCATCTCTTAATCGAAAGCGATGCCAATCCGCGCGTGAAGCGCTGGAAGCGGCTCGCCGCGGATGCCCGTTTTCTGCGCCGCGAGGGAGCGCT
This sequence comes from Sutterella seckii, assembly GCF_009183815.1. Classification (GTDB taxonomy): domain Bacteria; phylum Pseudomonadota; class Gammaproteobacteria; order Burkholderiales; family Burkholderiaceae_F; genus Sutterella; species Sutterella seckii. The sequence continues at coordinate 926 of NZ_WEHX01000094.1, read as the reverse complement.
TCTGATAGAAGGCATTCATCTCGCAGAGGTCGTGCTTGAGCACCCGGACGTGAAGGTTTCCGCCGTCATTCTCTCGGGCGGGCGTTCCACCAACGAGGCGGCGGGCCTTGCCGACAAGCTTGCGGACGCGAAGGGCGCGAAGGTGTATGTGCTCTCCGACCGTCTCTACGACAGCATTTCCCCGGTTGAGAACGGCGTCGGCATCATGTGCGAGGTTGAGATTCCGGAAGTGCCGTCTGACGACGCGTGGCGCAGTCTCGATGCGCTCTACCTCGACGGCGTGCAGGATTCGGGAAACGCCGGCACGCTGATCCGGTCCGCAGCCGCGGCCGGCGTGCGGGTTGTGATCACGAGCCCGGGGGCGGCCTGCCTCTGGACGCCCAAGGTCCTTCGCGCCGGCATGGGCGCGCACTTTTCGGTCATGATTATTGAAGGCTGCCCGGTAAGGCAGCTTCGCGAACGCTATGCCGGCAGACTCCTTGCTGCCGACGCCCGGGGCGGAGAGAATCTCTTTCTCGCGCCCGACTATACGGCCCGCGGTCCCATCTGCTGGATGATGGGCGCCGAAGGGCCGGGGCTCTCCGATGAGGCGCTTGCGGCGACAGATGAACGCTATTGGATTCCGATAGCCGAGGGCGTTGAATCGCTCAATGTTGCGGTGGCTGCCGCAGTTTGTCTTTTTGATTCCAGTCGACGGCGTCTCCTGAGAGATGCCGGCACCCCATGAACCCGGCAGGAAGACGACTTTCACTATTGAAAGCTTTTTGCCGAAGGATGCAACTTTATTAACAAAGGTATTTAATAGTTGACGGATGGTGCTGTGTGGTGCTTGGGGTCAGGCCGCCTGTGCATAGAGGGTACTCTCATTCGTAAAACAGGCGCGAATAGGGGTCTTCTGACTTTTGAAGGTGGAGGTGATCTCCTTT
>NZ_WEHX01000093.1 GCF_009183815.1 Sutterella seckii | reverse complement strand
CATGCGTAGTTTTTTTAAGTAGTGGTTGTTTTTGCTTTGACTACATCTTAATGAAAACTACGCATTTTTCATGTCTGCGACCTCACCAGCCGTCGATCGTCCAAGCCGGCAGGCTATCTATCGGCAGTGCCGGAAACACTCCTCAGTAATCGCTTGAAAGTTTCTACTTCTTTAGTAGAGGTTGCCCGCTAATTTCCGAAGAACCATTTTTTTTCGCGCTGGGTCGGTGGCTTCCGGGAGAGAGTGCGACTCCTGGAAGCTCTGTTCCCTTTACGTCAGCTCCCGCGTGAGCCCCACGGCCACGCCCTCAATGTCGAACTGATCGCCCTCGCGCGGGCGGATCACCGCAGTGCGGTACTGCGAATTTTCGGCATGAAGCTCAGGCTTTCCTTTCGCGTCGAATCTGAGCCGCCGGACAACGAATTCGCCCAGATAGGAGGCGAGCACGATGCTCCCGCTTCTCTGTTCGGCAGAGCGGTCAATCACGAGGATGTCGCCCGCAAGAATGCCCGCATCCGCCATGGCGTCGCCATCGACTTCAATCAGAAAGGACGAAAGCGGCCGGCGCACGAGGATCTGGTCGAGTGTGACGCGTTCGTCCCTGCAGTCGGCCGCGGGCGACGGAAAACCGCAGCCCGCGAAGAGCGAAAGGCGCACGAGCTGATAGCGATGGGTGTTGCGGCAGACAAGGCCCATCCGCCGGCGGACGGAAGACTGCGGCTTCAATTCATCGGGCGCGGGAGAGGGAGTCATGGCTGATCCGGCTTATTTGGTTTCGACGGGCTGCTGATTGTCCTGAGCTTCGGGACAGTGATCACCGGTAGGAGCGGATCACGTGCCGCACGATGCCCTCGATCACGAACTGTTCAGTTGTCCGCGGTCTGAGGACGGGGTAGCGTACCGCTGAGTTTTCGCTTCTGAGCTCGGGCCTTCCGTCGATCACCTTGAGGCGCTTCACGAGGAAGTTGCCGTCGTAGCAGACGAGCACGATCTGGCCGCTTCGCGCTTCCGAAGACACTTCGACAATGAGAAGGTCCCCTTCGAAGATGCCGGCATCCACCATGGAGTCGCCGGAGGCTTCAACGAGAATGGTCTTCCCGGGTTTTGGAACAAGAAGGTCGTAGAGATCCGTTTCCTCGGTTTCCACTTCCGAAGCAGGTGCCGGGAACCCGCAGGCCGCGCGCATATCGAGCTTGGGGATCGTGCATTCGGAGGATTTCTCCTTCGGCACCTGAATCGTTTCCGGCTTGATGCCGGGAGAGAGCACTCCGCCGCTTCTCTGGAGGGCGTCGATGAGGGCCTCCCTCGCCCAGCGCGAGCCGCCGCGGTCCTTGACGGCCTGCATGAGGGCTTCGTTCACGCGCATCGTGAGAAACCGCCCCTGAACCTCGTCTTCCGCTTTCCTGGGACGTCCGGGCTGGCGCTTGATCGGGGCTTTTTCGGAAGCGGGCTTCTTTTCGGTCATGGAAAAGTTCCTTTGAGTTAAACATTCACGTTAGACGGTTATTATAGATAGTGTTTTGGGGCTTCGGTCATGGAATTCATCTCTCTCAAATCGCCCGAACGCATGGAAAAGCTGAGGGCGCTCGGGAAACTGCAGGGAACGGCTGACGCCCTGCAAGAGGGAATCCCGGCGAAGACGCCCGCATCGCGATTTGCGAGGCCGGAGAGGCCTGCAGGGCTCGATCCCCGACAGGTGATCTGCCTCATCGACGCCAACAAGTTCTACTGCGCCTGCGAGCGCGTGATTGATCCCTCCCTGAGAGGGAAGCCCCTCGTTGTGCTTACGAACAACGACGGGTGCGTGGCGGCGCTCACGCCTGAAGCGAAGGCCCTCGGCATCCGCCGCGGGATGCCGGCATATCAGTTCAGACGCCTCGTCGAAGAGGGAAAGGTCGAATGGCGAAGCTCCAACTATGAGCTCTACGGATCGGTATCCAAAAACATCGCGGCGATTTTGTCCGGCATGGCGGTGCGGATCGAGCGCTATTCGATCGATGAAAACTTCGTCGACATTACCGGAATCCCGGGAGATCCGACGGCGCTCGGGCGGGCCATGAAGGAGCGGATCTACGCGTGGCAGAGAATCCCGGCCTGCGTCGGCATCGCCAATACGAAGACGCTTGCGAAGCTTGCCAACCACCTCGCCAAGGACTGGCCCGTCTTCGGGGGCGTCATCAACTGGCTCGACCTCGCGCCCCATCGACAGGAAAAGGCGATGTCGATTACGCCTTTAAAGGAAGTCTGGGGGATCGGAAGCCGGATGGGAGAGGCGCTGCAGGCACTCGGCATCCAGACGGTGCTCGACTTCTGGAAGATGGATCCCTTATTCATCCGCGCACGCTGGGGCGTGGTGCTTGAGCGCACGTGGCGGGAGCTCCACGGCATCCCCTGCATTCCCTTCGACGAGGAAGCCGCTCCACGAGAGCAGATCATCCGAAGTCGCTCCTTCGGCCGGCCAGTCACGGACCTCGCGTCGCTCACTGCTGCAGTGTCGCAGCACATGGCGGACGCCGCCATGACGCTCCGGCAGCAAAAGAGCGCTGCGGGCGAGGCCGGGGTCTTCTTTCACACGAATTTCTTCCGGGGAGATCTCCCACAGCACAATGTTTCGCGGGTCGTGAAGCTCTCCATCCCGACTTCAGACACGCTTCTTCTCACCCGGGTCGCCGTGGGGCTGGTCGAACGCTTCCGACGCGAAGGCTTCGCTTATCAGAAGGCGGGCGTCATTCTTTCGGGCATCGCTCCGGAAGCGTCTGCAGACATTCCGGAAACGCTTTTCAGCGATGCGTGCAGAACCTGAGAATCAGGCGTCGCGCAAGCGGAGCGTCTTCTTGAGGATCCAGAGCGCAATCACAAGGAGAAGAATCGCTCCGGCGGTCGACGCCATCGTGAGCGCGTTGATGTGCTCGACGTCGACCACGATGTAGCGGGCAACCGCGACGATCGCGAGCGCGATCGGCGTATGAATCGGGATTTCGCGCGTGCCAAGCGACGAGCCCTTCACCATGGAGAGAATCTCAATATAGAGGAAGAGCATCAGGAGGTCGCCGAGGCTGATGCTTCTCGCAGCGATCATTTCCCAGGCGGCCTGACCGATCCCACCCACGGCGGCGACGGCGATGGCGATGAGCGCAGCGGCCTGCGCGTAGGTGAGCCAGAGGTTGATGACGAGGCTCGCGGACGTGAGCTTCGGCGATTCAACAGACGTGGCGGCCGTGGGGTCGTTCGAGAAGGCGCACTGGCGGCAGGGGCCTTCGGGAAGCTGGGCACTGGCATCCGTATGGCGATGAGTTTGAGCGTTGGGCGGGGTATTGGAACCTGAAGCAGACATTGAAGGATCAGGAAAGGGGAAAAAGGGGAACTCATTATGCGGGAGAGAAGGGATGACGGGTTAACCCGTGAGGGAGAGGAGGACGTAAGAGAAGGCAGAAAAAAGGTAGCAAATCTTTTCCGGAGCGCATTTGAGCTGAAAAGGTCTTCGGACAGTCCGGGCAGGGGTTGAAGTAGAGGGAGGTTCGGTCCGGGAAAAAAGCAGTCAAAGCGCTCTTTCCTATGGAAATTGAGGAGAGCGCTGACCCGGGGGAGACGCGTGCGGCAGGGGATCTGAGTGAGTTTCACCCGATTGAAGGGAAAAACTATTGGATCGATTGTTTACGGTGTTGGTCAATTCGGCAGCAGAAGCCCTGGCAAGATCAGAGGCTTGCGGGATCTATCGCTCCCGGATGGTGACGGCAAGCCCCGGCGCTTCCTTTTCACCGGGATGCGCTTCATCGAGCTCCACGGAAAGATTCCATCGGTCGCAGAGGGTCTTCACAATAGCAAGTCCCAGGCCCGTACCCGAGACGCCCGTTCCGAGACGACGGTAGAAGGGTTCCATCACGCGCTCGCGTTCGGTTGACGGAATCCCCGGACCATTGTCGGATACGCGGATGACGGGGGGATTCACGCTGAGAAGCTGGAGCGTCACGGCAGTGCCGGCCGGGGAATACCGGACGGCATTTTCGAGGAGATTCCTCAGAATCGTGAAGAGGTCGTCGAAATTCATCGGCAAGGACGGCTCTGCTCCCGGAGGAAGATCCTCGATGCCTTCAACCTCAAGCGTGAGCCCCAGCTTTTCAGCTTCCCAGTAGACGGACTGAATGGCTTCGTTGAAGGCGCTGATGATGTCTGCTTTCTGGGCGGCTCCGCCCTGACGGCGATCCTGGTCGGAAGGCTTGGCAGATGTCTTTGCCTGTGCGCGCTTCAGTGTGAGGAGCTGACTCACCTGACGGACCGCGCGGTCGATGCCGGCGCGAAGGGTGGAAAGGCGCTCTCTTGCCGCGGGCGAGAGGTCTTCTTTTTCAAGGCGCTCGGCCTGAAGCGAGAGGGCTGCCAAGGGAGAGCGGAGTTCATGCGCAGCATCCGCCACAAACCGCGCTTCCTGTTCTCTCAAGGTTTCAACGCGGGCAAGGAGGCCGTTGAAGGCCGTGAGGAGCGGGAGGAGCTCCGACGGCATGCCGGTGAGCGACATGGGCGAGAGCGAGTCGCCCGACCGGTGGCCCAGGTCGGCGGCAAGGCGCTTTACCGGCCGCATCATCTGCCAGAGGAAGAACCAGATCCAGAGGGACAGGAGAACCGAAAGAACGAGGAACGGGATGATGAGGTTGATCGTGTCAGCCCAGGCTTTCTTCCAGACGGCGGATTTTCTTTCCGCGGTGACGACGTGTCTTCCGCCCACATTCACCGTCAGAACGAAGACGCGGTAGTTGGCTCCGTGAATTTTGAGCGTGTGGTAGCCGTCCTTCAGAGGATGATCAAGCCGAAGTCTCAATGCGCGGCCCGTGCGGTGAAGGGTCTGAATGAGGATGTCGGCTCCGGCGGGAAGACCTGCTCTCGGGTCGTCCTCGTCGACGATGTAGCGGTCTTCGAAGTCCTCGTCGTCCATGTAGAGGGCTTCGAAGGAATTTCCCTTCTGGCTGAAGGCAATGCGCGAGCGAGCGAGGATGCCTGCCACTTCCTCGAGACGATCTTCCTGAGATTCCGCGGCTTCAAAGTAGGAGACTGCAAAGATGGAGGCTGAAGCGACAAGCGAAAACGCGACGACCGCGCCCGCGCAGCAGAGGCTTGCCCTGAGCGTGAAGGACGGGTTTGCAGAATGAGGCGTACGGAGCGCCGTCCGGATTTCAGAGATCGTTTCCTTGAAACGCTTCAGGATTTCGCTCAAGGCGGGCTCCTCATGGAAGATGGGGAATGAAAACAGATCAGTTCATATCAGCTTCGGGCAGCTGCATCGCGGCTCGCGACCATCCAGCCCAAGCCGCGTACATTCCGGATAGCGTCAGCGCCCAGCTTCTTTCTGAGCGAATGAATCAGATATTCGACGGCGTTGCTTTCGGGTTCTTCGCCCGCCCCGTAGATGCGGTCTTCGAGCGCACGGCGGGAAAGAATGGCTCCCGGACGGGCAAGAAGGGCATTGAGGAGTGCAAATTCGCGCTTTGTGAGCGTGAAGTCCTTCCCGTTCATTTCAGCGGTCTTCGTGTCCATGTGGAGCGTGAGGACGCCGTTCGTGAGATTGTTGTCCGATGCGCCGTTCCTCCTTCTCATGACGGCTCTCATGCGGGCTAGGAGCTCGCTCATGTGGAAGGGCTTCACGAGATAGTCGTCGGCACCGGCATCGAGCCCCTGTAGGCGGTCTTCGAGGTCGTCGCGGGCGGTGAGGATGATGACCGGCGTGTCGTTCTTCTCTGCCCGCATGGTGCGGAGCACCGTCATGCCGTCAACAGATGGGAGGCCCAGGTCGAGGAGCACGAGCTGGAAGGTGTTGACCGAGAGCTGCGCGAGCGCGTTCCTGCCGTTGGTTACGAGATGAACAGCGTGGGCTTCATCAGAGAGCGCCGCCTTGACGGCGTCGGCAATCATCGGATCGTCTTCAACAAGGAGGATGCGCATGGGGAATCTCATTCGGGAGAGGAGGGGATCTTGATAGGAGATTCTAGGGCGCGGGGAATTAGGCGATGGTTAGGAGTTGAAAACTGTCAGGAAGTGAAAAACCCGCTCGGGCGTCCCCGGGCGGGTTTTAATGAGCTTTTGCTCGAATCTCGGCTACTCAATGAGAAGCGGGAGATTCTTCAAGTTCAGATCAGGAGATTAGAACTTGTGGGTCATGCCGAAGATGAATTCGGTGACGTCCGTGTCATTGGTCTTTGCAGCCTTGTTGTAGTCGCCGGAGGCATAGTCCGCAGCAGCCCAAACGGAGGTGCGCTTGCTAAGCGGATAGATGTAACCGGCAGAAATCTGATAAACCTTGAGTTCGGGTTTCTCTGCATTGGCCGCAACATCCGTATATTCGGCTTCACCATAGCCGGCAGCAAACTTGGCAGTACCGCCAAAGGCCGGAACATCAAGACCGAGGTTCACGCCGTAGCCTTCAAGGGCGTTGAATTTTTCATTCCCAGCGGCACCATTAACGCCAGAGGCAGTCCAAAGAATAGCGCCCTTCTTACCGAAGGACTTGGAATTGTCAAAATACTGGCCATTGAGGTAAGCCTTGACAACACCAAAGTTGTAGGTAGCACCAAGGGTGACGCTCAGGGCATCATCGTCGTACGTACCATTCTGGGCACTGCTGCCTCGAACATACTGGGAGTTGTAATTGATGGAGTCAACGATCACAACGCCTTCAAATGCCCCAGCCTTATACTGAGCGCCGATACCATAGTAACGGTCGACATTGGCCTTGCCTTCCGTGCCGTGGGCAGTGGCATCCTTGAGATCCTTAGTCTGCGAGTTGTTGTCAAAGGAGTACTGCGCGAAGACCGTCAGACCAGCAAAGCTCGGGGTCTTATAGGTGATCATGTTGTCGAAGCGGGCAGCCGTAGCACCGAACACTGCCGTGCTGGCACCAACCGTACCCCAGCCAGTGGAGAACGGATGGATGTTCGAGCCGGCGAGAGCATAGGAACCAGCGCCGCCAGCGAGCTGACCAGCACGACCGAAGCCAACGTGACCGAAGGCGCCTTCAACGAAGAGGAGCGCTTCACGGCCGAAGATCCTGTTGTCGCCATTGGTGTCGAACGTGCCGTCGTCGGAATCAAAGCCGTTTTCGAGAACGAAGCCGACCTTCATGCCGTTGCCGAGGTCTTCCGTACCCTTAAGGCCAAAGCGGTTGCCAGCCTGTTGGCCCCCTTTCATCTGGAAGGTATTGACGTCATCAGAGCCGTCAACCGACTTGTTCATATAGGAGAAGCCGGTATCGATAACGCCGTAGAGCGTAACGTCAGCAGCAAAGGCGGAGCCGGCAAAAGCGCCGAGGATTGCAGCTGCAGCAAGAGTCTTCTTAAACATTTTTCAGAGCCTTTTTAACAATCGGGAAAATTCCCAAAAGTCGAACGGAGGTTTGCACGCCCGCCGTTCAGCTTTATTAAACAGGCAAGCTCGCAGCAGCTTTATGCACGGTCACCGCCGAAGCCTGAGCAGCCGTTCATGAAGAACAGCCGTGATCCCTGCCTGTCCATGGATCTGTTAGGCGTTTTAACAGAAATTACGAGATTCCGGTTAAGTAAAAAACCCAAGAGAGGCGAAAAGGGCATAAAAAACAAATGTAAGTTCAAAAAGGAAGACTTCACGAAGGTTGTTTGTTGTAAGTTCGCCACCAAAATTTATGCTGTGGTTTGCGAACGATTCTCGTTTAAAAACAAAGGAAATGAGTGGAAGAATTGCGTAAACCGTAAGGGAGTTATACAGGGGACGGCCAACTTTGCTGCCTGCAGTCAGAATGGGATATTTGAGAGGTGGAGAACGAAAAAGCGAAAAAGCCGAAGTTCTTTAGTCAAGAACTTCGGCTTAGCTTCAACGCTCTGCGGCAGAGAAGATAGGCTGGGATTTCTGAAACCTCACCTTTCTCACTGTCGAGAGTTCAACTTAAACGCGGCAGTGCAAGTGCCTCATCAAGCTCTGATTAGAAGCGGTGGGTTAGACCAACATAGGCCTGGACGAGCTGGTTCTCAGTGTCGTCCTTTTCGGTGCCGACCTTGTCGCGGGATTCAACGCCGTAGCCGGCACCTGCGTAGAGCATGGTGCGCTTGCTGAGGTCGTACTCATAGCGGGCGGCAAGACCGTAGTAGTCGCCTTCATGCTTTTCCTTGCCGGCTACAACGCCGTCCTGTTCGAAGTTCGAATAGTAGCCGCCGACCGTGATGAGGCCGCCTGCAGCCGGAACCTGAGTGCCGACATGGAAGCCGAAGCCCTTCACGCCGTCGGTGGCGTCGGTGGCACTGACGAGCGTGTCATCGAGGGTCGGAGCCGTGGTGAGGCCGTTAAAGTACTGGCCCATGGCAAAGACCTTGGCAACACCGAAGTCGTAGTTGCCGCCGAGGAAGAAGACGTTGGCGTCCTTGTCAAGCTCGCGCTTGGTGCCGTCGGAGCCGTACTTCGTAAGTTCATAGGCAGCGACAAACTGAGCCGGGCCGTATTCACCAGTCAGGGCAACGCCGGCGTAGCGCTTGGAGCTCGAGAAGTCGCCTTCATCACCGCTGAAGTCGTCGACCTTCGCATTGCTGTCCTGCTTGAAGGAATACATCGCAGTGACCTGGAGGCCGGCGAACTTCGGGGACTGATAGGCAACCGTATTGTCGTAGCGGGAAGCGCCGTAGAGGCCGAAGACGTCATTGTCGCCGCCGTCGAACGCATCACCGATCGAATAGACGACGTCGTAGGTGCCGGCAGCAGACGAAAGGGCATCCATGCGGCCGAAGGTCAGCGTACCGAAGTCGGAGTAGACCGAGAGGGTGGCCTGACGACCGAAGATGCGATTCTGATACTCGCTGTACTTAGAGAGCGTGCCGTCATCGGCATTGAAGCCGCTTTCGAGCTGGAAGCCGACCTTCAGGCCGTTGCCCAGGTCTTCAACGCCCTTGATGCCCCAACGAGAGCCGGAATCAACGCCGCTCTGGAGCCCAAAGGTGTTATCGTCGGTAGACGTACCGTCAGCTTTCTGGTTATCGGTGTAGTTGTAGAGGAAGCCATAGTCGACAACGCCGTAAAGCGTCACGTCAGCGGCAGCAGCGGAGCCGGCAAAAGCGCCGAGAACTGCGAGAGCAGCAAGAGTCTTTTTCATGATTTGAAAATCCCCAGTAGAAGTAGAGGTCATTCGGAACGAAACCGGGAAATCCCGTTTGACCCCGAATAACCTCCGCATTCTGGCGGATTATTCAATCCTGCTCAACGACGTTTACAGATTTCCGTTAAAACATCTAAGAAAAACAATTAATTACCTGAAATAGTTTTTGTATTCCGTGAATTTCCAGAAATCCGGTAACAGCACCCCTTGAAGCTGCATGACGATAAGGGGAATATTTTCACAGAGGCTTGCTGGATTTCTTCTCCTGGGC
>NZ_WEHX01000092.1 GCF_009183815.1 Sutterella seckii | reverse complement strand
AGAAGCCTCTCGCAAATCTATTCATGATAGATATATTCTATCATATATTTGATATTTATACAATTAATGCATTATCTTTCGATTTGCTCAGAGCATCCTAAATTTCTTGTCTTTGCACGTCCTTTTATGGTGCAATCTATCTCTGAAGTGTTACTTTCTATAGTGCTTTCGTAGATTGTTGCGAGATGCTTCAAGAAGTAAACTTCCACCGACTCAAATTCAAGCTTGTAATGCGTAAGAATGTTCGGCTGTTCTGATATGATGCGCGTCGTTCTTGCGCAGTACGTTGTTGCTGTGCTGGCAGCCCTCATAGGGGCGCTAATTTTCAATGTCGACGCTGGATTGTCTGCTCTGCTCGGGGGGCTCTCCTATGCGTTTATGTCGACTCTGCTCATGCTCTTTTTGATCGTGGGCAGAAAAATGAAAATCAGCGTTGGTGCCGGCGTTATGGCAATGCTGCTTGGCGAATTTGTAAAAATTTTAAGCGTTATAGTGTTGTTGCTCGTTGTAGCTCAGCAATATGACGCGTTGAACTGGCCCGCTTTCCTCATCTCATTGATAGCGGTGGTGAACAGCTACTTTGTGTTGCTGTTCAAGAAAAACTAAGGATAGGTCCTCATGGCAGTCGAGAGCCCTAGCGCTACTGAGTACATTCAGCATCACATGGCGCATCTGCAGTCAATGCATCAGAACGTGATCGTTGACTTCTCGGTCATCAATTACGACACGATCTTCTTTTCGCTTGCTGCGCTCCTGGTTGTGTTCTTCCTGCTTCGCATGGGGGCCAAAAAGGCTACCTCCGGCGTTCCGGGGAAGATGCAGTGTGCAGTAGAGATGCTGGTCGAAATGGTGGATAACCAGGCCAAAAATATTGTTCATGGCGATCGTACTTATATTGCGCCGCTCGCTCTGACGGTGTTCTGCTGGGTTGCCATGATGAACTGCATCGACCTTATTCCGGTCGATCTGTTCCCGTGGATCGCCGGCTTCCTTGGTCTTGATCACCTTCGCCCGCTCCCGACAGCGGACCTTAACGGTACGCTTGGTCTGTCTTTCGGCGTTCTGCTTCTGCTTTTCTATTACGGCATCAAGGTCAAGAGCTTCTCCGGCTTTATCGTTGAACTCTTTACTGCTCCGTTCGGCAAGTTCCCGCTGCTCTGGCCGGTGAACTTCCTGATGAACCTCATTGAGTACTGCGCGAAGTTTGTTTCGCTCGGTATGCGGCTCTTCGGCAATATGTATGCCGGTGAGCTCGTGTTCTTCCTGATTGCGCTCCTGGGCGGCTTCATGCTTGATTTTGCTCTCCCGGGCGCTGCAGCTGCTGGACTTGGACAAGTCATCGCCGGCCTGGTCTGGTGGCTCTTCCATGTGCTGATTGTTCTGTTGCAGGCGTTTATTTTCATGATGCTGACGCTGGTCTATATCGGGCAAGCTCACAGCAGCCACTAACAGACAATTTCTTTCTTCAACTTTGTCAACTCCCTTTTTTATAGATCTAGGAGTCTTTCAAAAATGACCAACGTCGCTTTAGTCGCTATCGCCTGCGGTATCATCATCGGCCTCGGCGCTCTCGGTGCTTGCCTTGGCATCGCTCTGATGGGTGCAAAGTACCTTGAAGCTTCTGCTCGCCAGCCCGAGCTCATGGAGCCGCTCCAGACGAAGATGTTCCTCCTCGCCGGCCTGATCGACGCGGCCTTCCTGATCGGCGTCGGTATCGCCATGATGTTCGCCTTCGCCAACCCCTTCGTCGGCTAATACTCAGCCGTACGACCAACGTCTTTCTTTTCAATGACGCTGTCCGCGGCGCCGCCCAAAGACATGCGCGGCGCTGCTGACTTAACGGGGTTCAACAATGAACATTAATGCCTCTCTGTTTGTACAGATGGTCGTGTTCTTCCTTGGTGCTTGGGTCACCATGAAGTACATCTGGCCACCGCTGATTCATGCGATTGAAGAGCGGCAGAAGAAGATTGCTGACGGCTTGGCCGCAGCCAACAAGGGCGAGAAGGCTCTTGCTGTGGCTACCGAGCAGGGCAAGGCCATTGAAGCGGCCGCTCGCGCCCGTGCTTCCACCATCGTTGCCGATGGCGAAAAGCGTGCGCTTGCGATCGTTGAGGATGCCAAGGCTCAGGCTACGGTTGAAGCCGACCGCATCATCGAGTCCGCTAAGGCTGAAGCTGCCACGCAGGTTCAGCGCGCTCGCGATCAGCTCCGCGATCAGGTGGCTGCGCTTGCTGTCCAGGGTGCTGAACAGATTCTTGCTCGCGAAGTCGACAAGAACGTTCATGCTCAACTGCTTGATCAACTGAAGGCGAAGCTCTAACTATGGCGGAACTTTCTACGATAGCGCGCCCTTACGCGGAAGGCCTCATGGAGGCCCTCCAGGAGCGTAAAGCCAGCGCAGAAGAAATGACTCGGGTACTTGACGCCGTTGCGCAACTTGCGCAGGTGGCTCGTGATCCTCAGGTCAATCAGCTCGCGGGTGATCCCGGACTTACGGAAGATCAGCTTTATGGCGTGCTTGACGGCATGCTTGACGCCGATCAGCCGGCAGAAGTCAAGAATCTGCTTCGCGTCGTGGTTCAGAACGGGCGCATCGATGCGCTGCCTGAAATCGCGCGGCAATTCCGCATCCTGAAGAACCGTTCCGAAGGTGTCGCTGACGCCTATATCGAGACGGCCTTCCCGCTCACCGATGATGAGCTGAAGGAACTGCTGGAAGCGCTAGCGAAGAAGTTCCCGGGAGTGAAGCTTCACCCGGTCGTCTCGGTCGAGAAGGAATTGATCGGCGGCGTGCGCGTGCACGTTGGCGACAAGCTCCTCGACGCCTCGATCCGCGCGCGTCTCAGTCAGATGAAGACGGCGCTTACCGCATAAAATTCGGAGCTGTAAGATGCAACTCAATCCCAGTGAAATCAGTGAACTGCTGAAGAAGCGTATCGAAGGCCTCGGCGTTTCCGCTGATCTTCGCACACAGGGCACCGTGGTCTCGCTGTCCGACGGCATTGCTCGTATTCACGGCCTGAGCGACGTGATGCAGGGCGAAATGCTGGAGTTCCCGGGTGAGGTTTATGGCCTCGCTCTGAACCTCGAACGCGATTCCGTCGGCGCCGTTATTCTCGGTGACTACGAAGGTATTTCCGAAGGCGACACGGTGAAGACCACCGGCCGCATTCTTTCGGTTCCGGTCGGCCGCGAGCTGATCGGCCGCGTTGTCAACGCGCTCGGCCAGCCTATCGACGGCAAGGGGCCGATTGAAGCCAAGGAATTTGACGTTATCGAAAAGGTCGCCCCTGGCGTCATCGATCGTCAGTCCGTTTCTCAGCCGGTGCAGACCGGCCTGAAGTCCATCGACTCGATGGTGCCGATCGGCCGCGGTCAGCGTGAGCTGATCATTGGCGACCGTCAGACGGGTAAGACCGCTGTCGCCATTGACACGATCATTAACCAGAAGGGCAAGGACCTGATCTGCGTTTACGTCGCTATCGGTCAGAAGGCCTCTACCATCGCCAATGTCGTCGCCAAGCTCGAAGAGAATGGCGCCATGGACTACACCATCGTTGTTGCCGCTACGGCTTCCGAGTCTGCTGCCATGCAGTACATCGCTCCGTACGCCGGCGCCACGATGGGCGAATACTTCCGCGACCGCGGCGAAGACTCCCTGATCGTTTATGACGACTTGACCAAGCAGGCTTGGGCATATCGTCAGATCTCTCTGCTGCTGCGTCGTCCGCCTGGACGTGAAGCCTATCCTGGCGACGTCTTCTACCTGCACAGCCGTCTGCTCGAACGCGCTGCCCGCGTGAATCCCACGTACGTGGAACGCTTCACCAAGGGTGCCGTCAAGGGCAAGACCGGTTCGATGACTGCTCTGCCGATCATTGAAACGCAGGCAGGCGACGTCACCGCGTTCGTTCCGACCAACGTGATTTCGATTACCGACGGTCAGATCTTCCTTGAAACCGACCTCTTCAACGCTGGTATTCGTCCTGCTATCAACCCGGGCATTTCGGTGTCCCGCGTGGGTGGTGCGGCTCAGACCAAGGTCATCAAGAAGCTCGGCGGCGGTGTTCGTCTCGCCCTTGCTCAGTACCGCGCTCTCGCGGCCTTCGCTCAGTTCGCTTCTGATCTGGACGAAGTCACCCGCAAGCAGCTCGAACGTGGCCGCATGGTTACCGAACTCATGAAGCAGCCCCAGTATCAGCCGCTTCAGGTTTGGGAAGAAGCTCTCGTTTTGTACGCCGTCAACAACGGCTACTACGACGATGTCAACGTTGGTGACGCCATGAAGGTTGAGCGTGCTATGCGCGAATACCTCAAGACTCACTACGCTGATCTCGTTGACTCGATCGAAACCAATAAGGCTCTCTCCAAGGAAGATGAAGAGCGCCTGAAGGGTGCTATCGCCGAGTTCAAGAAGAACGGCGCTGTCTAACGTCTAATCGAGGACCCAATTCCATGCCCAGTACAAAGGAAATTCGCGGCAAGATCAAGAGCGTGCAGAACACGCGCAAGATCACCAAAGCGATGGAGATGGTTGCGGCCTCGAAAATGCGCAAGGCGCAGGATCGGATGCACGCTGCCCGCCCGTACGGCGACAAGATTCGAGTAATCTGCTCGCATCTCGCTCGCGCGAACGTGACGGACTATCGTCATCCGTTCCTGAATCAGAATGAAGGCGCCAAGAAGGTGGGCATTATTCTTGTGTCCACCGACAAGGGCCTTGCCGGTGCTCTCAATACGAACATCCAGCGTGTGCTCCTGCAGCGTATGCGTGAATGGTCGGCTGAGGGCATTCAGGTTGAAGCTTCCGCCCTTGGCAACAAGGGCCTTGGCTTCCTTCAGCGCTTGGGAGTGCCCGTGCTGAGCCAAGCGGTTCAGCTCGGTGACCGCCCGTCGATTGACCGTCTGATTGGAGCCATTGCTGTTCAGATTGAAGCGTATAAGGAAGGGAAGGTCGATAAGGTCTATCTCTGCTACAGCCGCTTTGTGAACGCGATGAAGCAGATCCCGGTCGTTGAGCAGCTTCTGCCCCTTTCGGACGAACAGCTTTCGGCCGAGGAGCCTCAGCGCAAATTCTCGTGGGATTACATCTACGAGCCTGACGCCCAAACCGTTCTCGACGAGCTGCTCCGCCGCTACGTCGAGGCTTTGATTTACCAGGCAGTTGCAGAAAATATGGCCTCTGAGCAAAGCGCCCGTATGGTCGCCATGAAGGCCGCTTCCGACAATGCGAAGAAGCTTATCGACGATCTGCAGCTCGTCTACAACAAGACTCGCCAGGCCGGCATTACGAAGGAAATCACCGAAATCGTCGGTGGTGCCGCCGCCGTGTCTTCTTAATCGAATTTAAAAAATCGATAACTGAGGAAAACCCATGAGTATCGGACAGATCGTTCAGGTGATCGGCGCGGTCGTGGATATTGAATTCCCGCGCGACGCGATGCCGAAGATTTACGAAGCGCTCGTCCTTAAGAACGACGACGCGAACTCCCTCGCCGAACAGGGCCTGGTGTTTGAGGTCGAGCAGCAGCTCGGCGATGGTGTTGTCCGCACCATTGCGATGGGCTCGTCTGAAGGCCTTCGCCGCGGCATGTCTGTCGAATCTACCGGCCGCGAAATCTCGGTGCCGGTTGGTCCGAAGACCCTCGGCCGCATCATGGACGTTCTTGGCCGCCCGATCGACGACTGCGGTGCGATCGAGGCCGAGGAAATCCGTCCGATTCACAATGAAGCCCCGAAGTTTGACGACCTTTCTCCGTCCGTTGACCTCCTTGAGACCGGCATTAAGGTTATTGACCTTATTTGCCCGTTCGCCAAGGGCGGCAAGGTCGGCCTGTTCGGCGGTGCCGGCGTGGGCAAGACCGTCAACATGATGGAGCTCATCAACAACATCGCTAAGCAGTACGGCGGCTACTCTGTGTTTGCCGGCGTTGGCGAACGTACTCGTGAAGGCAACGACTTCTACCATGAAATGGGCGAGTCGAAGGTTCTCGATAAGGTCGCCATGGTGTTCGGTCAGATGAACGAACCCCCGGGAAACCGTCTTCGTGTTGCTCTGACGGGCCTCACGATGGCAGAAGCCTTCCGTGACGAAGGCCGCGACATTCTGCTCTTCATCGACAACATCTACCGTTACACCCTCGCGGGTACGGAAGTGTCCGCCCTGCTCGGCCGTATGCCGTCTGCCGTGGGCTATCAGCCGACTCTGGCTGAGGAAATGGGCAAGCTTCAGGAGCGTATTGCTTCCACGAAGACTGGCTCCATTACGTCGATTCAGGCCGTGTACGTCCCTGCTGACGACTTGACTGACCCGTCCCCGGCCACGACCTTCGGTCACCTTGACGCGACCGTGGTTCTTTCGCGTGATATTGCTGCTCTCGGTATTTATCCGGCTGTTGACCCGCTCGACTCCACGTCCCGTCAGGTCGACCCGAACATCATCGGTGTTGAGCACTACACGACCGCTCGTCGCGTTCAGGAAACCCTGCAGCGCTATAAGGAGCTCCGCGACATCATCGCCATTCTCGGCATGGATGAACTCGCTCCTGAAGACAAGCTGGTGGTGCAGCGCGCTCGTAAGATCCAGAACTTCCTCTCGCAGCCGTTCCACGTTGCTGAGGTCTTCACTGGTGCTCCCGGCAAGTATGTTCCGCTCAAGGAAACCATCCGCGGCTTCAAGATGATTGTTGATGGCGAATGTGATGAACTGCCCGAACAGGCGTTCTACATGGTCGGTACCATTGACGAAGCCTTCGAGAAGGCGAAGACCCTCAAGTAATGCTTTGCGGCAGCCGGCTGAAAAGCTGGTTGCCGCAAGCGCCCGACAAACGGAGCAACCTATATGGCTACCATTAAAGTCGACGTCGTCAGCGCCGAAGAACATATCTTCTCCGGCGAGGCCGAACTCGTGTCGCTGCCCGGAACGTCTGGCGAACTTGGCATCATGCCGGGGCATCTCCCGCTTATCACTCTGATTCGTCCCGGCTTTGTGCGCGTGCACAAGCCTGGTGAATCAGAAGTTGAACAGATCTTTGTTGCGGGCGGTGTTCTGGAGGTTCAGCCTGATCGAGTCACTGTTCTGGCCGATACCGCAGTCCGTAGCAAGGATCTTGACGAAGCTCGCGCCAAGGAAGCCCTTGCCGCAGCGGAAGCGTCCCGTGCGACTGCTACCGGCAGCATCGAGATTGCCCGCATCGAAGCGGAAATCGCTGCCTTGGCTGCGGAGCTCGCAGTTATCAAGAAGCTGCGCAGCAAGCTCTGATCAATTCAAGCCAACGACGCCTTTTAAAGCGGAGCTGCTTACGAGCATCTCCGCTTTTTCTTACCCATACTTTCCGTCAAAGCGCTAGCATTCTGAATAAGCAGTTTGAACGGGACCACTGTTTCAAGCATTGAAAATACATTTGGTCTTGTTGCAGCAATACACTCGTCCCTCGCAGACCGAAAAGAAGTGTGCTGGGATTAGAGCTCAACTGAATGGAGGTTTAAGTATGAGCGCAGTTAAGATCCTCGTAACGACGGACGGTTCTAATTTAAGCGACAAGGCGGTGGATACCGCCATCGGACTTGCTGAACAGGTGGGCGGCTCGGTAGTCGGCATGACGGCCGTGCTTACGCCTGCTCCGGCTGGTGGCTTCGAGGATGAGGATCCTGTCGTCAAGGAGCGTCTTGAAGCCATTTCCCGCAAGGCTGCCGAAGCGGAGGTTCCCTGCGAGGTAATCGCCGAGCATGCTGAAACGGTTGCGCAGGGGGTGCTTGCCTGCGCGGCGAGATGCAATGCCTTCTATATCGTGATGGCAAGCCGCGGACTTGGCACTTTCGGCGCGCTGCTTCTGGGCAGCGAGACGCAGAAAGTGCTCAGCCAGGCGGATCGTCCGGTGCTGATTGTCCGCTGATGAGAATTTATTCTCACAGATAGATTAATTAGAAAATTCCGCGCCTATGTGCGCGGTTTTTTCTTGTTCGCTGGCGAAGGACTGCGCGAAAAGCGCGGCAAATAAACGGAAAAAAGAAATGATCCCTCAGAATGACTGCTTCCTGCGTGCGCTTAAGCGCGAACATACGGACTTCACTCCGCTTTGGTTGATGCGTCAGGCAGGTCGATATCTGCCGGAGTACTGCCGCACAAGAGCTCAGGCCGGCAGCTTTATGGGGCTTGCGCAGAATCCGGACTACGCTACAGAAGTGACGCTGCAGCCGATTGGCCGATATGGGCTGGATGCAGCTATTCTGTTTTCGGACATTCTGACGGTCCCTGATGCGATGGATCTCGGGCTTTCGTTCGTGCAGGGTGAGGGTCCTGTTTTTGCGCATCCTGTGCAGAGCGAAGAAGCGGTTGAAAAGCTTTATGTGCCTGATCCTGAGGAAAAACTCGGCTATGTCATGGCGGCAGTGCGGAGCATCCGTGCTGCGCTCAATAATCGGGTTCCGCTTATCGGCTTTTCCGGCTCTCCCTTTACGCTTGCCTGCTACATGATTGAGGGGCGCGGCAGCCGTGATTTCCGCACCGCCAAAACGATGATGTTCCGTCGCCCGGATCTCTTCGAGCGTGTGCTCGACATTAATGCCGATGCGGTGGCAGCTTATCTCAATGCTCAGATTGCTGCGGGAGCTCAGGCTGTGCAGATTTTCGACACCTGGGGCGGCATGCTTGCAGATGGCGATTTCCAGCGTTTCTCACTGGCTGCAACGAAGAAAGTGGTTGATCGCCTGACGCGTACGACCCCTGATGGCGAGAAAGTGCCTGTAATCGTCTTTACCAAGGGCGGCGGTGAATGGCTGGCTGATTGCGCGGCAATGGGCTGTGATGCGCTGGGTCTTGATTGGACGACCAATCTCTCGCGAGCCCGCAAGGTTGTAGGCGATCGTGTTGCTCTGCAGGGCAACATGGATCCGCTCGTGCTTTTTGCAGACGAAAATACGATTCGCCGTGAAGCGCGCAAGGTGCTGGATGCTTTTGGCCCTGTCGGAGCTGGCGGCCATGTCTTTAATCTTGGGCATGGCATTAATCAGTTCACTCCAGTGGAAAGCGTACAGATCCTTGTTGATGAAGTTCATCAGTACAGCCGTCGCTATCACACTGCCGGTTGAGTTCTTATCAACGAGTTGTGCACAGATCTTGTGCTGGCGATGTCGATAAATGAATAAGCCCGTCGAATTCCGACGGGCTTATTTAGTTCTTATCTTTCGCTGTGAGAGTAAGGAAGAAAATGCGAGCCATTCCTTATTTCAAGACTGTCTCATAAAAAGTGCACTGAAGAAAACGTCAGTCAAGGGAACAATCCACAAAGTTATCCACAATTCCAAGCGCTTTTCGCGCTCTTGGTGTTAGAGGACACTATCTCATTAGATGTCATACTAACTTTCGCCACCCCTTCAACCTTTCATGGAGTGGCAAAACATGCGATATTCGCAGGAGTTCAAAGACAACGTCGTAGCGC
>NZ_WEHX01000091.1 GCF_009183815.1 Sutterella seckii | reverse complement strand
AGCTGATAACCGGTTATTCCCCGCCGTTCCCATGCCTTGGAAGGGTATCACGCCACCGTAGCGGTCGGGCTACATGTCCACACTAAACGTCGAAAGGCCCCAAATTCGAAGCTCGAGATTGGGAAGAATAGTTCTCTCGGACACACGACTGGGCTAAAGAATCAAGGTACAGTTGATGCTTCCTAGGTGGATGAGAATGTCGTTGTCAAGGGACGTACAGTAAATAGCGGAACGCTCATCATTGGAGAAAAAACGTTCCGCACGGACACCTTTGATGCTGCCGGCGGCACTATTGAGGTGAGTACGCTCCGTAAAGGCGAAGATTCTGAGACTGGCAAGCTCGTGGTTACGCACGAGGCTACTGGGAAGGGTAAGGTAAAGGTTGTGGTCCGCGATGGCAGCGTCGGGATGGATCTCAATCGCCTTGATGTAGCCGTTCTGGGGCCAAATTCTACGTTGAAGCTTGATCTTGAAGGGACTGTCACTAAAGACGGCAAAAGCTACATGCTCATGAAGACTGACGACAGTGCAGACGGTTCCGCGTGGTATTTGACAACCACGAACAGGCCTCAACAGTTCCGTCCTTCGCCTAAACCAGATCCCGAGGATGACGGCAAGCCCGATCATGCTTCCGGCCAGACTCACGCCGGGGAAGATGAGAATCAGGACAATCATGGAGGCACCGGCGGCTCCGACATCGTCTGGACCACGAGCACGCTGAAGACGCCGCAGGCCGGCGCTCGAGCGGGCCTCGCATACCTCGCTGCGGAAGTCTTCGACCTGAGTCTCCGCGGCCACGTTGGCGACCGCGTCTACCATGATCTGCTCACGGGCGAAGAGCGTGAAACCTCGCTCTGGATGCTAAATATGGGGAACTGGTCGAGGTTCGGCGACACGACGAGCCAGCTCGGGTTCGACGGCCGCACCAACGTCACGCACCTTGGCGGCGACATCTACAAGTGGAATCTCAACGAAACGGATACCCTGCGCATCGGCCTCCTCGGAAGCTACGGCGAAGCGGACTACAACACGAAGTCCGACGTCACCTGGCTCGAAGCGGATGCGAAATTTGAAGGCTGGTCCGTGGGCGCTTATGCCTCGTGGCAGACGAGTGCGGAAAGCGGGCCCTTCGCGAACGGTCAGATCCGCTGGAATCATTTCGAGAATGAAGTCCGCGAAGAGAGGCTCGAGAAGGACAAGTATGATTCCGAGGGTCTGAGCGCCACCTTTGAAGCCGGCTGGACGCAGCGTCTCTTCACGAAGAAGAATTCCGGCGGCTACAACATGGCTTTTGATCTTGAGCCCCGCGCGCATTTCTATTGGATGGACTTCGACGCGGACACGGGCTTTGACTCGACGGGTCAGCTCTTTGATACGGACGGGAAGGACGTCGCTCGGTGTTCGTGCGAGCCTCAAGCTCACGGATGACGCCATGCCTCAGTGGAATGACCCCGCGATGCATTTCTTCGTTGAAGGCAACTGGGTCCATTACTCTCGGGACTTCAATGCGACGGTGATGAACGAGAAGGGTTCGAGCACCGCGACCGTTGATCTCGAGGATTTCGCAGAGGCGCGTCTCGGCGCGGTCATGCACTTCTCCGACGATTTCCTCGTCTGGGGCGACTTCAATCTTCGCTCAGGTGAGGACGACTACGAATCCTACGGCTACAACGTCGGCGCGAAGTATTTCTACTAACGCAGGATCCGATCCTTAAAACAAACCGCCCGGAAGGATTTCTTTCTTTCCGGGCGGTTTTCTTCAATCTGCATCGAAAATTTTGCAAATGCGCATTTTTTCCACAGATTGTGGATAAAACTCGTTCATTAAAGCAAGAGATACTACATATGGTGGTGATGATGCTTCCCGATGAATCTATGGTGCAGAAATGAAGGATCAAGGCAATTTTGTCAATTCCATTGCCCATTGATAAACATGATTTTTGATTTTTTCTATCGATCGTCGGGCAGAAAACTTATAACTGATATATCGGAAAAATCTGAGGCTGCTTAAAAAATGGGCAAATAGAGGGACTTTTTGAAAGCTGAGAAAAATCAGACGGCTTTTTAAGGCGGTTTTCGGACCCGATGCAGAGACCCCCGGGGAGGAATTGGAGAGGGGCGGGAGATGGCTGAACCTTGGTTTATAATGACACCTTATCAGAAACAAATATTTATAAAATTCAATGGTATAGCACTGTTCGGCGAGCTTCCGTAGCGATGGTCGCCGTTCTTTTTGAGTGCTTTCCTTGGGTGCCCGGAGCTTCTTGAGATGCAGGTATTAAAAAAAGACAATTCGCTTGAGCCTTTTGAAGATAAAAAAATAGTGAGCGCCATCGAAAAAGCGGCATTTCGCTACGACCGGATCATTCCGGAAGAAACGATGACCGCCATGGCGGAAACCGTCAAAAAGCGCGTTGAGAATCAGGAAGCCGTTCCGGTTGCATCCCTTCATGAGCTCGTCATTGCGACGCTCAATTCCTTCGGCTTCAAGGACGTCGCGGACTCGTACGCCGAATACCGCTACTACAAGACGACGTACGCCAAGACCTTTGAAAAGATCCGCCAGGAAGCCGACGACGTTCTGCGTCTCGGCGACCGCGAAAACGCGAACTTCGACTCGTCCCTCGTTTCCACGAAGGGCGTTCTGATCAAGGGCTATCTCACGAAGGAGCTCTACAAGCAGTTCTATCTCTCGAAGACCGAGAAGGCCCTCACTGAGCGCGGCGACATCTACATTCACGACATGCGCGACATGATCCTCGGATCGGTCAACTGCTGCCTCCTTGACGTTGCTTCGATCCTGAAGGGCGGCTTCGAGATGAGCAATGTCGAATATACGGAACCGAAGAGCGTTCACAGCGCGCTTCAGGTGATCGGCGACATCACGCTCGTCGCTTCCGCTCAGCAGTTCGGCGGCCTCACGATCGCCGAGCTCGACAAGGTTCTTCTTCCCTACGTGAAGAAGACCTGGGCGCGCGCGTACGAAAAGTACAAGGAAACCTGCGGGCTTCCTGAAGAGGCCGCGAAGAAGATGGCGCATGCCGAAACGATCCGCGAGCTCGAGCAGGGCTTTCAGTCGCTCGAATTGAAGCTCAACACGGTGACGTCGTCGCGCGGCGACATCGCCTTCACGACCGTTTCCTTCGGCCAGTGGGATCCGAAGCTCCCCGAGGAAGAGAAGGAATGGCTCTATGAAATCGACCGCATCATCCTCACGACCCGCAGAAACGGTCACGGCGCCCGCCGTCGTCCGGTGATCTTCCCGAAGCTCGTCTACCTCTACGACGAGCGCCAGATCAAGGCGGACAAGTGGTCTGCCTCGCTCTTTGAGGAAGGCGTGAAGACGAGCGCTCAGTGCATGTACCCGGACTGGCTTTCGCTTTCGTCCGACCACGGCGACGTTTCGAAGCTCTTCCTCAAGACCGGCGTCGTGACGAGCCCGATGGGGTGCCGCGCGTACCTCACGCCCTGGCAGGATCCGGAAACGGGCAGGTACGTAACGATCGGCCGCTGCAACATCGGCGCGGTTTCGCTCAATATTCCGCTTCTCATCAGCCTGGCGCGCACCGAGCACCCGACCGAGTGGCGCGAAAAGTTCTGGGAGATTCTCGATAACCGCCTCGAAGTGATCCGCGAGTTCCTCAAAAAACGCTACGACTTCATCCGTCACCAGCGCGCATCGTCCAACCCGCTTGCCTTCACGCAGGGGGGCTTCTACAAGGGCTACCGCGAGCCCGACGAAGAAGTGGGCGATCTCGTCGACTACATGACCGCGAGCTTCGGCATCACGGCGCTCGATGAGTCCACTTATCTCTGGACAGGCGAGCGCATGATCGACGAGGGCGGTAAGTTCGCCCACAAGGTGCTGCGCCACATCCAGAACAGGATCGACGCCTTCAAGGCCGAGGATCATCATCTCTACGCAATTTACGGCACGCCCGCCGAGTCCCTCACGGGCACGCAGGCGCGTCAGTATGCGAGCTTCTGCCGCGAGCGCGGGATCGACAATGTGTTCGAGCACACCGAGCACTACGACCCGATGTACTTCTCGAACAGCTTCCACGTCAATGTGACCGAGGACATCACGCCCTTTGAGAAGCAGGATGCGGAGTTCGAGAGCTTCCACCTCGCTCCGGGCGGGCATATTCAGTACGTGCGCCTCACGAACCCTGAAAACTTCGAAGCCGACGCGGCCATCATCCGCCGCGGCATGAAGATGGGGTTCTATCAGGGCGTCAACTTCGACAGCGCCTACTGCAACGACTGCGGCACGCACTCGAACAACGTGCTCAACAAGTGCCCGCACTGCGGGAGCACCAATCTCTCGGTGATTTCGCGCGTCTGCGGCTATCTCGGCTATTCCAACATGAACGGCCGCACCCGCATGAACGACGGCAAGCAGCGCGAGATCGAGCGCCGCATTTCGATGTAAGTCGGGAAAATGAACTACTGCGGCTACAGCAAGTTCGACGCGGCAAACGGCCCCGGAGTACGGGTATCCTTATTCGTCTCCGGGTGCACGCTCCACTGCAAGGGGTGCTTCAATCCGGAATCCTGGGATTTCGGTGCAGGGAAGCCCTTTGATGCGGATGCGCTCGGGAAGCTCCTCAAGGATTCCGACGATGATTCCATCGCCGGCCTCTCCATCCTCGGGGGCGACCCCTTTGAGGCGGAGAACATCCCTGAGGTTGAGCGCATTGTCGACGCTTACCGCGGGAAGTTCGGAAAAGAAAAGACCATCTGGATCTGGACGGGGCGCAAGTACGAGCACCTCATGAACGATCCGGCCGCGAAGTCCCTTATTGAAAAGATCGACGTGCTAGTCGACGGCCCCTTCATCGAAAGCCGCAAGGTGACGGAAAAGGGCAAATGGTTCGGGAGCACCAATCAGCACGTGATTGAGATAGCGCGGATGTGAGGCTTGCGGACGCAGCGGGCGCGCTTTGCGCCTGAGCAAGCTCCAAAGAATAAGAAAGAGGCCCGGAGGAGGAATTCTTCCGGGCCTTCAAGTTTTATTTCGAGAGCGAGAAGATCGACTTGATCTCGTCGTCCGTGAGGTCTCCGATCCAGGATTCGCCCACGCCCACGGCGAGGTCCGCGAGCTCGCGCTTCTTTTTAAGCATCTCGTTCACCTTTTCCTCAAAGGTGCCCGCCGTGATGAAGCGGTAGACCACGACGTCGCGCCGCTGACCGATTCGCCACGCGCGGTCGGACGCCTGGTCTTCGACGGCCGGATTCCACCAGAGGTCGTAGTGAATGACGGCGGAAGCCGCTGTGAGGTTGAGGCCCGTGCCGCCCGCTTTGAGCGAAAGCACAAAGACCTCCGCATTGGGATCGTTCTGGAAGGCGTCGACCATCTCCATGCGCTTTGAGGCCGGAACGCCGCCGTGGAGGAACTCCGGCGTCTTTCCTGTTGCATCCGCAATCCAGCGCACGAGCCTTTCGCCCATTTCGCGGAACTGCGTGAAGATGAGGGCCTTTCGTCCCGATTCGCGGCAGCGGTGAAGGAGCTCGAGAAGCGCCTCGGCCTTGCCGGAATCGGGCTTCTCGGAAATTTCCTTGAGGAACTGCGAGGGCGAATTCGAGATCTGCTTCAGGTGCAGAATCATGCGCAGAATCTGTCCGCGTCTCGAGGCCCGGACATGAGCGGCATTGAGCGTTCTGCCGCTCTGATCGGCGCTTGCCGCGCTCGCGTCGAGGGTCTCGAGCTCCTCGAGATTTTCCTTGAGGCACTCTTCGTAGAGCGCCACCTGACGCGGCGTGAGCGTCGTGAAGTAGTCGACGACGTTCTTTTCCGGGAGTTCATCGAGAATCCCCGGATCGGTCTTCACGCGTCTCAGAAGGAACGGAGCCGTGATCTTGCGGAAGCGGTCGATTGCGCCCGCGTCCCTGTGCTCTTCGATGGGTTCGACGTATTCGCGGCGGAACTGCGCAGGGGTTCCGAGGAGCCCCGGCTCAAGGATCGAGAAGATCGACCAGTACTCGGACAAGCGGTTTTCAACCGGCGTGCCCGTGAGCGCCACAACAGCGTCGGCGGGGAATTCCTGAGCGGCGCGCGCCTGACCGGTCTTCGAATTCTTGACGGCCTGCGCTTCGTCGAGAACGAGAAGACGGAAATGAAGCTCGGAGAGCTTCGGGAATTCGCGCTTCAGAAGCCCGTAGGAGGTAATCAGAATGTCCGGACGGTCGGGACCGTCATCAAGCTCGCGCTCCTTCCCGTGGAAGATCTGGGTCGTGAGGCCGGGCGCAAATCGCTCGATCTCGCGCTGCCAGTTGACGAGCAGCGACGCGGGAGCGGCAATGATGACGCGGCCCGTTGAGAGGAGTCCGCGGTTCTTCAGTTCCACGACGGCAGCAATCACCTGCACGGTCTTGCCGAGACCCATGTCGTCGGCAAGGAGCGACCCGAGACCGAGGAGCGCATTCTGCACGAGCCACGAGTAGCCTCGGACCTGATAAGGACGAAGCGTGGCGTTGAGGCCCTGGGGAGGAGGAAGCTCCTTCACGGCCGCCTGTTCGCGGATCTTGCCGAGGAGCTCTTCGGTTGCTTCCACCGTCCTCCCGGCAATCTGGCCCGAAAGAAGCGCGCGGAGCTTTTCCCAGTTGGTTAGGGCCTTTTTCTGTGCCTCCATCCATTCGAGGACGAGGCGATCGAGGTCGGCCTTCGAGAGATGGAAGAGCGCGCCCCCGGAGGTAATGAGTTCACCCTCGGCATTGATGCGGGCGCGGAGTTCCTCGAGCGTCATGCGTTCGTCCCCGACGGCGATCTCCCAGTGGAAGTCGGCGAGCGCCGCGGCGTTGAGCATCCCCTGGGTTGCGAGCCTCGGGCTCCTCGGGGAGGCTTTGGGCGCAGACGACGCAGAAAGCACGATTCTCGGCTTTTCGATCTTCTTCAAAGCCTCGGGGAGATCGAATTCAATCCCGTAGGCGGAAAGCGCCGGCATGGCGGTAAAGAGGAAGTATTCCCACTGGCTTCTCGGAAGCCACGCGGGGTTCTCAAAGCTCGCGCCGAATTCAGAGAAGAGCGGGTGGGTGCCCGCGAGAAGTTCAACCGCAGCGCGCACGCGGTGATCGGGGTCTTCCCCAAGCTTCTCCCACCCGGTGATCGTGAGGCTGCCGGAAGCTTCGCAAGAGTCTTTGGCCTCGTTCTCGGCCGTCTTTTCTTCCGTCCCGGTGCGGGGCTTCACGTGAAGCGTGAGCTTCAAAGCGCCGTTTTCGAGTTCGCCCGCAAGCACGAGCCGGCAGGGCGTCGTCATGGCGGCGAGCGGGAGCGCGAAGAAGGCGGAAAGGACGCTTGCGAGATCGTCATAGGCGGGCGGTTCCGGCGCAAAGCCGTCACCCGTGAGCGCCTTTCTCACGCGCCGTCCGATCATGAGGCGGCTTACTTCCTTATTCTTTTCAGAAGCGTTTCTCACGAAAGCCGTGGTAATGAGCGTCATGCACCAGAAGAAGGCGCGCATCTTTGCGCCTTCTTCCGCCGGATCCTCGCCTGAGAGGAAGGTTTTGCCGCCTTTCTTCTGCGTGAGAAAGCCCTTCGTCAGGGCATAAGCCTCGGAGAGGAGCGTCTTCACCTGAGGCGTCGAGACCGCCGGAATCCAGAAAACCCGGAAGCCCGGATACTGGTCGTAGCACTCTGTGGCGCTTAAATGCACCGGGATCGGCGCAACGGCGCCCGCGGCTACGATTTCCGCTGCCGTCTGGCTCAATGCATGCCAGATCGCAAAGGCGGGCTTCATCGGAAGGAGTTCGCGGCGCGTGAGGGCGAGCACCGACTGAAGGAAGGCTTCTGCGTTCACGTGGAGGTCGCGCATCTTCTCTTCGTCGTGATCGGCCGGTGGCGCCTTGATGATCGCCTCGAGCCGGAGGGTCGCGAGTACTGCCGCTTCAAAGTCGATCGTGAGCGAGGCGTCCTGCGCGAAGATTTCGGCCTGGGTCTCAAGGAACTTCCGCCACTTCGGGTTGACGGTGACGGCGGGCGTGCGTTCCTGACGCTCCTCGCGGCGGATGAGCTGCCCGAGGAGTTCGCGGACGCTGTGGGCGGACGCCCGGACGACGGTTTTCAGAAATTCCCGTGCTTCCGTGTCGCCGAATGCGCACCAGGAGCGGCGCGCAATCAAGGGGGAGAGGCCGGTGGACGGGAGCGCATCAATGAGCTCTGTTCCAACATCCGGGAGCGGCTGCGGCATCCAGAAGCGAAGGCGCTGAAGGCGCTCCTCGTCCTCCATCGCGGGAACCTCAAGTTCCGGAATCTGAGCGGCGGCATAACGGATGATTTCGCCGATGCTCGCGTA
Organism: Sutterella seckii; assembly: GCF_009183815.1. Taxonomy (GTDB): domain Bacteria; phylum Pseudomonadota; class Gammaproteobacteria; order Burkholderiales; family Burkholderiaceae_F; genus Sutterella; species Sutterella seckii. The sequence goes on along the minus strand of NZ_WEHX01000091.1, from coordinate 1,185 downwards.
CGTGAAGGGCGTTGACGGGGAGAGCGCTTCCTGCTGCAGGGCGTCGCCGCGGCTCGCGGAAGCGCCGGGCTTATGTTCGCCATCCGCCGGGGCGCTCTCGTCCCCGCCTTCGGGAGCGAGCTGACCCGCGGGCTTCTCGAGCTTTTCGGCTTCCTCGGCAAAATTGAGATTGATGAAGCGGAACCAGCGACCCGGCTCCTGCTCGAGCTCCTCGAGGAAGGCGGCAATCAGAAGCGCGCATTCGCTCGACATCATGCCTGGATCAAATTCGATGCTTCCCGGGTTCTTGAGGAAGACGTCTTCGCCTGAGGCCTTGATCGCGTCGTTGAGTGCGGGCGGCAGGTCGCCGCTCGCGAGGCACGGAATGAGCCCCGTGATTTTGGCGGCTTCCCCGAGAATCTTTGAGACGGACGGGGTTGAGCCCGGGTAGAAATGCATCGCGAGCGTATAGAGCTGCCCGCGCGAATTCGTGAGCGAAAGCTTCACCGTTCGCGAAGTCCGGTCCCAGGTGAGTTTCCGGGATTTGAGTCCGTGAAGGCGTTCCTGCGCCGCAATCCAGATGCCTGGTGACGTGTAGTTGGGGAACTGCGAGGAGAAGGTCTCAAACCACTCCTTGCACTCCCAGCTGCTTCCGCTCGTAAAGCCCTGCATTTCTCTGAAGCCGATTCTGAAATTTGCTGTTGAAGGGAAAATCTTCAGGCTCGCTTGCCGTCATGCGGTTTTCGCGGGCCAAACGGGGATTTTACCCCGATCGATGTGCGGAAAGAGACCTGCGGCTCTTGTGATGCAATGGAGTGCGGGAAGCGAAAAGGAGAGTTGCGGCGGCGACGGGGCGCTGATGTCGGTTCTGAAATATCAGGAAGAGCTTTCTTTCCATTGATCCGGACATCGCTCATAAGATCGGGCACATGGAGCTGCGCGATCCTGGCACCGGTCATGAGTCAGCTGTCCGCATCTGCCGATGCGATTGCCGGCCGCTCGATCCGACCAAAAGCAGAAGAAGGAAAGACCTTGGCAGAGTACTGCGCTCCGTAAATGCCGTCGGGACGGGGCATGCTTTTGGATTTTGCGGGCAAGCTACCGATATAAGGGGACTTCCATAAAATAAATGCCTGTAAATTCTGAAAATTTCAGAGTTTACAGGCATGAAAAATGGGTGTTTTGTGTTATAATTGAATTTGCGAA
>NZ_WEHX01000090.1 GCF_009183815.1 Sutterella seckii | reverse complement strand
CCTGTTTTACGAATGAGAGTACCCTCTATGCACAGGCGGCCTGACCCCAAGCGCCACACAGCACCATCCGTCAACTATTAAATACCTTTGTTAATAATAACAGAGCCGCAAAATACTTGATGATCGTATACTGGTGTTGCATAATTTATAAATAGATTGTGAACATAACGCCTACGCTTCCATTGACGGCCGCAAGATGACTCCTGATGCTCAGCAGGAACTTCGCCGCCGCTGCGTCATTTACTTCCGCGATGGCGTCAAGCGTGCTGAAATCGCCCGACGCTTAGGATTGTCCCGACAGTGGGTTACCCTTGTCATCAAGGTATATCAGACCGAGGGATTCGAGAGCGCCGTAGCCGGCAAGAAACGCGGCATGAATGAAGCTGCGGCCCAAGACAGAAGGCTCCTCACCCGAGAAGAAGAACAAAAGGTCGCGGGCTGGATTATCGACAAGAACCCTGCCCAAATGAAGTTCGATTTCGCCTTGTGGACTGCCAGGGCCGTGCGGAAGTTGATCCATCAGGCGCTCAAGAGGGATCTTTCCATGTCGACGGTATGACGGTACCTGCGCTCATGGGGCATGACGCCGCAGCGTCCGAAAAAGAAAGCTATTCAGCAGAATGATGCCGCGGTGAAGCAGTGGCTCGGAACGGATTATCCGGCAATTGCCGAACGCGCCAAGAAGGAAAATGCCGCGATCTTCTGGGAAGACGAGACCGCCGAGCAGCAGGATGCCAATTGGGTTCGCGGCTATGCGCCGCGCGGCTGTACGCCGACGATCCTGCATGATCGCCGTGCCTGCTATGGCGCGCCCGTCATGATTTCCGCGGTCAACAACCAGGGGCTTCCCGCCTTTGCATTTCAGCGCTCCGCTGTGCGCCGCTATTCCTTCATTCGCTTTCTGCACCGACTGATCAAGGATTACCGCAAGGAGGGGCGCACGCTCTTCGTCATCTGCGACAACGGCAAGATCCATCATGCGAAATTGGTTCAGACCTGGTGCAGAAAGCATGAAGCTGAAATCGAGCTCTTCTTCCTGCCCGCTGATTCGCCTGAGCTGAATCCGGATGAAATACTAAACCGCCAGCTCAAAACGGAGCTGCGTCAGAAAGGACCGAAGAATCACGAGGAGACGTTGGCGCTTACGAAGGAAATCACTGCCAGCCTCAAAGAGCAGCTGGAACCGATTCGAGCTTGCTCCCAAAATGAGAGCCCCCTCTACGCGAGAGCCGCATAATCGACATACGTCATGTATTTATTGATCTAGTTAATAACGACTTTTGGCTCGCTCTCCCAATTGAGACGCCTCACATCCGCTTCCTGTTCGTCGGACTGGCTATTTGCTATCGGCTTCCTTCATCAGATCGTTGCCTCCCTGACTCTGCCGAGTCGCTAGACCTCCCCCTTCTCGGGCGGCCAGTGCACTTTCACCACATAAACACACGTGCGCTGCCGGGCGCACCCAAAAAAACGCTCCCGACAGAATCTGCCGGGAGCGTTCGATTTTTCTGAGGGGAGGCGGTCAGGCAGCGCGAAGCTTTTTGACCGTCTCTATCTCAATCAGCGGGCCGAGTGAATCGGGATCACCTTCGGGGCGTTCTCCGCATCCTTCTTGGCGAAGGACTTCATCCAGAGCCACATGCCGTAGATGATGGCGAGAGAAACCACGATGCAGATCGCGCTGTAGGCCGGGGCTTCGCCGAAGTTGACGACGCGGTAGAAGATCGTCGCGGCGGTGTAGCCGAGGACGCAGCACCAGGTGCCCGAGAAGATCGTCCAGGCAGTGCCGACTTCACGCCAGACCGCAGCAATGGCCGCGCAGCAGGGCATGTAGAGGAGCACCATCAGGAGGTAGGCAAAGGCGCCGGAGGAAGAACCGAAGAAGGTCTTGATCGTGTCGATCGTGCCGGTCGAAACTTCCTGCTCTTCAGCAGCAGCGGCTTCGTCGGAGAGGTCGCCCACGCTGATGCCCATCGGGTCGGCAAAGGCGGAGCCGAGATCCTTCAGGTTGTCCCACGTGGTCGAGAGCGCTTCGTCGAGGGTGGCCGAGAAGGACCAGCCTTCTTCTTCCTCAGGAGCGGCTTCTTCAGCAGGAGCGCCTTCAGCAGCAGCCTTTTCGGAAGCAGCTTCAGCGGCCTTCTGAGCGGCGATGCCGTCATAGAGGGAGTTCAGGGTACCAACCACGGCTTCCTTAGCGAAGATGCCGGTGAAGATGCCCACAGCGGCAGGCCAGTTCTGTTCCTGAATGCCCATCGGCTGGAAGATCGGAACGATCGTGCGGCCGATCGACGAGAGGACGGAGTTTTCGCTGTCTTCATTGCCGAAGGAGCCGTCCTTGCCGAGGGAGTTGAGGAAGGCGAGGCAGGCGACGATGACCACAATCACCTTGCCGGCGCGGAAGAGGAAGGTCTTCACGCGGTCCCACGTACGGAGCATCACGCCCTTGAAGGTCGGGATGTGGTACGGCGGAATTTCCATCACGAAGGCGGAAGCCGCACCCGGAAGGGCGGCGCGCTTCAGCATGAAGCCCGTCAGAATTGCCGCGCAGATGCCGATGATGTAGAGGAGGAACACGAGGTTCTGGCCGTTGGTGGGCCAGAAGGCCGTCGCGAAGAGGACGTACACCGGGAGGCGGGCGCCGCAGGACATGAACGGAGCCATCAGAACCGTGATGATGCGGTCGGAGGCGCGGTCCATCGTGCGGGTGGCCATGATGGAGGGCACGTTGCAGCCGAAGCCGACGATGAGCGGCACGAAGGCCTTGCCCGGAAGGCCGAGGGCGCGCATCAGGCGGTCCATAACGAAGGCTGCGCGGGCCATGTAGCCGGAGTCTTCAAGGACGGCGAGGAAGAGGAAGAGGAAGAAGACGGGCGGGATGAAGGTCGAGACCGTCTGGAGGCCGCCGCCGATGCCGTTGGCAAGGAAGACGGTGAGCCATTCGGGGCAGCCGATGCTCGAGAGGAGCTCGGAGAAGCCGTCAACCATGACGCCGCCCACGAGAATATCGAAGAAGTCGATGAAGCAGCCGCCGAGGTTCTGCGTGAAGAGGAACATCACGTACATGATGACGAGGAAGATCGGGAGGCCGAGCCAGCGGTTGAGCACAACCGCGTCGATCTTATCCGTCATCGTGGCGCTTGCTTCGCCCTTGCGCACGACCGCCTTTTCGGCAATCGCGGAAACGAAGGAGTAGCGCGCATTGGCGATGGCGATGTCGAGGTCGCCGTCATACTTGGCGTCGAGGTCGGCAACAACCTTCTCAACCTTCGAGAGGTCGATCTTCGGGAGCTTTTCAGCGAGGCCCGGAGCCTTTTCCATGAACTGGCTGGCGAACCAGGGAGCGCGTTCAACGCCTTCAGCCTTGAGGTCGGCGGCAACCTGAGCGATGCCGTCCGTAATGGCCTTGTCGAATTCGACGGCCATCGGCGGAACCACGGGGTTCGCGAGGAAGCTGACGAGCGTGTCCTTCACGTCGTTCAAGCCTGTTTCGCGCGAGGCGACGATGCCGACCACCGGGCAGCCGAGAGCCTTCTGAAGCTCATCGAGGCGGATTTCCATGTGGTGCTGCTTGGCGATGTCGAGCATGTTCACGACGACGATCATCGGAACGCGCATTTCGATGAGCTGAGCCGTGAGGTAGAGGTTGCGCTCGAGGTTCGAGGCGTCGACGATGTTGATGACGGCTTCGGCTTCACCCGAGAGGATGTAGTCGCGCGCGACGCGTTCGTCTTCGCCCGACGAAGCCGCCGGGGTGATGGAGTAGATGCCCGGAAGGTCGACGAGCTCGATCTTGGCATCCTTGTATTCGAAATTGCCGGTCTTCTTATCGACCGTCACGCCGGGCCAGTTGCCCACGCGCTGGCGGGAACCCGTCAGCGCGTTGAAGAATGTGGTCTTGCCGCAATTCGGATTGCCGACCACGCATACGATGTGCTGGCTCATTTCAGATTCCAGTATGGATTTGAATGCGTTCTTTTTCTGATGGATAGACGGACAGCTGAGGGTTCCGCTGCCGGTATCTGAATCAAACTCGATTAAATCTTCTCGACTTCCATCAGAGTGGCTTCATCGCGGCGAACGCTGATGAAGCTGCCGCGGACTCGAATTTCAATCGGGTCGCCGAGGGGAGCGATGCGGACGACATCAAAGGTCGTGCCAGGGGTGGCTCCGAGCATGACAAGACGACGGCGGTATTCAGGATGTTCCTTGCCGAAGCCGACGATTTTGCCCTTGGAACCAACAGGAAGTTCCTTGAGATACATGGTGTCCTCGATTCTTATTTAGTAAACGTAGATTTTCTGGGCCACTGCGTAATTGACGGCAATGCGCCCGTCTCCTACTGCAACGAGCAGGGGTTCGTCGCGGGAAACCTGCAGCACCCGAACAACACTGCCAAGGCGCATGCCAAGGTCAGCGAGATGCGCGATTTCCGCATCGTCGAGTTTCAGGCGCGCAACGGTGAAGGGAGTCTTCAACTCCACATCGGCGAGTTTTCGGATTTGTTTGGGCTCCGTCATTTACGTAGGGTCCTCCTTCTATTGATTAGACATCGACATACTACTGAGAATCTTTCGCGTTTTCAAATTCAGATACATTTTTACTGTCAGCCGCTCGTTTTCGTACCTCCGGATAGGTTATGGAAGCGACCGCGGGAAAGACGATTTATTGCGCGATAACTCATTGAATTTAAATGAGAATCGTTTATTTTTGAAGCGCAGAAGGAAGTGCCGCCGGAGCCGGGCAAAAAGAGTGTTTACCCGCTTAAGGTTTGTAAGTTTCCGGAAATATTTGCCCGATATCAAAATAGGGGTAGGGCTCTGATTGCGGGCCTGAGCGAAAAGAGAAGCTTTTTGCTCGAAAAACAATCTGAATGCTGTTGAAGCGGCAATATTGAGCCGTTGGCGCAAAAAGAATGGGTCTTCTCAGAAAGACGGCGGGAATGCGTCGTCGTCGAAAGGCAACGTCCGCGCTGGGGGAGAGATGAAAGCGAGACTGCCGTCACCGGCCGGAGTTCTTTTCTTCTGCCGGTCGTTCGGCAGGAACGCCGGGATTGGCTGAAGCATCAGCCTCTGGTGCGGCCGTATTTGCCTGGGACTCCTCTTCGGGAGCAGCGGCGCGGGAATGGATGAAGGATTGGACGAGATTCCCGGCGCTGTCGACGATTGCCTGCATGGCGGCAATCCAGGCATCAATGCGCTCGATAAGAAGCGAAAACGTTTTTCTCGCGTTTTCGGGCGCTGCAAGATAGAGACCCGCGGCGGCAAGGAGCGCCGCCGCGGCGATTCCAATGAGAAGCGCTCCGGCAAAGAAGAGTAGGGAAATCGCCGCCGCCGAAAGAAGGAGCGCGGCAAGTCCCTGCGTGATTCTGAGCCAGAGCTTCATGTGAAATCCTTTTTTCTTCCTTAGAGCACGCGGCGGTGCTGATAGAGATGGACGCCGAGGAAGAGAGTGTAAAGGACGCCGAGCCCGACATGAAGCGGGGTGCTCTTCACGAAGAGCGAGGCAAGCGATGCGCCGTATGCAGCGAGCATCAGGCGGTTCTGCGTCACGCGCTTCGTTCTGCCGCCCTTCTGCTGGTCGGGGGCAATGAGGGGACTCACGGCAAGGAGCGCCCGGCCGGCAGCGTCTTCAGCAGCGGCGAGCGCCGAGCCGGCAGCCTTCTTGGCCGAGTCCTTCAGGCACTTTTTCTGCGGCGCCTGAGCACCGGCCGCGGGCGCAGCCTGCGCTACGCCTTCAGGAGCGGCGCCCTCGTCGGAGACTTCCGCCTGAGCGTCGGACGCGTCTTCGGGGAGGAAGAAGGCCGCCGCCTGAAGCAGAGCCTCGGCATTCGTCTGCGATTCGTCCCAGGTGACGAGGAGCGAGCCCACGCGCGGGTTGATCGAGACGGAGGTGATGCCGTCGAAGCCTTCGACCATGTCGGCGATCACCTTCGCTTCATCGGCGGAAAGGCCTTTGAGCGACGCGTGGCGGATGCGGGCGCGGCCGTGAGTGACGGAACGCACGAAAGTACGGGGGTCAAGCATTTTTCTTATCCTTTCGTTTATTTCGCAGGGGCAGTGAAGGGAAGGTCGATCGGACGCTCGCTTTCAGGCGCATTGTTCGAGATCTTCGTGAGGGTGCCCCTCATGTTGGCTTCGATTTCCTTCACGGTTTCCGTGAAGCTTCTCGTCGTGCCGAGGGTCGGACGCATGGCATTCAGGCAGACGCCGATCGTGGTGGCGTTGTGAAGGAGCGCGCCCACGGCAGGCATCAGGACGCCCATGAGGCCGCCCGCGAGGAAGCCTGTGTTGAGGCTTACCGAGACGGCGAAGTTCTGGCGGATGCGGCCCATGGTCGCGCAGCCGAGATCAATCGCGGTCGGGAGGTCGAGGAGGCTGTTGCGGGTGAGAACGACGTCGGCCACTTCCTGAGCAATGTCGGTGCCGTCGCGAAGCGTGGCGCCCACATGCGCGGCGGAAAGCGCCGGCGAATCGTTGATGCCGTCGCCCACCATCAGCACGCGGCAGCCCTCGGCCTTGAGGTCGAGCACGTGACGGGCCTTGTCCTGCGGAAGGACCTGAGCGCGGTAGCCGTCGAGGCCGAGCTTCGCAGCGACGTGCGCGGCCGTGCGGTTGTCGTCGCCCGTGAGCATGAGGATGCGGCTGATGCCGCGTTCGCGAAGCGCCTTGATGGCGGCAACTGCTTCGGGACGAACCGGATCCTCAATGCCGAGGACGCCCGCAAGGCGGCCGCCGACGGCGAGGTAGAGAATCGATTTGCCTTCCGCGGCCAGGCGGTCGACGACTTCCTGAGCGGGATGGAGATCAACCTTCTCGTCGTCGCCCACGAAGTGGCGGCTGCCGAGAACGCACTTTCTGCCGCCGACGGACGAGCAGATGCCGTGCGCGACGATGTAGCGCACTTCAGTGTCGTGCTCCTCGTCGTTGTGGGAGATGCCCTTTTCCTGGGCCTGACGCACGATGGCGCGGGAGACCGGATGCGGGAAGTGCTCTTCAAGGCAGGCGGCAAGGCGCAGAAGCTCCTCTTCGTCGATTTCGTCGTGAATCGGCACGACGTCGGAGAGAACCGGAGAAGCCTGCGTGAGGGTGCCCGTCTTGTCGAAGACCACCGTGTCGACCTCGGAGAGGGCTTCGAGGTAGCGGCCGCCCTTCACGAGCACGCCCTTTTCGGTGCCGTTCTTCATGGCGGTGAGAATGGCGAGGGGCGTGGCGAGCCTCAGCGCGCACGAATAGTCGACCATCAGGACCGAGGCCGTGCGGGTGAGGTTTCTCGTGAAGAGGAAGACCAAGCCCGCGAGGAGGAAGTTGTAGGGGACGATGGCGTCGGCAAGGCGCTCGGCTTTGCCCTGAATGCCCGCCTTCGCGGCTTCGCTGTTCTGAATGAAGTTGACGATCTGGGAGAGCCTCGAGGCGTCGCCCAAAGCCGTCGGACGAATGTCGATTTCGCCGTCTTCAACCACGGTGCCGGCAAAGACGCTTCCGCCCGCCTCGCGGTGAACGGGGAGCGGTTCGCCCGTCATGGTCGCCTGGTTGACGGAGGCGTCGCCGGCAGTGACCACGCCGTCGACAGGAATGACGGAACCGGCGCGGACGACGACGAGGTCTTCCTTCGTGAGGGTATTGAGCTGCTTCTGGGAGAGCTTCCCGTCGGCGCTGCGGACCCAGACCTGATCGACCTTGATGGCGAGCTGGTCGGCAAGCGACGCGAGGGACTTCTTTCTCGTATAGCGCTCGAGCATGTCGCCCAGGCCAAGGAGCAGCGTGAGAAGCCCCACCGTTCCGAAGTCGAGCCTCAGGAGCGAAACAAGAATCGCAGAGGCGTCGAGCACCGAGACGTTGAGCTTGCCCTTGAAGGCATTCTTCACGCCTTCAATGAGATAGGGGATCGAATCAAGAACGGCGTTCCCGATATTGAGCACCATCGGGAGGAAGGGTCTCAGGAAGATGTAGCGGGCGAGGCCGGAGAAATCGAGCTCGGCATCCTCTTCCTTAAGCACGGGGGCTTCGCCCTCGTTGCGCTCAAGCGCCGCCTTCCCAAGCGCGGGTCCCACGCGCGACGCCTGAACGGCAGTGCGCGAGAGGCTGAAAAGCGCCGGGAAGATGCGGGCGAGCGCATCACGGACTTTCGAAAAGACGCGGAGCACCGGCATGTTGGTGAAACCCCGCTCGATCGCAAAGAAAGTCTGGCCGACGAGACCCTGCGGGCGCGAGCCCTCGGGGAACATTTCGCCCGAAACGAGCCGGGGCGCGGCTTCGCGCGCTTCCCTGCGGTCCTCGGCCACGACGAGCGTGCGGCCCGGACGGCGGATCGGGGGATTCGTTGCAAGGCTTGCGAAATATGCGGCGGTGCGCGCCTTCGTGGCGACGTCTTCAACGGTGAGCGTGACGCTACCCGTGAGGGGATTCACTTCAAGCCCCGTAACGCCGGGAACCTTCGTAAGCTCTTCGGCGATGATGACGCCGCTCGCGTGCGAGAGGGTGCCTCTGGTCTTCCAGCGTTCACGGTTGCCGACCGCATGCTTCAGATAGAACTGCATTTGTTGTTTGCCTCTGAAAAGCCTTCAAGCATGTCGCCCGATCCCTTTCGGGGGACCAGGCGCGCAGGCTTTGCGAAAAAAAATTGGCTCGTGCGAAGCGCCTTCCGGAAGGGAGCGGGGACTCCTCTTCAGGGGGGAAGGTTCTTCAATGGATATAGAGAAGCATTCTGCCTTGATTGAAGGCAAATGAGCATTATTTCGATTGAGAAAAAGCAATGCCCCGCTTGTCCGTAAACCGGCCATGCGAGGCATTGCGGCTCATGATCGCTCATCCGGGAGCGCTTCTGATGACGGAACCGCCGCCGCGGGGGCAACGGTTCTTCAGGTTCGCGGATGAGCGAAGGCGCTTCGAAGGCGTTTCAGCTTCTCTCGAGCCTCGAGCGTGGAGCGCGCGAGGATTAGTTCGCGGGCTTCACGGCCGGGCAGGCTTCAGCAACGACCGGGCAGGAGGCTTCTTCTTCAGCCTTTTCCTTGGCTTCGCGCTTTTCCTGGGACTTGACCTGGGCTTCAGCGACGACGTCGGCGAGGTCTTCCTTCACGCCTTCAACAGCGGCGAGCGCCTTGTCGCGAAGATCAATGCCGCTCGAGATGAGATCGGTGGCAAGGGGCTTCACGGAAAGCTTGCCGCGCGAGATGGCCATGGCACCGAGAGCGCCGACAGCGAGACCACCGAGGAAGAAAAGGCCGTACTTGTAGTTCTGGTTCATTTTTTACTGCTCCACGAAAGAATTAAATCAAATGTCGTAGTAAGGATTCATCAAATTTCGTCGGATTGCGGGGTCGTGAGCGTAAGGAACTTCGATGGATAGGGAAGCTTTAAAAGCTTCCGGACTGGCTGAATCCCGGGGAAATGGAGTCAGCCCGGAAAACCTTCTTCCGAAGACTTTCCGCATCGGTTCCCGGCTGGACTGCTCTTGGCGGCAGCCTTCCGACATGTCCTCATATTACCCCTACTATGAAAAGGCGGAAGCGCGGAAAAAACTGCACTAAGAACGATTCGCAATCAGAAAATGCCCTTAAGTTAAAACACGTACCAATAAATGCGAATTACTCCGATTCAAAACGGTAATATAAATGAAACATTAGGGGGCTTCCATAAATTCGGAAAGCCAGTTTTTCCACTTCGCCGACAGTACCCAAAACAACGCCGAGAGCCTCAGCACCGATCCGATGTTGAGGCTTT
>NZ_WEHX01000008.1 GCF_009183815.1 Sutterella seckii | reverse complement strand
TCCGTTCCCCTCTCTTTAAGTCTGGAGCGGGAGACGAGTCTCGAACTCGCGACCTCAACCTTGGCAAGGTTGCGCTCTACCAACTGAGCTACTCCCGCAGGAATTCTGTGCCTGGAGGCGCGAGGCGGAATCGAACCGCCGTAAACGGATTTGCAATCCGGTGCATGGCCACTTTGCTATCGCGCCGTCCTAGTCTCAATGGAGCGGGAGACGAGTCTCGAACTCGCGACCTCAACCTTGGCAAGGTTGCGCTCTACCAACTGAGCTACTCCCGCATTGAGAAGAGAGATTTTACTGATTTCAAAAAATATGTCAAGTCCCTTGAGCTCGAACATTAGAGATCAGAAATAGCGCCTGCCCAGGGTGCAAAAAAAGGGACCATCCGAAGACAGTCCCTTGCATTTTTTACTTCATCAGGAAAGCACCGCTGAGGATGCTTTCCCTCGCGAGTCAGGTATTAGAAGACCATGCAGGCGACGAAGCCGAGGCACACCGAGAAGACGATGGCGAGAAGGCCCGGGATGAAGAAGGCGTGGTTGAACACGTACTTGCCGATGCGGGTCGTGCCGGTGTCGTCCATCTGGACCGCGCCGAGGAGGGTCGGGTAGGTCGGGAGCACGAAGAGGGCGGACACAGCAGCGAACGAGGCCACGAGCATGTAGGAGTCGCCAGGATTGGCGGCGCTGATGCCGAGGGCAGCGACGATGGCCGGGGTGATGGCCTTCGCGGTAGCAGCCTGCGAGTAGAGGAGCATGGCGGCGAAGAAGAACACGACGGCGAGGAGAGCCGGGTAGGCAACCACAGCGTCAGCAGCGAACGACTTGATCTCGTTCACATGGCCGGACACGAACGTGTCGCCGAGCCAGGCAACGCCGAGCACGCAGACGCAGGCAACCATACCGGACTTGAAGACGGAAGTCGAAGCGACATTGCCGAGTTCAACCTTACAGAAGATCGTCGTCAGGGTGGCGACCGTAAGCATGAGGCTCATGATGGCGGCGTCACGCGGAACGATAACGTTCTTGATGAGGCCGACAGCAGGCGAAATCGCGGAAGCGTAAAGAACAACGCAGATAACGCCGAGGAGGAAGATCAGCACGGAGCGCTTGGCATAGGGCTTGAGCTCCATCTGGGCAACGCCGGAGGAGGCCTTCACGAGACCCTTGGCGAGACGTTCCTTGTAGACCGGATCGGACTCGAGATCCATGTTCTGGATCTTCGTCATCACGAAGGCGGTGAGCATGCAGCCGACGAAGGTCGTCAGGAGCCAAATGCCGAGCAGAGCCGGGTAGGACCAGCCGAACGGTTCAAGAACGCCGGACATGTAGATCACGGCCGCGGAAACCGGGGAAGCCGTAATGGCGATCTGGGAGGCGACGACGGCGATCGAAAGCGGGCAGCAGGGACGAATCTTCTGTTCCTTGGCAACTTCAACGATAACCGGGATCATCGAGAAGGCGGTGTGGCCCGTACCGGCGAAAAACGTCAGGACGTAGGTCACGACAGGAGCGAGATAGTTGATCTGCTTCGGGTTCGAACGAAGGATGCGTTCAGCAATCTGAACGAGGTAGTCAAGGCCGCCGGCGAGCTGCATGCAGGAAATGGCAGCGATCACCGAGGCGATGATGAGAATCACGTCCCAGGGAATATTGCCCGGCTTCATGCCGAGAAGAAGACCGAGGACGAGCACGCCGAGACCGCCGGCGTAGCCAATACCGATGCCGCCGAGACGGACACCGAGGAAGATCGCGCCGAGCAGGACAACGATCTGAAGAATAAGCATGAAATCCATAATGCCTCCAGGCATGTTGAGATCTCCTCCTCCCGATTTGCTTTTGCCCAGTATGGGAATGCTCTAAAGCCAATCAGGCGAGGGCGGTGCTCGCTCTGGTAACTGATCCTGCATGCGGCTTCTCCGGACGCCTGCGGCATGAAAATTTCTTTTCATGCCCCAAGTGTTTGATCAGCAGCTGCAGTTCGGGAAATCAGACGACCCCGCTTTGGTGGTTGATCGCAGAGCCTCTCTTTTCGAGAGGCTCTGTCGGTCTGCTCTTCCCGGATCTATTTATTTAATTTGTCCGGGTCAGAGCGTGGCGAGTTCGAATTACTGCTCGAACTTCGGGTTGATGAGGTTGTCGTACGTGAAGACCTTGTCCCACTCTTCCTGGGTCAGCATCTTCTTTTCTTCGACGACGAGCTGGTGCAGCGACTTGCCGGTGAGGAAGCCTTCGCGAGCAACGGCGGCGCAGGGCTTGTAGCCGAAGTGCGGCTTCAGAACCGTAACGATGCCGAGGGAGCCCATGACGAGGTCTTCGCAGTGCTTGGCGTTGACGACGATGCCGTCGACGCACTTCTCACGCAGCGCGATGCAGGCGTTCGTGAGGACCTTCATCTGCATGTAGAGCGCGAAGGAGATGACCGGTTCCATCACGTTCAGTTCGAGCTGGCCGGCGGAAGCGGCGAGCATGACGGACGTGTCGAGACCGATGGCGAGGAACGAAGCCTGGTTCGTCACTTCCGGGATGACCGGATTGACCTTGCCCGGCATGATCGAGCTGCCCGGCTGGAGCTGCGGCAGGACGAGTTCGGAAAGGCCGGTGCGCGGGCCGGAAGCGAGGAGACGGAGGTCGTTGCAGACCTTCGTGAGCTTGACGGCGAGGCTCTTGCAGGCGGAGGAGAGACCAACGTAGGCGCCGCAGTCGGACGTGGCGGCGATCAGGTCGTCGCTGTTGACGAAGTCGATGCCGGTGATCTCAGCGAGGTGCTTGACGGCGAGGGCCGGATAGTCCGGGTGAGCCGTAACGGTCGTGCCGATGGCGGTGGCGCCGAGGTTGACGACCTTCAGGTGAGCCTGGGCTTCCTTGATGACCTTGATTTCGTCAGCAATCGTCGTGCCCCAGCCATGGAATTCCTGGCCGAAGGACATCGGGACGGCGTCCTGCAGGTGGGTGCGGCCCATCTTCAGAACGTTCTTGTTCTTTTCAGCCTGAGCGTAGAAGCTGCCGACGAGCTCTTCAACGGCCTTCAGGAGGACGTTCGAGCGAAGGAGCAGCGAGAGGTGCAGAGCGGTCGGATAGGTGTCGTTCGTCGACTGGCCGAAGTTGGCGTGGTCGTTCGGGGAAACCTTCTTGTCGCCCTTGGCGAGGCCGAGGTGTTCGCAGGCGAGGTTGGAGATAACCTCGTTGCAGTTCATGTTCGTGGACGTGCCGGCACCACCCTGGAGCCAGTCGGTAACGAACTGATCGTTGTACTTGCCGGCGATGAGCTGGTCGCAGGCCCAGATCAGGGCGTCAGCAACGTCGGCCGGGATCGTGCCGAGTTCCTTGTTCGCCATGGCGGCAGCCTTCTTGACATAACCGAAGGCCTGAGCGAAGAACGGTTCCTGGCTCATCGGCATTTCGGTGATGTGGAAGTTCTGCTTGCCGCGCATCGTCTGCACGCCGTAGTAATCCTCATCAGGGATCTCGAGAGAACCAAGGAAATCGCTTTCAATACGGGACATTTATTGCTCCTCAAATATGTCCGATGCGGTTTTATTTAATAAGAGCGGGATTTGCTCTTTAAAACCGCATTTGCAGTTGACTCACTCCCAGCAGCCAGTTATCCGAGGATCAGCTGTGGTCCGCTGCTGTCTGAGTGAAGCAGTTCGCTTGAACTACTCTTTAATACGTGTAGATACGTATATTTAAAGAGTCTTTCTTGCGTTGAGTAAATATTACTGCTTATCTCGCTCAATGTAAATAGCTCATTTTCCTTTTGAATATCGGAAGAACCCTTACTTGTAAGAACGGATGGCTTGTTTAAGAGAAAAAGCCGCACCGGTTTGGTGCGCCCATATATCTGGAGTGTAAAAAAGACTGATCTTAATTAAGGTATAACTTTGAAATTTACTTTTCTCAAAAAATATCGGAGCAATAAAAAAGGCTGATACCCAAAATGGATACCAGCCTCTTTCAGACAGAGTCAGACTCTGCGGTCAAGCTTACTTAATAGGCTTGATCGGAATAGCCTTCTTGCCGTTCTGCGTCGGCAGGACCTTGTCGTAGTTGCCCATGCCCTGTTCAGCCATCTTGCGGCGGATGAAGGCGATCTGGGTCTTGAGCGGAAGATCCTTCGGGCAGAAGTCGTGGCAGGCGAGCAGCGACATGCAGCCGAAAACGCCGGATTCGTCGCCGACGACTTCGTAGTAGTCGGCGTCGTTGCGCTCGTCGCGCGGATCAAGGCGGAAGCGGGCGATCTTGTTGATGCCCACGGCGCCCACGAAGTCCGGGCGGATGCGGACGGTGCCGCAGCCGGCGATGCAGCAGCCGCATTCGACGCAGCGGTCGAGAACGTAGATGTCCTCGGCGAGCTGCGGGTCCATCGGCGCTTCCTGCTTGCGGAGGTCGACTTCGTCGATCTTCGCGTGAACCCACGTTTCCATGCGTTCGGACATGTTGCGCATCCACTTGCCGGTGTTGACCGAAAGGTCGCCGATAAGTTCGAAGGCAGGCAGCGGGGCGAGCGTGAACTCGTCGGGCAGATCCTTCGTCAGGGTGCGGCAGGCGAGGCCCGGCTTGCCGTTGATGAGCATCGCGCACGAACCGCAGATGCCGGCGCGGCAGACGAAGTCGAACTGCAGCGTGGGATCCTGTTCGTCGCGGAGATCATTCAGGGCAATGAAGAGCGTCATCGAGTCCGATTCCTGGAGCTCGTACGTCTGCATGTGCGGAACGCTGTCCGGATCCTGCGGGTTGTAGCGCAGGATGCTGATCTTCAGAAGACGATGCTTCTTGGCGGGAGCATCCGCGGCCTTGGCGGCCGGAGCCGCCGTCTGGGTCTTTTCCTGGGTCATTTTCTATCAAAGCTCCCAAATTAGTCTTTCAGCGGTTCATCGATGCGCTCGTTGCGGCCCTGGAGGCGCTTCGGCAGCAGATGCTGGTACGGCATGATCGCATCCTGGATGGCCCAGCGATCCTTGCCTTCGGCTTCCATCTTCTGACGGATGGCGTCGACTTCGGCCTGGCGCTTGGCGGATTCGGGATTTTCGATGTAGTTCTTGACGCCGTAGCCGCGGAATCCCGGGGGAAGCTCCATCTTGCTGATGTCAAGATCCTTGTAGGAGAGGGTCGGCAGCGTATCGCCTTCCTTCCACGTGGCGATCGTGCGCTTGAGCCACTTGACGTCGTCGCGGACCGAGTAGTCTTCGCGGTAGTGAGCGCCGCGCGATTCCTGACGGCTGTAGGCGCCGAGAGCAACCGTAAGCGCAACGCGAAGCATCGAGCGGGTGCGGTACGCGTAGACGAGTTCGGGGTTGTTGCCGGTAACGTCCTTCACAGGGATGTTGAAGGAGCGCTTGTAGAGCTCCTCGAGTTCCGTGACGGCTTCCTGCATGTCCTTGCCCTTGCGGAAAATGCCGATCTTGGTCGTCATGATTTCCTGCATGCGGGTACGGAGCGCCACAGCGTCTTCATTGCCGGTGTTCTTCAGGTAGCCGTTCAGTTCGGCCTGTTCCTTGGCGAGAGCATCGTAAATGAGGGACGTCGGGATGTCGATGCCGTTTTCGGCCTTATCGCAGAAGTCGGCGATGTATTCGCCGACGATCATGCCGGCAACGACGGTTTCAGCAACGGAGTTGCCGCCGAGGCGGTTGAAGCCGTGCATATCCCAGCAGGCGGCTTCGCCGGCCGCGAAGAGGCCCTTCAGGGTCTCGGATTCGCCGCTCGGCTTCGTGCGCACGCCGCCCATGGTGTAGTGCTGCGCCGGACGGACCGGAACCCATTCCTTCGTCGGGTCAACGCCGAGGAAGTAGTGGCAGATTTCGTAGACTTCACGGAGCTTGTGCTTGATGTGGTGTTCGCCGAGGAGCGTGATGTCGAGCCAGAGGTGTTCGCCGTACTTGGTCTTGACGCCCTTGCCCATGGCAATGCGTTCTTCCATGCGGCGCGAAACCACGTCGCGGGAGGCGAGTTCCTTCTTTTCCGGTTCAACGTCCGGCATGAAGCGGTAGCCGTCGACGTCGCGCAGCAGACCGCCGTCACCGCGGCAGCCTTCCGTCACCAGAATGCCGGCCGGGAAGATGCCGGTCGGGTGGAACTGAATGGCTTCCATGTTGGAGAGGGTGGCGACGCCCGTCTTGAGGGCGAGGTCGTAGCCCGTGCCGTCGCAGATCACGGCGTTCGTCGTGACGCGGTAGATACGGCCGGCACCGCCCGTGGCGATGGCGGTCGCCTTGGCGACGTAAGCCATGAGTTCGCCCGTGATGAGGTCGCGGACGATCGCGCCGTAGCAGCGCTTGCCGTCGGAAATGAGCGAGAGCGCTTCAACGCGTTCGATCACCGGAACCTTTTCGGCGATGATGCGGTCGGAAACGGTATTGAGCATGGCGTGGCCCGTGCAGTCGGACACGTAGCAGGTACGCCACTTCTTGGTGCCGCCGAAGTCGCGCTGGTTCATCATGCCCTGCGCTTCCTTGCGTTCCGTAATCGTCACCTTCTCGCCGTTGATGATCACCTGACGGTCACCGGCGGTGATTCGCGACCAGGGGCAGCCCCAGGCGGCGAGCTCACGCACGGCCTTGGGCGAGGTGTTCACGAACATGCGGACGACTTCCTGGTCCGCACCCCAGTCGGAGCCGCGGACGGTGTCGCCGAAGTGAACGTCCTCGTTGTCGCCCACGCCCTTGATCACGTTGCCGAGAGAGGCCTGCATGCCGCCCTGGGCAGCCTTCGAGTGGCTGCGCTTCGGCGGAACGAGAGAAAGGACGATCGAGTCGTGGCCGCGGCGCTTGGCAGCAACGGCCATGCGGAGTCCGGCAAGGCCACCGCCGATAACCAGCACGTCGGTGTAAATGATTTTCATGAGTTTTTCCTCGGAAATCCCGCCCTTGGGCGGGAGGATCGGCGCACAGCTCCTGACTATGCGTCCGTCCAGTCTTTGCAAATAGTCCGCATTGCCTCATTCAGGCTCCGCGGGCTGTTGCGACCTTTCGGCCGATTCCCATTAGTCGCAGACTTCATCCGCACATGCTCCCTCCTGAGGAGCTTCCGCCTCCGGAACGGGGAATGTTCCGGCGCGGGTCTTTTGCGCTTCTTCCTGCGGGTCCTCTTTCTGGGACTCTCACCCAAGGCGGACCGCACGAAGGACAAGACTCCCTGCCCTGGGAATCTTTTCCTCAACCCGGAAAGCCCGAAGGGGACATCTGTCTGAGCAGCCGTCCCCGCACGCGCTTGCCGTCCGAATTCACCTGCGTTGCTGTTCTCCTTGTAGCGACGCAGTCAAACTAAGACGTAGAGCAACTTCACTCTTCTGCGGTTTCTGCTTATATCGATGAGCCGATTGCTGCTGCATTCAAGGCGCCCGAAGCTTTGTTCCGTCCTGCCGGCTGGCGGCCGGCTGAGCAGGAATACGTAGATCCGCTTTCTTTCGCCGGGGCCAAAGCCCGAGCGAAAAACCGCGTTTCAAGTGCTCCGGAACCCTACAGTAGCGGGCTCAAACGAACTAAGTAGAAAACGCAGGGAGTTTAACTGTCACCCTCCCTACTACTATATCAGCAGTAACCCTTGATTACATCTTGAAATTTGACTTGAGTTAGGGCTTTCGGAGTATCTGTACATTTCCTTTTTCACAATAAAATTTTTCAATATTTCAAATAACTACAAATTTCCTATCTGAAAAACCGTTTACGTATTAAGCATATTTCTTGATACCTATTAGAAAGTACGATCAAACCCTGATTTCATAAATTACGAGTTTACTTAACAGATTGTTCGGATTTAAAAATCAATTTATACGTATAGATGCGTATAAATAAGGCATTGCCTCCATCCGAATCGTTTTGTCTCAATTTCAGGTATCACTTTGATAGATCGCAACACTATTGACCAATAAAAATCGATAGAATCTTTTGAAGCCATCTTTCTATGATTCCGGAGGTGTCAATCATGGCCAAACGCATTATTTCCACTCAGGAAGCTCCTGCCGCACTCGGCTACTACAGTCAGGCGACCGCAACGGACGCGACGCTCTACTGTTCCGGTCAGATCGGCATTCGCCCGGATACGGGAGAACTCGAGCACGGCGTTGAGGCTCAGGCCCGTCAGGCCTTCCGCAATCTTGAAGCCGTCATTGCCGAAGCCGGCCGTTCGACCGCGCAGGTCATGAAGCTCACAATCTTCCTCGCCTCGATCAACGACTTTGCCGTCGTCAACCGCGTCATGGGCGAATTCTTTGAAGCCCCCTATCCGGCCCGTTCGTGCCTTGCTGTCGCTGCGCTCCCGAAGGGCGCCCTCGTTGAGGTCGAGGCGATCGTTGATCTTGCCCCCTGACCCCCGGGTTTTCGGACAATGAATCAGGTTCAGCGCCCTCCCCAGAAAGCTTCCGGCGTCATCCGCTCCGGAAAGCTCGCACCTTTGAACGAACGGCTCAAAAAGCTCGGACTCGTCACCGACTGGGATTTCATTCTTCATCTGCCTCTGCGCTATGAGGACGAAACGAAGATCGACCCCGTCGGAATGCTTATCCCGGGCGAACCCGCACAGGTGCAGGGCGAAATCATTCGCTCTCAGATGACCGCGACGCCCTGGGGACAGCAGCTGATTGCGCTCCTCAAGGATGAAACGGGCGTACTTGCGCTCCGCTTCATTCACTACTTCCCCGGGACGCAGTCTGCCCTGCGCCCCGGCGCGATCGTGCGCATCTACGGCGAACCGCGCCCCGCCTTCGGGGGCGGCCTCGAGATGATTCATCCCAAAATCCGTCAGCCCGTAGCGAGCGGCATCACGCTTCCGAAAGCGCTCACCCCCGTCTACCCCCTGGGTGAAGGCATTCAGCAGAAGTGGCTGAGAAAGCGCATCGCCAGAGCGCTTCTCGACATGCAGGGGATGGAGGATCCCATCCCTGCCGCGCTCACGGATGAGCTTCACCTCCCCGGCCTCAGAGCCTCGCTCGAATACCTCCATAATCCGCCGCCCGACGCCGACTCTGAAGCGCTCATCAACCGCACGGACCCGCACTGGCAGCGGCTCAAGTTCGACGAACTCATTGCGCAGCAGATCACGCTTCGCGAAATGCGCGCGCTCGCAAGGAAGGACAAGGCCGATAGGCTTCAGGCGCCGCAGTCGGGCGGACTCATTGAGCCTTTCATAGAAGGACTTCCCTTCAGGCTCACCCATGCGCAAAGGAAGGTCTGGGGCGAAATCGAAAGGGATCTGGCAGAGCCTCATCCGATGCACCGCCTTGTTCAGGGCGACGTGGGAAGCGGCAAAACGGTTGTCGCGGCGCTTGCCGCCCTCCGGGCCATTGAAGCGGG
Organism: Sutterella seckii; assembly: GCF_009183815.1. GTDB lineage: Bacteria > Pseudomonadota > Gammaproteobacteria > Burkholderiales > Burkholderiaceae_F > Sutterella > Sutterella seckii. Next base: position 41,652 of record NZ_WEHX01000008.1, on the reverse strand, counting down.
CAAGCAGGCTGCGCTCATGGCGCCGACAGAAATTCTTGCCGAACAGCACTTTCAGAAAATCGTCTCCTGGCTCGAACCCCTCGGCATTCGCACCGCCTGGCTCACCGGAAGGCAGAAGGCTGCCGAGCGCGAGGCGTCTCTCGCGAGCATTCGCTCGGGAGAGGCAAAGCTTGCCGTCGGAACGCATGCGCTTATTCAGGAGGGCGTCTCCTTTCACGATCTCGGACTCGCGATTGTGGACGAACAGCACCGCTTCGGCGTCGCGCAGCGCCTTGAACTCGCCCGCGCCATGGAAAACGGCCTGAAGCCGCATCTCCTCATGCTCTCCGCAACGCCTATTCCGCGCACGCTCGCCATGAGCTACCTCGCCGACATTGACGTGTCGATCATCGACGAGCTCCCGCCCGGGCGCACTCCGGTCGAAACGAAGCTTGTCCGCATGGACAGGAAGGACGCCGTTGTCGGCGTGCTCCGCCACACGGTCGGCGAAGGCCATCAGGTCTATTGGGTGTGCCCGCTGATTGACGAATCGGAAGCGCTAGACCTTACGCCCGCCGTGAGATGCGCCGAGGAGCTGCGTGCGATGCTCCCGGACCTCACGATCGGCCTCCTTCACGGCGGCATGCCGGCCGCTGAAAAGGAAGCCGTCATGAACGACTTTTCCGCAGGCCGGATCCAGGTGCTTGTTTCCACCACGGTGATCGAAGTGGGGGTCGATGTCCCCAACGCCACCCTGATGGTGATCGAGCATGCCGAACGCTTCGGCCTCGCTCAGCTTCATCAGCTCCGGGGCCGCGTCGGACGCGGCGGAGGCCGAAGCGCCTGCGTGCTTCTCTTTGACGTGCGTCTTTCCGACATCGGCCGGGAGCGCCTCAAGATCATCCGCGAAACGACCGACGGCTTTGAAATTGCCCGCCGAGATCTGCAGCTGCGCGGACCCGGCGAATTTTTGGGCGAACAGCAGTCCGGCATGCCGATGCTTCGGTTCTGCGATCTCGAAAAGGATGCCGCCCTGGTTGAAAAGGCGCGCGATGCTGCCGACCGGATGCTCCTTGAGCACCACGAACTTGCAATCAAGCACGCTTCGCGCTGGTTCCAGGGAAAGGCGGAACTCCTCACGGCCTGATTTAACCCAATGCTTCTTACCCAACCGATTTTTCATCATCACTTGTTCATTAACCCGTCATGACTCTTACCGAACTTAAGTACGTCATAGCAGTTGCCCGGGAACGGCACTTCGGCCGGGCAGCAGAAAGCTGCTTCGTGAGCCAGCCCTCGCTTTCCGTTGCCGTGAAGAAGCTCGAGGAGGAGCTCGGCGTTTCAATTTTCGAGCGCCGCTCAAACGACATCGCCGTCACGCCCGTCGGCAGCCTCATCATCGATCAGGCCCGCAAAGTCATTGAAGAAGCTCACCGGATCACGGAAATCGCCCACCAGGGCCAGGATCCGCTCTCGGGCCCCGTGCGCCTCGGCGTCATCTACACGATCGGGCCCTATCTGCTTCCCGACCTCATCAGCCGCATGACGGAAACGACGCCGCAGATGCCTCTGATTCTTGAGGAAGGCTTCACGACCGAGCTCCTGCAGAAGCTCCGCAACGGCCAGATCGACGTGGCCATCACGGCCGATACGCTCGTCGATACGGGCTTCATGACCGAAGAGCTCTACGAGGAAAACTTCGTCGTTGCCGTGCCTTCCCATCATCCTTGGGTCAACCGCAGCTACATCGGCACGGATGAACTCAAGGACCAGACGATGCTTCTTCTCGGCGCCGGCCACTGCTTCCGCGATCAGATTCTCGGCGTCTGCCCGGACCTTGCCCGCTTCAACCTCAACGCGACCGATGTTCAGAAGACAGTCGAGGGCTCGAGCCTTCAGACGATCTTCCATATGGTTGCTCAGGGGCTCGGCATCACGGTGCTTCCCGCTTCGGCCATTCCTTATCTCACGGGACTCTCGAACGCCATCAAGATTCTCCCCTTCAAGAATCCGCCGCCTACCCGCAAGGCGATGCTCGTCTGGAGAAAGAGCTTCACGCGGATGGCCGCAATCGAAGCCATCCGCGAAGCGACGCTTTCACTTAAGCTCAACGGCTGCGCGCCGCTGCCCGACAGCCACCCCGAGATGCGTTAACCCGCAGTTTGATACCTGACACAACATGAAAGAGCAGACGACAGAAACGCACAAGCCCGCAGCAAGTCCCCTGACGGGCGCCCGCAAGCGCCTCTCGCGGATTGCCTCCGGACGAGGCATCGGCTTCGGCGAACGCATCGACCTGATCGTTCGCATTGCGCTCATGGCCGTAGTGGCGATCGGCTGCTTCATGGTGCTTCAGCCCTTTCTCACTGCGATTCTTCTTGCCGCCGTCATCGCCGTCGTCACGTGGCCGCTCTTCAGGCGGCTGCGCGCGTCCCTCAGGCAGTCCTCGGGCGCTGCGGCAACCCTGATGGTGCTCCTCATCGTGGTCGGCTTCCTGATCCCGATGTCGTTTCTTCTCGTCGCGCTCGCCCAGCAGATTCCTTCCTGGGTGACGAAGACCGCCGCCTGGCTCAAGGACCCGACCCCGGTGCTTCAGGCCGTAGCCGACATTCCCTATGCGGGCTCGTGGCTCCATGAGCAGCTCGCGCTCGCGATCGACCCGGCGACTTTCGGTCATACCGTCCAGCGCATCCTCGATCCGCTTTCAAGCTGGATCGTCAATGCCGCCGTCAACGTCGGCAACGGCCTTGTTCAGCTCGCGCTCGTCACCTTCATCGTCTTTTTCTTCTACCGCGACGGCGCATGGTTTGCCGACCGGATTTCCGAACTGGTCGAACGCGTGTCGGGGGGCATTGCGAGAGAAATTACCGGAATTCTCGTCAACACCACGCGCTCTGTCGTCTTCGGCATCGTCGGCACTGCCATCGGGCAGGGCCTCGTTGCCGGCATCGGCTTCTGGATTGCTGATGTGCCCGGACTTCTCGTCCTCTCCTTTGCCGTCTGCGTTCTCTCCGTCATTCCGATCGGACCCCCGCTCATCTGGGGTCCGGCCGCCATATGGCTCTATACCCAGGGCGAACTCGGGATGGCCGTCTTTCTTGTTCTCTGGGGAACGCTCGCAGTGTCGAGCGTCGACAATTTCATCAAGCCGATCCTGATTTCCCGGGGAACGTCGATGCCCATTGCGCTCATCTTCCTCGGCGTTTTCGGGGGCGTCCTCGCCTTCGGCTTCCTCGGCCTCATCCTCGGGCCGCTCCTTCTTGCCATCGGCCTTGCACTATTCACCGCCTGGCTGAAGCGCCCGGTCATTCGGCTCGCGGAAGCTGCCGTCTCCCGCACGGACAAAGAAGCCCAAACAGCCGTCGGAACCACGGAAGCATCTGATACGAAGATTCAGTAGACCGGCTTATACCGTGCCGGCAAGCCTGGGATTCCCGGCACGGATGGATGTCCGTGCGAAAGCTGGGCGTTCAGAGAATGCTGACAATGCACCCGATCGAGACAAAAATAGCAATAAGGTCTGGACAATTCTTGCACTAGAGGTCGGACAAAAATAGCATTAGCTCATAGACAATTCTGGTATTAGACCCTGGACAAAACTGGCATTAGACATTTTATTTACATACACATCAAATAGTTGAAGCTTCTAAAGGTTGACGCAGAAACCACCTCCCTTTCCCAGCTTTCCAGGATTCATTCCGCCGCAGCGACCTCCATCGACTCCGGCAAAGTGTTAAAAATTTTTATCTGCGGCCAGGGCTCTCTTGCTAAATCTTGCATTTTAAATATAAGATTTCGAAAACATCCTGAGAGCGCGTGGATTACCGCATGCGCTCCCCGAACCTGAAGATTTTTTTATTGCAGGAGATCCCTGACCATGCTGACGCCCCGCCAGATTGAGCTCATCAAAGCTACCGTTCCCGTGCTTCGCGAGCACGGCGTTGCGCTTACCTCTCACTTCTATAAGCGCATGCTCAACGGCAACCCTGAACTGAAGAATGTCTTCAACCAGTCCCATCAGGCGCTCGGCCGCCAGCAGAAGGCGCTCGCCGGCGCGGTACTCGCCTACGCGGAAAACATTGAAAACCCGGGCGTTCTCATCGGCGCCGTGAAGCACATCGCCGCCAAGCACTGCACGGTCGGGATCCGCGCCGAGCACTATCCCATCGTCGGCAAGCACCTTCTTGCCTCGATCCGCGAAGTCCTCGGCGAAGCCGCTACCGATGAACTCATCGACGCCTGGGCCGCGGCCTACGGCATGCTTGCCGACCTTCTGATTCAGGTCGAGAGCGGCATCTACACGGAACAGAACACCGCTGAAGGCGGCTGGTCCGGCTGGCGTCCCTTCGTTGTCGAAAAGCGCGTTGAAGAAACGCCCGAGGTTGCGAGCTTCTACCTCCGTCCCGCCGACGGCGGCACCGTGCCGGCCTTCAAGCCCGGTCAGTTCGTTTCCGTCCGTGCGTATCTCCCGGAACTCGGCGTTGATCAGCCGCGTCAGTATTCGCTTTCGCACGCTCCCGTCTGCGACAAGGGCCTGCGCATCACCGTGAAGCGCATCGACGCTCATGACGGCGCTCCTCAGGGCCACATGTCGACGCACCTCCATCAGACGCTGAAGGAAGGAAGCATCATTGAGCTCTCCGCTCCGGCCGGCGAATTCTTCCTGAAGGAAGGCGAAAATCCTGTCGTTCTCGTGAGCGCCGGCATCGGCATCACGCCGCTCTTTGCCATGCTGCAGTCGATCGCCTCGAAGACGCCGAATCGCCCCGTGGTATTCATGCACACGACGCGCACCAAGGAAGGATTTGCACTGCGCGAAGCCGTGAAGAAGGAGCTCTCCAAGCTCGAGGACAAGAAGGCTCACGTCTTCTTCACGGCCGCTGATGCTGCCGACGTTCCCTGCTGCTGCGGCTGCGCCTTCGAAAAGCATCACGGCCGTCCGGGCGCGAAGGACGTTCTTGCGCTCAATCCTCCCAAGGACGCCGATGTCTACATCTGCGGTCCGACCGCCTTCATGGCCAGCATGAAGGAAGCCTTCCTCAATGCAGGCGTTCCGGCCGGCAGCATTCACTCGGAAGTCTTCGGCACGGGTTCTGAAAGCTAAGACGCGGGCTCGCAAAGCTCCCTGCTAACATCAAAGGCCTGCCGGATATTTTCCGACAGGCCTTTCGTCTTCCAGGTCCCTCATGCATCTCAAGCTCTATACCGATCTCGGACTGCGCGTCCTCATGGTTGTCGCCCGGCTCAGGCCCGAAGAGCGCATGACGCTCCCGGAGCTCGCCGCGCGCCTTAACTGTTCGCAGAACCACGTGACCAAGGTCGCCAACTACATGGTGCGCCTCGGCTGGCTGACGACGGTCCGCGGCAGAAACGGCGGCATGCAGCTTGCCATGCCTGCCGATCAGTACCGCATCGGGGATGTCGTGCGCACGCTCGAAGGGAGCGAGCCGCTCATCGACTGCAGTGATCCGCCCTGCCCATTCTGCGGCAGATGCGCGCTTTCAGGGCTCCTCGATGAAGCGAGGGAAGCGTTCTACAGGACGCTCAACCAGGAGACCCTCGCCTCCATACTCAGTGCTCCCCGGACGATTTCGATGCCTTCATTCATCCGGTCTCCGAAAAAACCCGTTCGGGAAACTGAAGAAAGCGCATCCTGACCGCAGATCCCTCTGCGGCGCTTCAGAATAGAAAAAACGGGCGGAGAAAGAAGTTCCTCCAGCCCGTCCGCTTCCAATCAATCGCAGTGGAGCACGCGTATGGCGAGCCCGCCCTGGCTTGTTTCACGATACTTGGCGTTCATGTCCTTGCCGGTTTCGTACATGGTGACGATCACCTTGTCTAGGCTCACGGTCGGCGCAGACGTGCGCCTCAGCGCCATGCGGGCGGCATTGACGGCCTTCACAGCGAAGATCGCATTTCTTTCAATGCAGGGCACCTGAACCTGGCCGTTCACCGGATCGCAGGTGAGTCCGAGCGAATGCTCCATGCCGATCTCAGCGGCCGTGCAGACCTGCTCGGGGCTTCCGCCCATGACTTCGGCAAGACCCGCCGCCGCCATCGAACAGGCAACGCCCACTTCGCCCTGGCAGCCCACTTCCGCGCCGGAAATCGAGGCATTCATCTTGAAGAGCTCGCCCACGACGGAAGCCGCGAGGAAAAAGCGCAGGCGGTCGTCGGGAGACGGATCGCCGATGAATTTTTCCCAGTAGGCGAGCACCGCCGGAATCACGCCGCAGGCGCCGTTCGTGGGGGCGGTGACGACGCGTCCGCCCGCCGCATTCTCTTCGGAAACGGCGAGCGCGAACATGTTGATCCAGTCGATGACCGCGAGCGGATCCACGCTCGTGCGGCCCATCGAAAGAAGCTGACGGCGAAGGGCCGGCGCACGGCGCGGCACGCGAAGCGGCCCCGGAAGGACGCCTTCCGTGCGGGTGCCGCGTTCAATGCCTTCCTGCATCACCTCATGCACATGCGCAAAATGCGCAAGGATCTCCTTCATCGGGCGGCGGGCCTTTTCGTTTTCAAGCGCGAGACCTGAGATTGAAAGTCCGGACTCCCGGCAGTGCGCAATGAGCTCGGCCGCCGTGCTGTAGGGGTAAGGCACGCGAACCTCTTCCTTCGGCTGGTCGTGAAAGTGCTCTTCATCCACGATGAAGCCGCCGCCGATCGAATAGTAGGTGCGCTCAAAAAGAAGCTTTTCTCCCTCCCAGGCGTGAAGCGTCATTCCGTTCTCATGGAGCGGAAGAAACTCCGAATGAAAGACCATGCCGGAATCCTTCGGAAATTCCACCTCTCTTTCTCCATTGAGGAGAAGCTTTCCGGTCCTGCCGATCCCTTCAATGATGGAAGGAATCCTTTCGAGGGGCACCGTGTCGGGAAGAAATCCCTCGAGCCCGAGGAGAATGGCCTGATCGGTATGGTGGCCGTGACCGGTGAGGGAAAGAGAGCCGTAGACATCCGCCCCCACGCGGGTTGTGCGCTCGAGCAGACCCTTTTGAACAAGATCTTCGCAGAAGGTTTTTCCCGCCCGCATCGGACCGACGGTATGTGAGCTCGACGGGCCGATGCCGATTTTGAAGATGTCGAAGGCGCTGATCATGGAAATTGCCTGAATGGATATCAGAGAGAACAGAATCATGCCTCAAAAGAAGCATGAGCGGGACAAAGGACTTTCCTTGACCGTCACTTGAAGTCCCGCGCGCCAGGGAAAAAATAAAGCCCCCGCGGCGCATTCCGTGAGGGCTTGAATTTTTCCCCGGCAGGCGCCTCCTGACAACAGGAAGCGCAAGGCTTCGGGAAAGGCTCGGACCGGTCCTTAGACCATCACGAGCGCGCAGGTGATGACCGCGAGGAACATCGGGAGCGCCGTGCGCTTGATGACTTCGATCGGCGAGACCATCGCGATGCCGGAGACGAGAATCGTCACGCCGGCGAGCGGGGACATCGTGCGGCCGGCAGCACCGGCGATGAAGGCGAGGCCGCCCAGACCTTCGATCGTCATGCCGAAGTCCTTGGCATGCGGCGTAACGGTTTCATTGAAGGCAAGCGTAGCCGCGTCGCCCGAACCCGTGATCACGCCCATGAGGAAGGGGCCGATGGAGCCGCCCCAGCGGGCGATTTCATTGGATTCCTTCAGAGCCGCAACGAACGTGTCGATGAGGCCGGCGGACTTGAGGCCGGCAGCGAAGACGCCGGCGGCGATGATGATGCCCATCACGTCAGCGTAGCCCTTGCCGGTACCATTGAAGAATTCCTTCGCAAAGGTCTGCGGATTGCAGCGGGCGACGGCGAGCGCAACGACGGCGCCGAGGACCATGGCCTGAGCAACGCCCATCTTGATGAACGGGCACCAGAGGTTGCCGACAACGAGGATCGTGATCGGAACAAGCGGAACGATGGCCTTCAGGGGGCTCGGCACGAAGCCGTCGTCGTTCTTCTGAAGCTTCGACTCGTCAACCTTGGCGTTCTTGTCGCCCTTGTGGTCGCCGAGGATGAGGCACATGATGAGCGTGCCGATCACGCCGAAGGCGCCGACCAGGATCGAGTAGGGAGCGTGGAAGCCGATGAAGTCCATCACTTCCATGTGGGCCATGTTGGCGACGTACGGGTTGTGGGACGTGCCGGGCGAGAGGTAGGAGCCGATCGTGCCGGCAAGAACCGCAGCAGCGGCGCCCGCGGGACGGATGCCGGCGCGCAGCATCACGGGAATAAGCGTGGAGCCCACGGCGGCGGCGCAGCCCGCAGCCGACGGAATGGCGATGTTCACGAAGAACGTGATCACCGTGCAGACGGGAACGAGGAAGATGCCGAGGCCGCGGATCGGGCTCGCGAGATAGTGAACGAGCGAGCGGTCGGCGCCGGTGTACTTGGCGACGAAGGCAAAACCCATCGAGCCGCAGATTGCCATCACGAGGGAGGCATTCGTCATCGACTTCGCGAAGGCGTTGAGACCGCCCACCAGGTTCCAGGAAATGAGGCAGAGGAAGAGACCCGAAGCGATCAGCACGAGTCGTGTTTCATATCGCTTGATGAGTCCGTATATCACGGCAAAGATTGTCAGTACGGCAACCCATTCAGTTATGCCCATGGAATTTCTCCTTCAGGATGGTTTTCAGATTTTTATTGTTATGGTTTACATGTAGTCACATTATGCCTGCGGAATGAGGCATAACGGGCTAGGGAATTGCGAGATACCTATTTGGATCCCGCCGCTTCCCCGGTTTCAGATTGATTTTGAATATCAAAATCAGATTTTGAAGACTTCGCGGCGATACCAGCGGAGTTCCTCAATGCTGTCGCGGATGTCGACGAGCGCCTGATGCTTGCCGACCGAGGTTCCGACCCAAACCTTTTCAGGCGCCCAGCGGCGGGCGAGCTCCTTGATGGTGGAGACGTCGATCGAGCGGTAGTGGAAGTAGCGCTCCATCCCGGGAAGCCAGCGCGCCATGAAGCGGCGGTCCTGGCCGATCGTATTGCCGCACATCGGGCTTTTGCCTTCCGGAACGTACCGCCGGAAGACTTCCCGGAAGATGCGCGAGCACTCTTCCTCGTCGACCGTGCTCTCGAGCACGCGCTTCACGAGCCCCGACTTGGTGTGGGTTTCGGTATTCCAGGCATCCATGCCGTCGAGAATTTCCGCCTTCTGATGCACGGCGACGACGGGCCCCTCGTGGAGGATGTTGAGATTGCGGTCCGTAATGATGGCGGCGACCTCAATGACGCGGTTGACTTCGGGCTGCAGTCCCGTCATCTCCATGTCGATCCAGATGAGGTTGTCGTCGGCATAGGACGGATCACGCGCCGAATTGGAATCTGCTGCTGCGGTCATGAAATGTAAGCCCGGTTGAAAAATGTGACCGAAGTCTACCGCGTCGGTCGCGCTCTCGGGTTGATTCCGATGCGCTCACCGGCGTCGGAGCGCCGCCTCTGCGGGTAAACGCCCGGTCGCGGCCCCGGGAGCGTTTTCCCGCATGCAGCCCTGAGAACCCGCGCCGCGCCGACGGGTTTAACCGAAGGAGATCTCAGGATCCAAGTACAATTTCCGGATTACCCGAAGGCGCGGCATTCTTTTCGAATTCCGCATCATTCTCCTTTTCACACTGGCTTCTCATCCCGTCGCTCCCGTCCCTGATGCATCTCTCCGCTGCCCTCATAGAGCACGTCTTTCTCATCTCCGTAGTGCTCTTTCTGCTTTGCGAGTGCTTTCTCACGGCGCGTCAGATCATTGCGGCGGAACGTTCGGTCGGAAGCGTCCCCGAGGGATTTGAAAACCGGCTCTCGCTTGCCGCCCATAAAAAGGCCGCGGCCTACACGACGGAATCGGCGCTCGCAAATCTTGTTCTCTCCTTCATCGGAGCGGGCTTTGCCGTTCTCATGACGGTCGGGCACGGCTTCAACATCATCGCCGCCTTTCTCGAGACGCTCTCCGACACCACGCTCATTGTCGAATGGGCGCTCATCGTCATCACGGCGTTCCTCATGCTCCTCGTGGAGCTTCCCTTCGGGTGGTTCGCGCGCTTTCGCGTGAAGGAGCGCTTCGGCTACATGAAGCAGACGCGACTCGACTGGCTCTCGCGCACGCTTACCATCAGCGCGGCGGGCTGGGGAACCATGCTCCCGCTTTCCGCGGTTCTTCTTGCCCTCTGCGAGCTTGCGGGCGCATGGTGGTGGCTCGTCGTCTGGTCGGTCTGGCTCATCTATCTTCTCTGGCGCTGGCGGCTTTCCCTCGTTAGGGGCGTCCTCTGGAGCCGCGCAACCCGGCCCATTGAGAATTCCGACCTCCGCACGCTCGTCGCCGACTTTCTTTCTGCGCACGGCTACCAGATGGAAGATCTCGTCGTCATGACGAAGCCGGGCGTCTGGAAGCACGCGCACGTGCTTCTCGTCGGCACGGGCCTGAGGCGCCGGGTCGTCGTCTTTGCGCACGCCGCGGCGAAGCTCACCCGCGAGGAGCTCCTTGCCGTCATTGCCGCGAATCTCGCGAGGCTCAAGGAGCACCACACGCCGTGGCGTATCTTTTTTGCCGCTGCCGGGGGCTTCGTCGTCTGCGCGGCGCTCGGCTGGGGCTCGACCCATGCGGCCTTCTTCGCCGGCCTTGGATTTTCGCCCTTGCTCACCATCGAGCAGCCCGGCGCCCATGCGGGCTTCACCACCGCGCTCGCACTCGTCACGTTCCCGATTCTCTTTTATCCGCTGCGGCCGCTCTTCAACTTCATTTCGCGGCAAATGCAGTACAGCGCCGACCGCTATGCGCTCCGCACGGTCGGCGGGGCCGAACTCACGCGCGCGCTCGTTAAGCTTCACCGCGACTACGCCTCCACGCTCACGCCCTCAAGAATCTACTCGCTCTTTCATTACGATCGTCCGCACGCCGGCATGCGCGTCATGCACATCCGCTCCGTCATCCGGCGGGAGAATCTTCCTGAATCCGGGCCTTCGGACCTCGTGAAATTCCGGACGGCGCCCTACCTCGACCGCGAGCATCCGACGCGGTCGGTGCTTTCCGCCGAGCTCGCGATCCGCAGAAGAATGCACGAGGAAGCCGGACGCTTCAGCCGCGCCCGGATGGCCGCTGAACTCGATCAGGCGCTTCAGAAGGAACGGAACTACGTCGTCGACGACGGGTTTGATGACGAAAAAGCGCCGAATGCAGCCGAACAATCCCCGTCTCGGGAAACCCTTGAAACCACTCGCCATGAAGAAAGCTCCGCGCAGAAAAACTGAATCCCCCGAGCCCTCAGAAACCTTTCCCGGGCGCGTGACCGCAGGTCACGGGCGGCACTTCATCGTGACGCTCGAATCGGGTGAGAAGCTCGTTGCCCACCGCCGCGGAAAAAAGGGGGACGTCGTTGTCGGCGACATCGTGCGCTGCACGCCCCCGGTTTCAGGCGTCGCCGCCATCGAGTCGATCGAACCCCGCTCGACCCTTCTCTACCGCTCGGACGAATGGCGCGTGAAGACCCTCGCCGCCAACGCCGACCTCGCGGCGATTGTCTATGCGCCTCGTCCCACCTTCAATCCCTGGTTCATCTGGAAGGCGCTCCTTGCCGCCCACCAGGGCGGCATTCCCGCCGTCGTCATCCGCAACAAGACCGACATGACGGAAGGCGCCGACGCGGCCGAAGCGCAGGCGAAGCTTCTGCGGTCCATCGGCGAGGAGGTGATTGAGATTTCCGCCTCAGGCGCTCCTGAAGACGCGAGGGAAAAGCTCATTCAGAAATTCGCCGGGGAAACGGTCCTCATGGTCGGTCAGTCCGGCATGGGCAAATCCACGATCCTCAATCTCCTCGTTCCGGAAGCGCAGGCCGAAACGCGCGAATATTCCGAAGCCCTCGACCTCGGGAAGCAAACCACGACCGCCGCCGAATGGCATCCGGCCCCCGAATGGCACGGCGCCGTCATCGATACGCCCGGGTTCCAGGCATTCGGGCTCGCCCATTTGTCGCTTTCCGACATTCTGCGCGCGATGCCCGACATCGCGCGGCACGTCGACGGCTGCCGGTTCTTCAACTGCCGGCATCTCCATGAACCGGGATGCAGCGTCAAGGCGGCGCTCGGCCGAGGGGAAATCGATCCCGCGCGCTACGCCTTCTATGAAGCCGTGGCGAAGGAGGCGGATCCGCTGCCGCGATGAGACTCATCAATGCCGGAGTACGCCGATCGACGGATTGCCTCGCCGTCTGCCTCCCCTAAAATGCTCCTCCTTCAAGCGTCCGCATTTCTCCCTCGCCCCCTGACCCCACATGCAAGAAGAACAGAATGTCATCCCCGTTCGGCCGGCTCGTCCGGTTCGCGCGATTTCCCGGCCTGCTCTCCCCATTCCGCAGACGGGCGAAATCCGGCGCGAGGGCGGCGCCTGGCGCGACCGTTTCGGGCGTCCGCTTACCGACCTCCGGATTTCGGTGACGGACCACTGCAACTTCCGCTGCCGCTACTGCATGCCTAAGGAGAAATTCGCGCACAACCACCAGTTTCTTGCCATGACGGAGCTCCTCACCTTTGAGGAAATCATGCGCATTGCGCGCATTGCCGTCAGAAACGGCATTGAAAAAATCCGCCTGACCGGGGGCGAACCGCTCCTCAGAAAAGGGATTGAAAAGCTCATCGCCGAGCTTTCCTGCCTGAAGAAGCCGGACGGCACGCCGATTGACCTTGCGCTCACGACGAACGGGTCGCTGCTCGTCAAAAAGGGCGAGGCGCTTCGCGATGCGGGCCTGCAGCGCGTGACTGTGAGTCTCGACGCCATCGACGAAGGCATTTTTCAGGGCTTCAACGACGTGGGCTACCCGGCGGCGAAGGTCCTCGAAGCGATCGACTTTGCACGGAAGCTCGGCTTTCGCGTGAAGGTCAATACCGTCGTCAAGAAGGGCGTCAACGAAGGCGAAATCCTGCGCATTGCCGAAACCTTCCGCGGCACCGACGTCATTCCGCGCTTCATTGAATACATGGACGTGGGCAACGCCAACGGCTGGCGGATGGACGAGGTCGTCCCCTCGCGCGACGTCGTCGCGAAAATTGCCTCGAAGTGGGCCGTTGAACCCCTTAAGCCCGCCACGCCCGGCGAAACCGCCGCGCGCTGGCGCTATTGCGACGGCGAAGGCGAATTCGGCGTCATCAGCTCCGTCACCCGGGCTTTCTGCCGCAACTGCTCGCGCGTAAGGCTCTCGATGGAGGGGCGCCTCTACCTCTGCCTCTTTGCGTCGATCGGCTACGACATCCGCACGATGCTGCGCGGCGGCTGCACGGACCTTGAGCTCGAGGAAGCCTTCGGAAGAATCTGGAGCGCCCGCGAGGACCGGTATTCGGAACTGCGCGCCATCGGCGCGGCGCCGGACCGTTCGAAAGTCGAGATGAACTACATCGGCGGATGATATTTCCGCTCGTAAACATCATCACACCTCCATCCCCTCACGTTTCCTCAGGAACTTACCCGAAGCCGTGCGGGCGTCCGAGCACATATACTCTCTCCCCATGCGGGTGCTCCGGGGTTTTCCCGGAAGAACCGGATGGAGCCCGCTGACGCCTGTTGTCCGCCTCGTCGAGGAAGCGGATGCCAATAAAAACCGACAAACGGAGCGCGCCCCTTAAATGTTTTCCAATCCTACTGCCGTCACTTTTATCGGCTACCTGATCCTGATGGTGCTCGTCGGGGTCTTTGCCTATTACTACACCCGCAACTACGCCGACTTCATTCTGGGCGGCCGCAGTCTCGGGGGCTTCGTGACCGCGCTCTCAGTGGGCGCCTCCGACATGAGCGGGTGGCTCCTCATGGGTCTTCCGGGCGCCGTCTTCCTTTACGGCATTTCGCAGAGCTGGATTGCGATCGGATTGATCATCGGCTCCTGGTTCAACTGGAAGCTCGTGGCGGCGCGCCTTCGCGTCTATACCGAAAAGGCGCACAACTCGCTCACGCTCCCCGACTACCTTTCGCACCGCTTTGAAGACAAAAAGAACGTGCTGCGCATCATTGCGGCGGCCGTGATTCTCATCTTCTTCACGATCTACTGCGCTTCGGGCGTGGTTGCGGGCGCCCGTCTTTTTGAGAATACGTTCAGCATGGACTACCAGACGGCTCTCATCGTCGGCGCCGCGGCAACGATTCTCTACGTCTTCATCGGGGGCTTTCTCGCCGTCAGCTGGACCGACACCATTCAGGCTTCGATCATGTGCATCGCGCTCATCGTGACCCCGATCGCCGTCATGATGGATGCGGGCGGCTTCACGGCTACGACCGAGCGCGTGGCGGAAATCAGCCCCTCGATGCTCAACATGATGGAAGGCCACACCGTGATCGGCGTCATCAGCCTTCTCGCCTGGGGTCTCGGCTACTTCGGCCAGCCCCATATTCTCGTGCGCTTCATGGCCGCGAAGTCGATCAAGGTGATCCCGAACGCCCGGCGCGTGGGCACACTCTGGATGCTCTTCTGCCTCGCGGGCGCCGTCGCCGTGGGCTTCTTCGGCTCCGCCTACTTCTCGATGCACCCCGATACCGCGGGTCTCGTGAAGGAAAATCACGAGCGCGTCTTCATCGTGCTCTCGTCGCTCCTCTTTAATCCTTGGATTGCGGGCCTCCTGATGTCGGCCATTCTTGCCGCCGTCATGTCGACCCTTTCCTGCCAGCTTCTCGTCTGCTCCTCCACGCTCACTCAGGACTTCTACCGCACGTACCTGCGCCCGAACGCAAGCCAGCGCGAGCTCGTCTGGGTCGGCCGCACGATGGTGCTCGCCATCTCCGTCGTCGCCGTCTGGCTCGCAAGCGACCCGACGAGCCTCGTCCTTTCGCTCGTTTCCTATGCCTGGGCAGGGTTTGCGGCCGCCTTCGGTCCCGTGATCCTCATTTCCCTCTGGTGGAAGCGCATGACGAAGACCGGGGCGCTTGCCGGCATGGTGATCGGCGCGGCAACAGTGCTCATCTGGAACCACTTCGCCTGGTTCGGGATCTATGAAATCATCCCGGGCTTCCTCTTCGCGACGATCGGCATTGTGGTGGGGAGCCTTCTCGACAAGGCGCCCTCAGAATCCATCACGAAAACCTTCGACGCCGTGGATGCCGAAGTGAAGGCGCTCTCATAAACCCGGAGCACCCTGGTATTTTTCAAGTCGGCCGCAGAAGCTTTGCAAAGCGCTTCTGCGGCTTTTTTTGCTCCGTCCTCAGCCCGGTCGTCCCGGAGAACGCTTCTCCGGAACCGCTATTCGACCAATCTTTTCCCCGGGCCAAACCGCATCGGGATTCCCGCCTAAGAGGAAGCGCCTAAACTCGCAAAAAACGAATTTCTGCTGAAGCTACACTTTGATTTTGAAGGAAGCGCCCTATTCTTCTTATACGTATACAGCTTCCTTTTATTTTTCTTTACAAGGTGCAAAATGCAAAAATTCCCGTTCAAAGCCGCGCTCAGTCTTACCGCTTTTTCCGCCGCCATGCTCATCGCTTCGGCTCCGGCCGAAGCGCGTGAGATAACCGCTGCTGTTGCGACGGGATTCACGACGCTCGATCCCTAGGATGCGGTCGACAACCTGTCGCGTGCGGTTTCGCGCTCCTTCTACGAAAGCCTCTACACGTTCGACAAGGATCTGAAGCCCGTTCCTCAGCTCGCCGAAGGCTATGAGGTTTCGAAGGACGGCCTCACCTACACCTTCCGTCTCCGCAAGGGCGTCAAGTTCCATGACGGCACGGAATTCACCGCCGACGCCGTCAAGATGAATTTCGACCGCGGCATGAATCCGGAGTCGAAGCTCACGCGCCGTACCTTCTTCAAGTTCGTCGACCGCGTTGAGGTCGTCGACCCCTACACCGTCCGCATTGTTCTCAAAACGCCGACTGCGGGCTTCATTCAGCGCCTCGCCAACGGCACGGCCGGCATGATCTGCCCGAGCCTTCTGAAGCGCGCCACCACCAAGCAGGTGACCGCATACGAAGCCTGCGGCACGGGCCCCTACACATTGAAGCGCTTCAGCCCCGCCGAAGAGCTCTATGCCGTCAAATTCCCGAACTACCGCGTTCCGGGGCTCCCGAAGTTCGACGCCATCCGCTGGGTGCCGGTCACGGAAAACTCCACCCGCGCGATGATGCTTCCGATACGGTTGAATCGGTGGTGGGCGCCGTAACGAAAACTCCACCCGCGCGATGATGCTTCAGACGGGCGAGGCGCAGTTCATTTCGCCTGTTCCCAATGAGCAGTTCCTCCCGCTCTCAAAGAGCGGCAAGCTCACGCTCCAGAAGACGCCTTCCGTGGTGACGCGCTACCTCTCGATGAACGAGACGAAGAAGCCCTTCGACGACATCCGCGTGCGCGAAGCCGTGAGCCTCGCGATCAACCGCAAGGCGCTCGTCAAGGTCGCCTACAACGGCTTTGCCGTTCCGTCGACCGGCTACCTCCCCACGCAGATTGAAGGCGGCGTCGACTTCGGCGAATTCCCTTACGACCCGAAGCGCGCCCGCGAACTTCTGAAGGAAGCGGGCTTCCCGCAGGGCTTCAAGACCACGATCTGGTCGGCATACAACGACGGCAAGACCGTGAAGACCCTTCAGTTCCTGCAGCAGCAGCTCGCTCAGGTCGGGATCCACGCGGAAACCAAGGCTCTGGAAGCCGGTCAGCGCACCGTGATTTACGGCGCCAAAACCCCGGCGGAATCGCAGCACCAGCTCTACCTCATCGGCTGGACCAATTCGGCCGCTGAACCCGACTGGGGTCTGAGGCCGCTCCTTGACAGCCGCAGCTGCCCGCCGGTCCTCAACAACGACTCCTATTACAAGAACCCGAAGGTGGACGCGCTCTTTGATGAGGCCATCAAGGAAACCAATACGGAAAAGCGCGTCGAGCTCTATCACGAAATCCAGAATCTCGTGAACGCCGACAAGCCCTGGGCGCCGCTCGTCTTCGAGATGGTGACGGCGGGCACCGCGAAGGAGCTCAAAAACTTCACGGTGCTCCCCGACGGGGGCTTCGACTTCTATTCGGCTGAGTGGAAGGAATGATTTCCCCTGAAGCTCAGATCTGACTTTTTCTTCAACCGTATCCCGGAGGCTTTCCTCCGGGATATATTTTTTCCTGCGTTTACATTCACCCTCGAGGTTCTCTCATGACGATTGCTCTTACCGGCAAAATGTCCGGCACGGCCGACAAGCACACTGCCGACTCGCTCAAGGCTTCCTTTGAGAACGCCTGGTTCGCGGCAGCCCGGGGCGCTTTTGAAGGAAAGCTTTCGGATGCTCCCGAAAATCTCCCGGCCGCACCGATTCTTCTCTTTGCGCACGGGAGTTCCGGCATCGGCGCGCCCCTGAAGGCCTTTGCACGCTTCGTCTCGAGCCTCGGCTGGTCCTTCCTCGCACCCGATTCCTTCGTGGTTCCCGACCGCATCACTTATTCGTCCCCCGTCTCGCGCGAAAACTACGAGCGCGTCCATGCGATGCGCTCTCAGGAACTCGACTATGCCGCCCGGCACCTTGATGAAGCGCCCGGCTTCTCTGGGCGCTATGCCGTGGCGGGCACGAGCGAAGGGGGCGTCGCCGCCGCGCGCTTCACGGCTCCCGAAGGCCGCCGCGAGACCGGCCGCATCCTCTTTTCCTGGCCTTGCGAAGACAACTACCACGTCGTCGTCCACCAGACGCATATCCCCGACGATGTTCCGGTGCTGAACATCATGAGCGCCGAAGACAAATACTTCAGCCGGGCAAATCCGTGGCTCGACAATCCGGATGCGCTCGGACACGCCGGGCGGACGCTCGCCCGTCATCCGCAAACGTCGATTCTCCTCATTCCCGGAGCGCCTCATACGCTCTTTGCGCTCCCTCAGACGGAGTCCGCAGTCAGGGCATTCCTCGAGAGAATTTGACGGCATCGATTGACATGCGCTTTCCTGGGAGGGCGCAATCTGCTTTATAGGAAAGGCGCTTTCAGACTGTAAGCCGGAAGAACCCGGGATGAGCTTGACTCCTCCCGGGATTCCGGAAGCGCATGGAAGTTATAAACACTTATAGCGCGCTGCGTAATTACGTAAAAAGCACTGAATCTGCGTAACTTCAGGCTCAGTGCGAGCGCCGGCGGTTTGGAAAGACAACGCTCCCTCAGATCGACCTGAATTCCTTCCCGAAAGCGACAAACGCTCTCGTCAGCCGCGTCGATCTCCAGAGTCAGGGCTACCGACCGCAGCGCCTCCAAGTCTTAAGGCCGGACAGGCAATCCGCACGAAACCATTGCGCTACAATGAGCGCCCTTCAAAGCGCTTGTCTTTTTCCCGTTTTTCAATAACTTTCAATGTCATCGAGTTCACTCGCCGCGCGTCTGCGCAAGATTCTTCCCTTCATCGGCCGCAATACTGCGAGCGCCGACCGCGAATGCTATCTGCGCGCCTTCCGCCGTCTCTATTCTGAAGACCCCATGGCCTTCAGCGAAGTCTTCGATGACGAGCTCGAAAAGCTCCGCTCGGAATATCCGCGCGAGATCACGGAACTGATTGAGCAGGCGGGCTACGCCGAGCTCGACGACCAGATCGTCGCCGCAGAGCGCGAGGACGGGTCGGTGACGACCCTCTACGCCGCGGGCTTTCTCGCCTACGGGCTGGAAAACCAGGCGCTCGCCGCGGAAAACCTCACGCGCGAGGATGCCGAAAAGCTGAGGGCGCTTCTTCTCAACGAATATTTCGACGAGTCGGTCGCGAAGATTCAGATCTATGAGCATCTGATGCCCATCAACCACCGCGCCTTCGTCGATGCGGGAGAGTCGCAGCGCTTTCTGCGCCAGATGATGCGCTCGAAGGGCGACTTCATCGCGACCTTCGATTCGATCGACATGCCCGGGATTGACTACACGCTCGACGAAGAGGACGGCACCGACATTGCCGCGCGCTTTCGCCTCATTCTCTTTACCGTGCGCACACCGCGCGGAGAGAAGCCGGCCTTGAAGCGCCCCTTCCGGTTCCTCGGATTCGCGACGAATGAAGGAAAGAACGCGGTGCTCACGAGCGAAGCCATTTTGAAGACCCGCTGGGGCGCCGAGCTCACGGCGCTCCTCTCGGTGCGCTGCGGCCGCGGGCTTCGCTTCTGCGTGACCGAACCCACGCTTCTCAACGACACCGTCCGGCAGCTCGACTACGTGACGGGCCTGAAGCGCATCATGGTGGTCTTCACCCGCACGGCGCTCGACGAAAACGTTCCTCCCGAAAACCTGATCGTGAGCCTCGGCGCCTTCTCCGATCCCCTGAAGGGCTATTCAGAGCTTCGCGTCGCCTTTGCGCGCCCCGAAGCCCCCGACGATCTGATTTCTGGCGTGCCGATTCCGCTCCCTTCAGGCCCCAACGTCTCCCAGGCCGTGGGCGAAATCGCCAACATGATCGTGGGTCAGTTCGAAATGGAAGGCATTCAGCTCAAGACCCCCATTCACGGCGAATGTCCCTGGCTCACGGCGGAGCCCGACACGATGGACCGCCTTTACAACTCCATCCACAACATTCAGAAGCCCCTGAGAAAAAAGGACGCCGTGCCGCGTCCGACGATGCCGAGCATGATGCTCAACTAACTTTTCAGAGTTCAAAGGCTTCTAAAAAAGCCCGGCCTCCAGTAAAGGAGCCGGGCTTTTCATTTGGTTCTTCAGGAGGGCATTACTTCTTTGCGCCCGAGATGTCCGGATGGCCTTCCGGGAGCTTGGCGCCCGCCGGAACTGCAGGGTGGCCTTCAGGGAGCTTCGCGCCCGCCGGAATTTCAGGGTGACCCTCGGGGAGCTTCTTCGCATCCGCCTTCGGCTGATCCTTCTGAATCTCTTCCTCGCGGATGGGCACCTTGTTTTCGCCCTGGAGGAGGTCCGGACGGACTTCCTGAATGATCGCGGCTTCAGGAGCGCCCGCCGTCTGCATGGCGCAGAAGATCATCGTCTGGCCGTTGTAGGGCTGGATGTGGAAGGCGCGCTCCGTCATGTCCATTTCCGGATATTCGTAGTTGTCCGGGCGCTTGTAGGGCTTCCAGACCGGTTCGTTGTTGCTGCGGACCATGCGGTTCGCGTGCGCGGACATGTGGCGCGTATCCACGGCTTCCCAGTCGACCTTGAAGGCGTCGATCGCCTTCTTCCAGTCTTCCTTGACGATGAGACCCCAGAAGTGGGTGTGCATGTCGGGGACGCCCGGATAGCGGATGATTTCGTCGTTGAAGACGTAGCCCGTTACGGTGAGGCCCGAGTCCTTGAAGGGCTTCGGGAACATCACGATGTCAAGGGGCTGCTTCTCGACCTTGAGAAACGCCATGTCGCCGGAACGGATCTTGAGCGTTTCCGGAATGTTCTTATCCTTTGCAATGGCCTTGAAGTAGCTTGCATTGCAGGCAAGAAGCGAATTCAGAATCTGCGAATCGGCAGCCTGAGCGGCGCCGGCCACGATGCCGAAAAGGGCAAGCGCAAGAACCGTCTTTTTCACGTTGAGTCTCCTGTACGAGGGAATCATGGCGCTTTCCGGATATTCTTCCGCCGCCATGCCATGAGCGGGATTCTCGCGCCGGCATCTTGCGTCCGGCTTAAGAAACGAAAAAGCGCACGGGACGAAGGAGGCAGAGTTCCTTTTCCCATGCGCCTTTTCTTTTAAGCTTGCCGTGAAGTCTCAGGCGCCCGCCCGGATTGAACGGGCGCCCCGGGCATTCAGAGGATCAAAGCCCTCAGGCCTTTTCCTTCTCCGCAGGCTTTTCCACCGTAAAGGTGAATTCGTCGCCCTTGGCGAGACCTTGACCGTATCCTCGGGCGCAGCCTTCCCTTCGAGAAGGAGGCGTGCAATGCCGTTTTCGATGCGGTCCTGGATCGCGCGCTTCAGAGGTCTTGCGCCGAACTGCGGATCAAAGCCCACCTTCGCGATTTCGTCGAGCGCGGCTTCCGTCACGTCAAGGCCGATCTGCTGCTCGGTCATGCGCTTCTTCAGCTGCTTCAGCTGGATCTCGGCAATCTTCTTCACGTTCTTCGCGTCAAGAGAATTGAAGACCACGATCTCGTCGATGCGGTTGACGAATTCCGGACGGAAGTGCTGGCGCACCTCCTTCATCACGGCATCCTTCACCTTCTCGTGCGGCTCGCCCGTCATCTCCATGATTTCCTGAGCGCCCAGGTTCGAGG
The DNA here is from genome assembly GCF_009183815.1 of Sutterella seckii. Classification (GTDB taxonomy): domain Bacteria; phylum Pseudomonadota; class Gammaproteobacteria; order Burkholderiales; family Burkholderiaceae_F; genus Sutterella; species Sutterella seckii. The sequence goes on along the minus strand of NZ_WEHX01000008.1, from coordinate 20,590 downwards.
TCATGACGATCACGGTGTTCTTGAAGTCCACCGTACGGCCCTGGCCGTCCGTCATGCGCCCGTCGTCGAGCACCTGCAGAAGCACGTTGAAGACATCCGGATGGGCCTTTTCGACTTCGTCGAGCAGGATCACCGAATAGGGCTTTCTGCGGACGGCTTCCGTAAGGTAGCCGCCTTCTTCATAGCCCACATATCCCGGAGGCGCGCCGATCAAACGGGCCACGCTGTGCTTTTCCATGAATTCGCTCATGTCGATGCGGATCATGGCCTCATCGGTGTCGAAGAGGAATTCAGCGAGCGCCTTCGTGAGTTCGGTCTTGCCGACGCCCGTGGGCCCGAGGAAGAGGAAGCTGCCGTAGGGGCGGTTCGGATCGGAAAGGCCTGCACGGCTTCTCAGAATCGTCTCCGTCACGCGGCGCACCGCCTCGTTCTGGCCGACCACGCGCTTCTCGAGGGCTTCAGCCATGTGAAGAAGCTTCTGGCGTTCGCCTTCCATCATCTTCGAGACCGGGATGCCCGTCGCGCGGCTCACCACCTCAGCGATTTCCTCAGCGCCGACGGACGTGCGAAGGAGCTTCGGCCCCTTTTCGCTCGCTTCCGTGCGGGCTTCGGCCTTCTCGGCTCTTCTCAACTTCTCCTCGAGCTTCGGGAGCACGGCGTACTGGAGCTCGGCGAGCTTTTCGTACTGCGCGCTTCTCTTATATTCATCCATCTGACGATGAACTCGGTCGATTTCGTCGCGGACCGACTTCTCGCCCAGGGCTTCGCTCTTTTCCTTCTTCCAGACCTCTTCGAGGTCGGAATATTCGCGCGAAAGCTTGGCGATTTCGTCTTCGATCACCTGAAGGCGCTTCTTAGATGCATCGTCCGTTTCCTTCTTCATCGCCTCGCGTTCGATCTTCAGCTGAATGAGGCGGCGGTCGAGCTTGTCGAGCGCCTCGGGCTTCGAATCGATTTCCATCTTGACGCGGGCAGCGGCCTCATCAATGAGGTCGATCGCCTTGTCGGGAAGGAAGCGGTCGGTGATGTAGCGGTGCGAGAGTTCAGCCGCAGCCACAATCGCGGGGTCGGTAATTTCGACGCCGTGGTGCGCTTCGTACTTTTCCTGCAGACCGCGCAGAATGGCGATCGTGTCCTCAACAGAGGGCTCGTCGACCATCACTTTCTGGAAGCGGCGTTCGAGTGCGGCATCCTTTTCGACGTACTTTCTGTATTCGTCAAGGGTGGTCGCGCCGATCACGTGAAGTTCGCCTCTTGCGAGGGCGGGCTTCAGCATATTGCCGGCATCCATGCTCCCCTCGGTCTTCCCCGCACCGACGACGGTGTGGAGCTCATCGATGAAGAGAATGATCTGGCCCTGCTGGTCCGTCACTTCCTTCAGAAGCTTCTTGAGGCGCTCCTCAAATTCGCCGCGGTACTTGGCGCCCGCAATGAGGCCCGCCATATCGAGCGAAAGAATGGTCTTGCCGCGAAGAGTATCAGGCACTTCGTTGTTGACGATGCGCTGAGCGAGCCCCTCAACGACGGCCGTCTTGCCGACGCCCGGCTCGCCGATAAGGACGGGGTTGTTCTTCGTGCGGCGCTGCAGAATCTGCATCGTACGGCGAATCTCGTCGTCGCGGCCGATCACGGGGTCGAGCTTCCCTTCACGGGCACGGGCCGTCAGGTCGATCGTGTACTTCTTCAGAGCCTCGCGCTGATTTTCCGCATCGGGGTTGTCGGCGGTGTCGCTTCCGCGAACGGCCTTGATGGCTTCTTCCATCGCACGGCGCGTGAGGCCGGCGTCCTTCGCAAGGCGCCCGGCCTCGGAACGGTCGTCCGAGAGCGCAAGAAGGAACATCTCGGTCGAGACGAACTCGTCGCCCGCCTTCATCGCTTCCTTTTCAGTGAGGTTCAGAAGGTTGACGAGATCGCGCGACACCTGGATGTCGCCGCCCTGACCGGTCACCTTGGGCAGACGGTCGATGGCTTCATTCACGTCGCGCGTTAAGCGCTGCACATTGACGCCGGCACGCTCGAGCAGGCTCCTGCTCGAACCTTCATTGTCGGCGAGCACGGCTGCAAGCAGATGCAGGGGTTCCATGACCTGGTTGTCATGGGCGAGTGCAAGCGACTGAGCCGCGCCGAGCGCATCCTGAAACTTAGTCGTGAGCTTGTCTTGACGCATATGTATGAAATCTCCCTTTGGGACGCTCCGTATTGGGATCATCCCGAATATGCAATACATATGGGGGTGGAGCTCAAAAGATCAAGGGCGCGTCCCCCGCAGAACGCGCCCTTTTTACGTTTGGTTTCAAAGAGATGTTTGACGCTTCTGCCTCATTCTGGCAGTCCGCCCTAGCCCCAGCGGGCCTTTGCCCGGTCGTCCGACTCCCGCGCATCAACCCAGCGTTCGCCCTCGGGCGTCGTCTCGCGCTTCCAGAAAGGCGCCTCGGTCTTCAGCCAGTCCATGATGTATTCGCACCCTTCGAAGGCTTCGCCGCGGTGGGACGCAGAAACCAGGCAGAGCACGATCTGGTCGCCTACGGAGAGATCGCCCACGCGGTGAATGACGACGACGTCCTCGAGATGAAAGCGCTCGCGGGCCTTCTCCACGATTTTCCCGAGCGCCTTTTCGGTCATGCCGGGATAGTGCTCGAGCGTCATCTTCGAAACGGCCGCGCCGTCGTTCCTGTTTCTCACGACGCCCACGAAGGAAACGACTGCCCCTGCGGAGGGACTTGCCTCGCGCACGCGTGCGACTTCGGCGTCAACGGAAAAGTCCTCCGGGCTCACCCGGATGGTGGTTAATGACACGACGAACCTCCCGTCAGCCGCCCGTCACCGGCGGGAAAAAGGCAACCTCGTCGCCGTCCTTCACGGCAGCGTCATCCTCGGCCATTTCCTGGTTGACGGCGCCGCGGATGCGCCTCAGATTCTTAAAGGCCGAATCCCAGGGCTCGCCCCGGGCGACGAGCGCCTCGCGAACGCCCGCGAGCGTCGACGCTTCGCCCGGGATGTCGATCATTTCGCCCGGTTTGCCGATCTTGTCGCGAAGGCTCGCGAAATAAAGCACTTTTACCTGCATCAAAAAATCCTTCTGGAAAAGCCGCCGGTTCTCAGGCGAAAAACTGCGCAAAGGGGAAGTAGTGAACGATGTCGCCCTTCTTCACCGACGCGCCCGCCGGAATGTCGACGAGTCCGTCCGCCCAGGCGCAGCTTGAGAGCACCTGCGAATTCTGCGTGTGATAAAGATCGAGCCCGCCCTCGTCGTTTCTGCGCACGCGCACGAATTCCTCGCGGTCGCCGGGCTTCGCCCAGTCGAAGTCCGCGCGGATCTTCATCGGCGTCATGTCGACCTTGGTTAGGCCCATTCTGCGCATGAGGTAGGGGCGCGCCATCATGAGGCAGACGACGAAGCCCGAGACCGGGTTTCCGGGGAGTCCGATGAAGGGCACGCCCTTCACTTCGCCGAAGGCGAGGGGCTTTCCGGGCTTCAATTTCACGCGCCAGAGGTCGATCCGGCCGAGCGCCTCAACGGCGGGCTTGATGTGATCCTCTTCGCCCACGGACATGCCGCCCGTCGTCATGATGACGTCCGACGTTTCCGCCGCGTTCTCGAGCGCGCGCTTTGTGGCCTCAAGGCTGTCGGGAATGCTTCCCAGATCCGTCGCCTCGCAGCCGAAGAGCGTGAGGAGGCTTCGGATCATGAAGCGGTTCGAGTTGTAGATTCCGCCCGGACGAAGGGGTTCGCCCGGCTGCACGAGTTCGTCGCCGGAGAAGAAGACCCCGACCCGGAGCTTGCGGTAGACGGTGACGTAGGCGCGGCCGATCGAAGCCGTCATGCCGATGGCGCCCGGCGTCATGCGCACGCCCTTTTTGAGAATCACCGAACCCGCGGCAACGTCGGAACCCTGACGGCGCACCCAGGCGCCCTTTTTGGGAGCCGTTCTGAATACCGCCATGTCCCCGTCGCGCTCCACCTCTTCCTGCGGCACGACGGTGTCGGCGCCTTCCGGCATCGGAGCGCCCGTAAAGATTCGCGCGCAGGTGCCGGGTTCAAGTGCGACGCCCACCTTGCCGGCAGCAATGCGCTCGGCAACGGGAAGGCGCACGGGAGCATTTTCAGAAGCGGAGGCGAGATCAGCCGCCCTCAGGCAGTAGCCGTCCATCTGGGAATTGTCCCAGCCCGGAACGTCGATCATGCTCGTCACGTCTTCGGCAAGCACGCGGCCCGTGGAATACATGAGCGGAATGGTTTCTGTCTCATGAATGGGCTCGGCTTCCCGAAGAAGCATGGCGAGCGCCTCAGCATAGGTAATCATCGATTCTGTCCTTCAAAAGGATCCGTGCCGGATTTCCCTCGCGGTTTCTCCGGACATCAGATCCTCGATAAAGTCTGCAACCGCCTGCGGATCGTTCAGGCTGAGGCGCGGGATTCCCTCGAATCCCGGCTCTTCGAAATCCGTCGCTACAGCAACGGGAGGGTTCTTCAGTCCCCCGCGTTCTGCGAGCGGAGGTTCCTTTGCGGCCTCCCTGCGGCGAACCTCAATTCTAGGGAAGCTTCCCTCGTGCTTGAAGCCCTCGATCAGGATGATGTCCGCTTCGCCCGCGAGTTCCATCAGTTCCGCGAGAGGTGCCGGCCCTTCCGGCGTTTCCGACATCACCGCCCAGCGTTCGGCCGTGCGCAGGATGACTCGGGAGGCGCCGGCCTCCCGGTAGCGCCAGGTGTCCTTGCCCGGGCGGTCGAGGTCGATCCCGTGATGCGCGTCCTTGATGGCGGAGACCCTGCGGCCGCGCCTCACGAGTTCGGCGAGCACTTTTTCAGCAAGCGTCGTTTTTCCCGACCCAGAACGGCCGATAAAGCCTACGGCAAAGGGCTTTTTCCGGGAGATCATGCCCAGGGCTTCGACGCAAAGGCGGCAACGGCCTCGCGGATGCGGGCTTCATCAACCGCAACCGTGGTCTTTCTCTGCTCGCGCTCGAAGATGTCCGAGAAGGCGGGGGGCAGCGGCACAGTCTTTCCCGTCGCCTGCATCGTCATCTTCGGGAACTTCACGGCCTGAACCGTCTCGAAGCAGATCGTCTTCACGCCGACCGGATGGAGGTAGACGCCCGTATAGAGGCAGTCGGCCGTATGCGGGTCGATCGTCGTCGCGTACTCGATATTGAGCGACTCGATGATTTCGAGGCGGTTCGCGTGATTGGACGTCCCCGCGGCAAGGCCGGAGCGGCGAACCTTCGAGAATTCCTGCTGAGTGAGCTCGAAGGAGCCCTTTTCCTCGAGGTCCTTCATCAGTTCCTTCACGCGCACGCCGTTTCGTCCGAGCACCTCAAAGAGGAAGCGCTCGAAGTTGGCCGCGCGCGAAATATCCATCGAGGGCGACGAGGTGGCGATCGTTTCGCTGGCCGGCCGGGGGCTGTAGACGCCCGTACGAAGGAACCTGTCCATCGCATCGTTTTCGTTGGTGGCAACGAGGATCCTCAGGATCGGAAGCCCCATCGCGCGCGCAACGTAGCCCGCAAAGGCGTTGCCGAAGTTGCCGCCCGGAACGCAGAAGACCACCTGTTCGTTCTGAGCGCCCGTCGCCTGGATGTAGGCGTAGAAGTAGCAGGCCACCTGGACGGCGATTCGCGCCCAGAGGTAGGAGTTGACGGCGCCGAGCTTGTTGGCCTTGCGGAATTCCTCATCCTCGAGGAGCTTGTAGACCAGTTCCTGGCAGTCGTCGAAAGTCCCCTCGACCTCGAGGTTGAGAACGTTCTCGTCCTTATTGGAATAAAGCTGCGCGGACTGGAATTTCGACATTCTGTCCTTGGGCGAAAGCATCACGACGCGCGTGTCCTTCCGGTCGCCGAAGGCATATTCGGCGGAAGCCCCCATGTCGCCCGTCGTGGCGCCGAGGAGCGTGATGTTTTCGGGTTCGGTGCCCAAGTGCTTCGCGTGAAGGCGCTTCAGGAACTGAAGGCTGAAGTCGTCGAAGGTAAGCGTCGGGCCGTTCGAGAGCTCATAGAGCCCCACGCCGTCATGAAGCCACTTGATGGGCGCGACGTCGTGGGCCTTGAAGGGATCGCGGCCGTTGCCGAAGTTCGAGGGCTGCCAGGCATCGCGGCAGAGCCCCCAGAGATCCGGCACGGGAATCTGCGTCCAGAAGCGGCGGAGCACCTCGAGCGCAACGCTCGGGAAGTCGCGGCCGCGAAGGAGTGCGAGATCCTCTGAAGAGAATTTGGGATAGTTTTCAGGGACGTAAAGACCACCGTCCCGTGCGAAGCCTTCAAAGGCGATGTCTGCGAAGGTCTTGCCGTCTGCGGCGCCGCGCGTCGAGATGTAGAGCATGTTGAGAGATCTCCGTTCGGGGGCCCGGATTTTTCCGGCGGCGCTTTGCTTCCTCTGAAGGAAAGCCGTCTCTCAGGAACTGAGAGTGCCGGAAAGCCATGGGCAGAATCGTGTGTCGCCAGTTTGCTTCAATGGCGTATTCATGAAATCGTACCTTATGGCTAAACCCATGGGCTCTCCCGTGATGCGGAAATTTCCCTGCCCCCCCAATACCCTTCTTTCGGATATCCCGAAAGCACGCCTTCCGGATAGGGCTCCTGACTGTTTTCTCCCTCCAAAGCTGTAGCCGGGACTACAGATAGGCGTGCGCGGAGGATTCAAAAATAGCGTGTTGAAGAAAAAAAAGCTTCGAGGGCAACCGAAGACCACTAGAAAGGGCGCCCTCAGAAAAGGAGAAAAAGTCATGAAGCATGCATTCAAGCTCGCCGCCGCCGCTGCGGCCGTTGTTCTTGCCATGAATCCGGCGCTTGCCGAAGACCGGACCTACGACGCCGACGTCGTCGTGATCGGCGCCGGGGCCTCGGGCTCCGCCGCTGCCTGGGCCGCCGCGGAAAAAGGCCTCAAGGTCGTGACGCTCGAAAAGTCCGCGATGGTGGGCGGCACGGGCAAATTCTCTGAAGGCATCTTCGCCGTCGAAAGCTCCATGCAGCGCGACTGGAACTACGGCCTCACGAAGGACCAGGCTTTTATGATGATCATGAATTACGGCCACTGGCGCGGCAACGCCCGCATGGTGCGCGCCTTTGTCGACCGCTCGGCCGATACGATCGACTGGATGAAGAAGAACGGAGTCAAGTTCGAGAAGCTCTTCTCCAACTACCCGAACGGCCTCTACACCTGGCACATTTATGAAGGCCGCGGCGCAGGCTGGATCAATCTCTTCATGAAGAAGTACCAGGACGCCGGCCAGACGCTGCTGCTCAACACCTGGGGCGAAAAGCTCATTGAGGAGAACGGCCGCGTCGTGGGCGTTGAGGCTACGAACAAGGCGGGCGACAAGATTACCGTGCGGTCAAAGACCACCATCATCGCCACAGGCGGGTTCTTCGACAACAAGGAAATGCGCGAGAAGTATCTGCGCTTTGCCGATGCGGACGGCCTCGCTCAGACAGGGAAGACCGGCGACGGCATCCGCATGGCTTGGTCCGTGGGCGGCGGCAAGGAAGGCACCGAAGTGCAGGCCTCCTACCGTCCTGGTCCCCGCGGCGTCGGGACGACCAACCACGTGAGCGCCACCGCCAAGCAGCCGCACCTCTGGCTCTCGCCCAAGGGCGAACGCTTCTGCAACGAGCAGATCATGCTCGAGTGGCCGTTTGCCGGCAATGCCCTTGAACGCATCGGCGGCACGATGTACGTGGTCTACGACCAGAAGACCCTGGACCACATGGAAACCGATCAGGGCATCGACCTCGGCGTCGGCGTCATGGTTCCGGTGGGCACGAAGCTCGTCAACTACCAGAAGGAATGGGATGCCGCAGTGAAGGCGGGCTGGGCATTCAAGGCCGATACGCTCGAAGGCCTTGCGAAGGCGACCGGCATGAATCCCGAAAAGCTCGCGAAGACCGTTGCTGAATACAACGGCTACTGCGCCGTGCGCCACGATGCCGAATTTGCGAAGGACCCGAAGTACCTGCGCGAAGTAAAGACCGGTCCCTTCTATGCGATCAAGTCGGTGGCCTCGACGCTCGGCACCCTGGGCGGCATCAAGGCCAACGAACGCTTTGAAGTCGTCACGCAGAATGAGGATCCGATCCCGGGTCTCTACGCTGCCGGCAACGACGTGGGCGGCATGTACGGCGACTCCTACGACCTTCTGATGGCGGGCTCCACCGTGGGCTTCGCAGTCAATTCCGCCCGCATTGCGGTCGACTCTGCGGCTGAGTACATCAAGGCGCAGAAATAATCCCCGCAAGTCCTGAGGAAGCGCGCCGATTCCGATCGACCGCGCTTTCTCTCTCCCATCCAGAATCTCTCCACTCCCGGCCGGATGCCTGATGAGGCTTCCGGCCGCTTTTTTACTTTTTTCGCGTTCCTCAAATCACTTGAGCTTCGCGTATTCAGCGGGATCCACCGGCTCCATCCAGGTCGTTCCCGCACCCGTCGACATGAAACCAACCGCCATGCTGCGAGCCGTGCCAGTGCTTGACGTTTTCCGGAATCGTCGCGGTCGTTCCGGGAAGGATTTCCTTCGGCTCCTCGCCCCAGATCTGGTACCAGCCGCGGCCGGAGACGCCCACCAGCACCTGGCAGGACTTCTGATGCGTATGCCAGAAATTGATGACCCCCGGCGCAAAGGTTACGTTCGAGACGCCGATGGGAAAGACCGTGCCGCCCGCCTCGAGGAGAGAGGCGGAAATCTCTTTGACCTGCGCTTCCGAAGGCGCCTGAGGTTCCGCGGCGGCCGCAGCAGTACCGACGGTCAGGGCAATAGCCGCAGCGGAGAGTGTGAGGAGGATGTGCTTCATGGTGGTGCTCCAGTGAGTCGTTCTAAAGATGCAGAAAAGCGCCTGCACTTCAGCCTTGAGCTTATTGGGACCCGTCGGCCGTTCTTTGCCGAACTCTCTTTCGGGCTTGCGGCTTTCGCTCAAATTCAGAGATTTCCGTCGACTCAGATTTGAAGACGCTCATGCAATCCTGATGGCCGGATTTCTCACTGATATTTTTTAATGGTTAAATATCAAAAAATATATAATTTTCGTTATTACACCAGTGAAAATTAATCATGACCGACTTTGTCCGCCGAGAGATCGAATCCGCCATTGCAAACGCAACGCCGCCCGCAGCCGCAGTCATCATCGGCCCCCGCCGGTGCGGAAAGACGACCTTTCTGCGCAACCTTGCGGCGTCATATGACGGCGAGACGAGATGGCTCAACTGCGACCTGCCGGCAGTCTCAGCCAGATTGAACTTTGAAACGGAAAACGATGTCGATGCGTTCCTTAGGCTTGCGCCGACCATCGTCATTGATGAAGCTCAGCGCGTTCCCAATATCGGCCTCATCCTCAAGATGCTTGTCGACAGGAACGAATTGAGAGAACGCCCGTCGAGGATTTTCGTCACCGGTTCCTCTTCGCTCGATCTCGCCGACGGCATCAAGGAGTCCGCCGTCGGCCGCATCGCTGAGCGACGCATGTGGCCGTTTTCAATGAAAGAAATTGCCGGTCACCGAAGCTGGGGCTTTGTGGAAGACAACTTGTCCAACTTCATGATTTACGGCACCTATCCTGCTGCAGTTAAAGACTTTGAAGGCGCCATAGACACGCTTACTGATTATGTCGACGGCATTCTCTTCAAGGACGTCTTCAAGCTCGCGGACATCCGGCGCAGCAGCCGCTTTGTTGATCTTGTTTCGCTTCTCGCCTGCCGCATCGGGTCGGAAGTGAGCCTCGAGAGCCTCGGAAACGATCTCGGGATCAACCGGCTCACGGTCGAACGGTACATTGACCTGCTTGAGCGCTGCGCCATCATCAAGGTCGTTCCGTCCTACTCAAAGAACCTCGGCAACGAACTGAAGAAAGGCAGAAAGATATATTTCACGGATCTCGGCATACGGAATGCCCTCATCGGCGACTTTTCGCCTTTGTCGGAGCGGCCGGATGCCGGTCAGCTCTGGGAAAACTTCTTTTTCATGGAGCGCGTCAAGATCCACGACACGCTGAGAGACCGCAAGCGCATTTTCTTCTGGCGTACCAAGACCAATAAGCCGAACAAGCTCGACTTCATCGAAGTGCGCAATCGCGAGATGGAAGCCTTTGAATGCAAGCTTTCAGAAAAGGCGAAGGCAAAGCCCGGCAAGGCGTTCCTCAGCGCTTATCCGGAATGCCGCATTCAAGTCGTGACGCCTTCCAATGCGCTTCCTCTTCTGGGCATGACGGACGACGAATGAAGCCGCCCCCCTCGTTCTGATCGACGAGAGGCGTCATGGTTGCAGCAGACGATGCGTATACGCCATAATGATTTTCTGCGAATGAAAATCATTTCCTACTCGTCATACGAAAACTTTCCTTCTCTGCTGCAGCATTCTCTTTACTCTTTTCGGCTTCGCTTCTCGTCACGCAGCCTATGGCTGCTGAACCAACCAGCGTTCCGGAATTTTCACTTCCCGCGACGGACGCCGAACCGGTGCTCCTTGCGAGCGCTGCGACGATCCATTCCCGCATTCTTGAGGAAGACCGCACCTTTCTCATGAGAGTGCCGCCCAGGGCCCAGAAGAGCGCTGAGGTTCCCCGCGACCTCACCGTCATCTACATCCTGGACGCCGAAAAGCACTTCGCTTCAGCTGCGGCCTCCGCCGCTTTCTTTGAAGCCTCGCGCATTTCTTCTCTCGGGCCTGTCGCTGTCGTCGGGATCGTCAGCACAGATCGGACGCGCGACTTTACGCCGACGGCATCGAACGCCAGACGGGACGGCACGATCGACGAGAAAGCTCCCGTTCTCGGGGGCGGCGCAGACAAATTCCTGGAGTTCCTCACAACTGAACTTCGCGACGCCGCAGAGAAGCGCCTGCCTGCCGGGACGCGCGTCGTGCGCCGCATGCTGATCGGACACTCCTACGGCGGCCTCTTCACGCTCCATGCGCTCCTTACGCACCCGGAACGATTTGACGTCTATGCCGCACTCGACCCGAGCCTCTGGTGGGACCAGGGGACGCTCCAAGAGTTCGCCCGTCAGCATGGCGCAGCAGGCGTTCAATCTCTTGCAAATCCTCCGATGCTTTACACGGCCTTTGCCTCAAAGCCGAGAAAGGAAAATACCTTCCACCTTTCCGAAGGGAAGCGCTTTAAGGAAGAAACCGCAGTCACGCTCGAAAAAGAAGGCATCCGCACGGAGGTCCGCTTCTTCCCCGAAGAAGTGCACGGCACGGTTGCGCCGCCTGCCATCTTTGATGCGCTCAAGGTCCTTTTCCCGGCAGAGAACGTTCAGAAGCCTTCATCGCGGTGACGCGCCGAACAATGGAGATGACTGAAAAACGTCACGGGAGCGGATGCCGCGGCGCCCGGTTTTCGAGCCAGTCGTCGACCGAGGCAAAAAGACGGTCGGAGAAAAAGAGTGTCCGGCCAACCTTGCGGACTTCGCCCATCTGGATCCAGCGGCTCAGAATGCGCGACACGCTTACGCGGTTCAGATTAACGAGTTCGCCAATGGTTGAAACCGGAAGTTCCAGAGGCAGTGCATGCCAGCCGTCCTCGCGCGGGAGCGTCCCGGTAATCCGGCAGAGCGACTTGGCATAGATGACGACGCGCTCCTGAGGAGGTCTCAGAAAATTGGCCGCCATGCCTTCAAGGAGCGACTCTTCCTTCGCAATGACGTTGCGGATCTCGAGCTTCGCGTATTCGGGGCGCTCCTCAATCGCAAGAGCGAGCACCTCCGGCGGAATCGTGAGCACGCGGCTCTTCTTCAGGGCGCGCGTATAAACATTGCAGCGCGTGCGGATGCTTGCCGTCATGTCGCCCATCACGCGCCCCGGCAGAACAATGGAAAGGATGTACGGCCGATGATCGAGCGCTTCGGCCGCACAGTAGGCGCAGAGCCCTTCCTCGAGAAAGAAGAGCCTCTGCGATTCGCCGCCGCGCTTCAAAACTTCACCCTTATTGACGACGCGCAGAGTCCCGTGCTCGCGAAAGAGCTGAACGAAAGGCTCCGGTTCCGCGGGTAGGAAATACGGGTATGTTGTGAAGATCCTGCGCATGGTCAGGGAGGCGGCAAGAGTGTGCTTGATTCTCATTATCTATGATCTGAAGCACGTCTCAGGAGGCCGCTCCCCTTTTGATTGGAGAATCGCCCTCAGAGCCTCTTCGCCTTGTCAGCCGTCTCCCAGTCCTTCGGATCCCCTTCGTAGTAGATGGATCCCATGCGCGGGAAGTCGCCGTCGCCGGCTTTCCTTTGAAGAAGAGGCTCAAGGAGCTCCATGAGATGGTCGCCGCGTGCTTTGAGACTGTTCTTTTCGGCGCTTGCCGCGCAGCGCGCCTTCCAGTCCTCTGCGTGGTCGAAAAGCTCATAGAGCGCATCCGTCCACGGGCGGCACTCTTCTTCCGAAGGAAGCGTGAGCCACTTTTCGGATTCATCAACGCCGCCCACGGATTCCGGCGCATCAAGCGTGATGCCGCCTTCACCGATCGCCTCAGGCAAGCCGCCGCTCTTTGAGCCCAGCACCGGGATGCCGTTCATGGTCGCTTCCGTCGCAACGCGGCCCCAGCTCTCATACCAGAGAGAAGGCGCGAGGAGCACCTTCGTCGTCGCATAGATCTCCGACACGTTGAAGGTCGATTCGCGGATGGCGATATTGTGGAAAGTCTGATTCGAAAATGCGGAGCCTGTCTCGCCGCCCGGTTTTTTGAGCGCCCTCAGCGCATCCGCAAACTTCTGGCGCGTTTCGACGATCATGAAGGAAATGTCGGGGCGCTCCTTGTTCGCCATCAGAATCAGACGGGCGACGACCGCGACGCCCTTGGCAAAAGCCGGATTGATGAAGGTGACCGTCTGGGGATTGCGGGCCTTCGCAACCACGAGTTCCGGGTTGATGAAGTTCCCGATGGGATGGACGGTAAGGCCGTCTGCGTCTTTATAGAGCTTCGCCGTCGACTCGGAATCGGTGATGACGAGGTCGTGGAGCGGGAAGCGGTAATGATGGTGATTGCCGTTGCAGACCACGTAGACGGTTGGGATTCCGAAGAGCCGCGCCTCCATCCACATCGAACGGCAGAGCGGATCGCAGCCGTAGCCGATCACGAGATCGGGCTTGAAGGTTCGCAGAATCTGCGTGTACTCATTGAGAAAGGCATTGGACTCGTCATAGGTCATTTCACTCCAGGTTGTTGAGTGAAAGCCTGTAAAAAACCAATGAGTTATTGGATGCTCCCCTCCCGCCGAGTAGTCCTTGTTGACGAGGAGTTTTTTCCCTTCGTTTTCAGCAATCTGCTCAGCAAGATTCGGAATGCGGGCAACACCTGAAGGATTGTCGAAAATGCCTCCGCCGATGGAGGCGACCTGTATGCCTCTGCGGGCAAGTTCCTGCATCATCGAGTAGCACTGCATGGAAGCGCCGTTGCTCACGTCAAAGAGCGTCTGAGGACAGGCAAAAAGAATTCGGGCCGGACGAGTGGAAGTCATGGATCAAAACGGTGAAGAAAAGCCAGGGGAACGCCGAAGAGGAGCCTTCGTCCCGGGAGGACCGCTCCGCCTTCTGCTCGCTGAAAGCATCCCGAACGCCTGAAGCCCACTATGCATTCGGGTAAACCTCCGTGTGGAGGGAAAATTCTAACAGCTCGCCTACGCGCATCAGCAAAGTGGGACCACGCAGCTTCAGGAACGTTGTTTACGCTTGGGTTTTCAAATCATGATCTAGCGCAAAGAGGCATGGCATAAACTGCATATCGTCCGTTTTTGCAAAAGAGGAATAATGAAATCCCTTAGATTTCTATTGAAGAAATGGAGGAAATCTTGACCCAGTTTGCCTATGCCGACCGCATCCCTGAAGAGATCCTCGCCTGGGGCGACGAACTCGCCCGCATCCGCCAGGACCTTCACGAACATCCGGAGCTCGGCTTCGACACCGCCCGCACCTGCGGCGTGATTGCAGCGAAGCTTCGCGAATGGGGCATCACCTGCGACGACTTGATGGTGCCGGGCGGCGTCATAGCCCTTGTTGAGGGAAATCGCCCCGGCCCCACGGTTGCGCTTCGCGCCGACATGGATGCGCTTGCGATGCCGGACTGCTCGGGGAACCCCTGGCAGAGCGTCGTTGCCGACCGCTGCCACGCCTGCGGTCACGACGGCCACGTCACGTGGCTCTTGGGCGCCATGAGGCGCCTCTCCCTCACGCGAGACTTCCCCGGCCGCGTGCTCGGAATCTTCCAGCCCGCGGAGGAAATCGGCCGCGGCGCCAGGCGCGTCATTGAATCGGGCGTGCTCGACAAGTTCAATCCCCTCGAAATTTACGGCGCCCACGGCTCCACCGCCTTTCCGAAGGGCGAGATCGGCATTCATGCCGGCCCCGTGCAGGCCTCATGCGACTTCTTCTACATCACGTTGAAGGGCCGCGGCACCCATGCGGCGCGTCCTCATACGTCGCTCGACCCGATCCCGACGGCAGCGCTTCTCTCGGAGTCGCTCCAGACCATCATCTCGAGAAAGACGGACCCGACGCAGCCGGCGGTGCTTTCCATCTGCGCCGTTCAGGCGGGCAACATCAATGCGCCCAACGTAATTCCGGAATCCCTCACGCTCTCAGGGACCGTACGCACGTTCGATGCGGGCGTGCGCGCCATGATTGAAGCGGAAATGCGCCGCATGACCGAACACATTGCGCTCGCGCAGGGCCTCGGCTGGGAGATCCGCGTCGACAACCTGACGCCGCCCCTCATCAATTCGGCCGTTCCCGCAAGGCACGCGACATCGGTTGCCGAAAAGCTCTTCGGCGCCCAATGCCCGGTCGACGTTCCGCTCTCGATGGCGGGCGAAGACTTCGCCGAATACGTGAACCGGATTCCCGGCATCCAGATGTACATCGGCATGGCCGACGACGCGCACAACGCGATGCTTCACAACCCGAAGTTCGACTTCAACGACGCCGTGCTTCCTGAAGCCGTCTGGTTCCTCTCTGAAATCGCGAGAACGCGTCTCGAGGAACTTGCCCGCGAGCTCTGAAATCGTCCCCATTTCCAATTTGAGTTTTTGTCATGAAGAAAACTTACTTCAAGGGTTTTGCCCTTGCGGCGGCCGCTTCCGCCGCACTCCTTGCCGCCATGCCTTCGGCATCGTCCGCCAAGGAAATCACCGTAGCGGTCTCGGCGACCTTTACGACGCTCGACCCCTACGATGCGCCCGACATCCTCACCCGCCTTGCAGCGAAGTCGATGTACGAAGGGCTCTTTTACTTCGACTCCAAGATGTAGCTCGTTCCCGAGCTTGCCGAGGGCTACACGGTGACGCCGGATGCGAAGGTCTTCACCGTCACCCTCAAGAAGGGCGTCAAATTCCATGACGGTACGGAATTCACCGCCGACGCCGTCAAGATGAATTTCGACCGGCTCCTCAACCCGGACAATCACCTCTCGCGCTATCAGGTCTACAAGTTCATCGACAAGGTCGAGGTGGTCGACCCCTATACCGTCCGCTTCACGCTGAAGAGCCCGCTCGCCACCTTCCCGCGGCGCCTTGCCATGACGAGCCCGCAGATGATGTGCCCGAGCCTCATCAAGGACGCGAAGGGCGTTGAAGGAAAGAAGATCACTGCATTCAACGCCTGCGGCACGGGTCCCTACAAGCTCGAATTCTTCAATCCGAGCGAAAAGCTCGTCGTGAAGAAGAACCCCGACTACCGCGTGAAGGGGCTCCCGAAGCTCGACGGCATTACGTGGCTCCCGGTGGTGGAAAACAGCACCCGCGCCGCGATGCTTCACACCGGCGAAGCGCAGTACGCCTTCCCGATGCCGAACGAACAGATCGCCACCTTCAAGAACGATCCCAAGTTCCGCATCGAGACCGTGCCCTCGATCATGCAGCGCTACCTCTCGATCAATACGACCGTGAAGCCCTTCAGCGACGTGCGCGTGCGCCAGGCGATCAACTACGCCATCAACAAGCAGGCGCTCACCAAGGTTGCTTTCGCAGGCTACGCGGTCCCGACGGAAACCCTCTATCCGAAAGAAATTCCGGGCGCCGTCAAGCTCGGCCCCTGGCCCTATGACCCCAAGAAGGCGCGCGAGCTCCTGAAGGAAGCGGGCTACCCCGACGGCTTTACGACGGACCTCTGGTCGGCCTACGCCAACACGACGTCCTCGAAGGTCATCCAGTTCATTCAGCAGCAGCTCGCGCAGGTCGGCATCAAGACCCGCACGAGAATGCTTGAGCCGGGCGTCCGAGCCTCCGTCGTCTACGGCGTCAAGAACCCGACTGAATCCGGACTTCGCCTCTACTACGTCGGCTGGGCGGACGCGAGCATGGACCCTGACTGGGTGCTGAGGCCGCTCCTTGACTCCCGTCAGGCGCCGCCCAAATTCATGAATACGTCCTACTACTCGAATCCGAAGCTCGATGAACTTCTCGACAAGGCGGTGGCAACCCCCGACGACGCCGCGCGCGCGAAGCTCTACGAGGAAGCGCAGAAGATGGTCTGGAACGACGCTCCCTGGGCCTACCTCGTCTATGAGGTCGGCACCGCTGGCGCCGACGCAAGGCTCGTCAACTTCACGCTTCGTCCCGACACCGGCATCGACTTCATCAATGCCGAATGGAAGGAATAATCTGAGCGTATTCTCCGCATAAAGAAAGGCCGCTTGGGGAAGCATCGTTCTCAATGAACGCGCTTTCCCCAGGCGGCCTTTTTGTTTTTCCGCTTCGACGCTTCCGTGAGACGCAGGGTCCGAGGGAAGCCGCCATCAGGCAGGCATTACGCCTTCTTGCAGACGTGCGAGCGTTCGTTGTAGACGCCCTCGACGTAGACGTTGAGATTCTTGTCGACGTGAACCATGCCGCACACATTGTGCGGAAGCGGCCTTTCAACGAGGCCCTGGTTCACGATGTAGTGAATGCCATTTCTCTCGGAATAGGCGCCCTTGTGGAAGTGGCCGCAGATGTAGGCCAAAACGCGGCAGCTCTTTTCCATCGCCTCGACCACTTCAGCCGAATTGCGGATGAAGAAGGCGTCGGGGATCTTCTGCGACTTCGCGTCCCAGGTGTTGACGAGCTGGTGCGTCATCACGATCACGGGTTCCTTCCCTTCAGAAAGCTCCTTTCTGAACCAATCCATCTCGACCTTCGGCACCACGGCGACGGCCCAGTTGAATTTGCCCTGGCTGTAGTGTTCGCCTTCGGCATTGTTGTAGCAGGCGTCGAGCACGATGTACTTGATGCCGCCCTTCACGAAGGAGTAGTAGGTGCGGCCAACGGCATCGCCCGCATTTTCCGTGTTGTCGAGGAAGTCGCCGAGCGTGATCTTGTCGAAGTCATGGTTGCCGCAGACGTGGTAGCGCGGCGCATTGACGCGGCGGAATTCGCTTTCAACCGTCTGCAGGAACGCGATCGTGCCCGGACGGTCGCCGTTATCGAGGCAGTCCTTGAAGTCGCCCAGTTCAATGACGAAATCGAGTTTGCGGGTATTGAAGAGATCAATCGCCTGGCGCATCTTCGCCATCGAATGCGCATAAACGCGGATCGAATCTTCCTTCGGAATCGTGCGCGTGGGGCTCGTGCAGTAGTGCACGTCCGTAATCCAGCCGAAGGAGGAAATCAGGTCCTTTGCGGGCGGGAGCGTGATCTCAGCTTCGGCAGGCGTGGCGGCAGAGGCCGAACGGATGACGGCAGGAGCAGCAAAGAGACCGGCAGCGGTCTGGAGGAACAAGCGACGCTTCATTTTTTGGGGTTCTCCACATTTTTGGAATTCAGTGCCGGATTGCCTTGCGATCGCGCTTTGATTTGAAGCGCCTCATCGCCTTCATCCGACGCCCTGAATTCTCAAATCTCACCGTGACGGTTCAATCAAGGATTCATGAACTTTGCATGACGCTTGAGGCGCCTTGAAAGGCATTCCCCCTCCGTTTCTCTTCGATGCCGCCCGTACATCCGCTCACGAAGTCCCGCGGCAGAGCGCCCGAAAGACCGAATCCCTCCCGATAGAATGTCCGAAGGACTTTTGGCTTTCAGATTCATGTGAATTCGAAGACCTCCGGTCCCTTTCTTACTATCGAGACAAATACACATGCCGCTTCCCAAAGCTCCTTCACGACCCGCAGACATTCTTGAGGACTATGGCGCTCCCGCCAAGCCTCAGTCCGAACGGACGCTTCCAAAAGTGAAGAATGTTGTCGCACTTCTCGCCGACGAGCAGAAATCCGCCGTGAAGCCTGAGACCGAACAACCCAAAAAGCCGTCGCGGCGGACCCGCAAGCGCGTTTCCGCCCAGCCGGCTCCCGCACCTGCTCCGGCCGAAGCAGCGGCAGCGCCGAAGCCTGCTACCGAAAAGAAGTCCGCAAAGAAAACGAAGCAGGAAGCCTCGCCGGGCGCTGCGGAGACGAAGACGGCCCGCAAGGCCGAAGCCGCGAAGCGCACCCAGCCGCAGACCGCCGTCGAAGCGGAGAAGAAATCCCGGCCGACGGAGGAAACCTCCTCGAAGACGCTCTCCGCCCAGGCCTCGAAAGCAAAAGCGAAGGCGAAGGGAAAGCCCCCGCGCACGCAGAAGGATGCGGCCGCTTTTGCGGGCGGCCGCTCTTCGTCGCCCGGCGTTCAGGGGTCGCTTCAGGGAAGAAAGGGCCGCGCGCACGTGGCCGACGGCGAGCCGAGGCTCTTTGTGCTCGACACCAACGTGCTCATGCACGACCCGCTCTCGCTCTTCCGCTTTGCCGAGCACGACGTCTTCCTTCCGATGACGACGCTCGAAGAGCTCGACAACCACAAGAAGGGCCTGACCGACGTCGCGCGGAACGCCCGTTCGGTGAGCCGCACGCTCGACGCCCTGATTGAAGCGAACGACGGCAAAATCGATGCCGGCGTTCCGCTCGCGCTTCTCGGCAACACCGAAGCGAAGGGCCGCCTCTGGTTTGAAACGAAGCCCCTTCATGAGGACCTTCCCGGAGAACTCGACCTTTCGAAGGGCGACAACCGGATTCTCGCAACCGTCGAAGGCGTGCGCAAAGCCTTCCCCGAGCGCGCCGTCGTGCTGGTGTCGAAGGACATCAACATGCGCATCAAGGCGACCACCCTCGGGATTCCGGCAGAGGACTACCTCTCCGACAAGGTGCTCGACGACACCGACATGCTCTATTCCGGGAAGCTCATGCTCGAACCCGGATTCTGGGACAAGGTTTCGCCGACGCTTCGCTCCTGGCAGGATCACGGCTCCACCTTCTACGAGTTTGAGGCGGACGACCCCTCGCGCTTCATCGTGAACGAATGTCTCTGGATTGACGGCGACGAAAACTTCATGGGACTCGTCACTCAGGTCCTGGGCAAGAAAGTCACCTTCCGCCTGATGAAGGACTACCGCGCGAAGAGCCGCACGCGCGTCTGGGGCATTCACGCGAGAAACCGCGAGCAGAACATGGCGATCAATCTCCTCATGGATCCGGAGATCGACTTCGTCACGATTCTCGGTCAGGCCGGCACGGGCAAAACCCTCATGACGCTTGCCGCCGCGCTCACGCAGACGATTGACGAAAGGCGCTTCAGCGAAATCATCATGACCCGCGCCACAGTGAGCGTGGGCGAAGACATCGGGTTCCTCCCCGGCACGGAAGAGGAAAAGATGGCCCCCTGGATGGGCGCGCTCGAAGACAACCTCGAAGTCCTTCACTCCTCCGACACGGGCGGCGAATGGGGACGCCAGGCGACGATGGACCTCATCCGGAGCCGCATCCGCGTGAAGTCGATGAGCTTCATGCGCGGACGCACGTTCCTGCAGAAGTTCGTCATCATCGACGAAGCGCAGAACCTCTCGCCCAAGCAGATGAAGACCCTCATCACCCGTGCGGGTCCGGGAACGAAGATCGTCTGTCTCGGCAACATCGCGCAGATCGATACGCCCTACCTCACGGAAGGAAGCTCCGGCCTCACCTACGTCGTTGAACGCTTCCAGGGCTGGCAGCACGCCGCCACGATCACGCTCACCCGGGGCGAGCGCTCGAGGCTTGCGGAGTTCGCCGCCGAAGCGCTCTAAAATCCATTCCATCACTGCCGCCCGATCCGGCCGCTGCGGCCCCAGGGCGGCATCATTTTCAACACCAAAAATGGCAGAAAACATGTTCAAGCGCACACTCTTAACCGGAGCGGTACTCTCCCTCGGCTTTGTTGCCGCTGCCCAGGCCGAATTCAAGGTCATGACGGTCAACGGCGAAAAGGTTTCCGTTCAGAGACAGGAAGAGGTCTACAACAACGCCGTCAAGGCGGGCGCCAAGGCCGGTCCTCAGCTCGAGGACCAGGTCCGCCGCGCGATCACCGAGGAAACGGTGCTCCTGCAGGAAGCCGCCAAGGCGCGCATCGAGCGCACGAAGGAATACCGCACGGCGATCGACCGCGCCGGAAAGCAGCTGAAGGTCCAGCTCCTTGTTTCCGAATACGCGAAGAAGAACCCCGTTTCCGACAAGGAAGCGCGCGCGGCCTACGACAAGGCTCGTACCGCATACGGCGACACGGAATATCAGGTTCGCCACATTCTCGTGAAGACCCAGGACGAGGCGACGAAGCTCGTGAATTTCCAGAAATCCGGTAACAGCACCCCTTGAAGCTGCATGACGATAAGGGGAATATTTTCACAGAGGCTTGCTGGATTTCTTCTCCTGGGCT
>NZ_WEHX01000089.1 GCF_009183815.1 Sutterella seckii | reverse complement strand
TATTGAAGTCAACAAAAAAGTCCGTGAGTTTCACGGAATTTTTATTGGAAAACTCATTTCTAAAGAGCTTTCGTGAGGGCTTTCGACGACTTTTAGGATGCCAAGGCAGCTTGAACAAACGCCCCGCTGCTGCTGCAACAAGGCGTTCGGCGGTTTTCCGCGGGCCTCAGGCTCGGCCTCCTCCTGCCTGAGGAGGCTCATTCTACCGGCCTGCCGACCTCTCCGCGCGAACGGTGCTGCACAGCTGCATCAAAGGTTTTTCTACGGGCCAAAAAACTCTGGGTGAATCCGCCGAAGGCGGAGAGGGCAAAGCCCTCACTGAGCTTAGACTACAACCTACTTTTTAAGAACAAAATCGGCGAAAGCTCACTTGACATTCACCGGTGGTTGAAGCGTGCACGTAGTGAAGGCGTCGAAAATGCTGTCAAAGGTCAAAAGCGCGGCCGCAGAGAAAACACGCAGTCATTCCTGTCGGACGAGCAGAAGCAGCAGTTGTTGGGTTTCATCACCGATCAGCGCCCTACGGACTTTGGCATCCAGCATTCGCTATGGCAGTCATCTACCATCCGTATGCTGATTAAGACTAAGTTTGGCATTGAGGTTGCCAAATCCACATTGTGTCGCTGGCTCAACAGTGTCGGCCTCAGTTATCAGCGTCCGGTAAAGCGCTCCATTCAGCAGGACGAAACAAAAGTCTAGGAGTGGCTGAATACGACTTATCCAGCATTGGTCAAGCGAGCGGCTGCTGAAAAAGCCATCATCCTGTGGCAGGACGAGACGGCTCTCAAGCAGGATCCGAACTGGATCAGAGGTTGGGGATACCGTGGCGAAACCCCGGTGTTGCTGATAAACGGCCGTGCTCGATATGGTGCTGCAGTCATGCAGGTAGCCGTCAACAATCGCGGAAAACTGCTTTTCTCCATCCAGAGCAAAGCTGTCGACGCTGAGGATTTTCGTGATTTCCTAATCGGAATCCGCAATGAGTATGACAAGGAACGCAAGATCATTGTCGTTTGTGACAATGCCAGCATTCATAAAGCCAAAGTCGTGAAAGACTGGATCGCGGAAGATGGCAACTTCGAACTCGCCTTTATTCCGCCGTACTCACCGGAGTTGAATCCCGTGGAGGTGTTCAATCAGGTACTGAAGGTCAAGATGCGCATGGCTCCCGCCATGACGCAGGCGGAAACTCAGACCTTCGCCCAAGAACAAGCACAAGCCATGAAACAGGGTAAGGGTGCCGGCGTTCGCAAGTGTTTTGAGCGTGATACGGTGAAATACGCCACCTACCGAGAAAGCCGAAAGCATTTGAAGGATAAGGAATAAATGTTTTTATAAAGGGTGTACTCGTATACGGCCTTTATTTAGCACTTTTCGTAAACCTATTTGGTGAGACTATTAATAAAGCGAAAATTTTTCCATTTTCAACGGGCGCTCAGGCGCCCGTTTTCGCTGATGCTTTTAAACGACAGCTTCCGCAAGGAGCTGCGGAAAGAGGATTCAGTCCGCAGCATCCAAATGAAAAGAGCCATGATTCGAATATCGGAATCTTGGCTCTTTATCTTTGGGAAGACCTGATTATCTGATCAGGAAGTCGTCCTTCTTCGCGCCCTGTTCAACAGCCTGGCTCATCCAGACCGGGGTGCGGCCGCGACCGGACCAGGTCTCGCCCGTTTCCGGGTTGCGGTACTTCGGGGCAACCGGGTTGACCGGACGGATCACGCCGCCCTTCTTGGAAGGCTGGTCGGGGAAGCGGAGCTCGGTGGACTTGATCTTCAGCTGATCGATGAGCGACTGAATGTTTTCAACGGCTTCATCGTGAAGACGGGCTTCACGATCGCGAATCTGCTGACGAAGACCGTCGAGGTCGCTGATTTCTTTTTCAAACTGGGCGAAATCCATGGGAAATGCTCTCTATAAATAAAGGTTCATCAGACCTTTGGAAAAGGCCCGTGAAGAGATGGAATGATGATGGTTCAGGCAATTATTTAATCGCGCAAATCTGTTTTTTTGACGGCGCATGAATCCTGAATAACTTCATTATATGTTTTGAAATCTAATCTGTAAAGGTTTTGACCTTTAATGGCCTGATGATTCGGAGGAATGGAGATTGAAATCGAATAATGAGGGGAAAAGAAGCAGCAAAAGGGGAGGGGGAGATTCAAAATATTTTTCATCCGGAAGAAAGGAGATGCAGTTCCTCAAGCAGCATGAAGAAAGCGTTTTTTTGCTTTTCGAACAATTTGAAAAAATCGGCAAATCCGGATAATGGAATCCATTTTCCCGGATGCGGCTCCCCGCCAGCGGGCGGGAGCTCTGCCAAAAAGGAGGCGGCGCCGGAAATCCGCTTCTCCCGGAAGAGAAGCGCCTCCGCGGGCCGGACGCTTCATTTCCGGCATTAGGGAAAAGCCTCACGAAAAGCGCAAAAATCTCGGAAAAGCAGAGATGAATCTTCGCATTAGGGAGGAACTTGATGATCCAATCGACTGTTATCTAGGCCTTTCTCCCTATACTTTCAAGATTCTTTCAAAGCATAATCTCAGTCACTATCCGCGCTTTCGTCAGTATCCTCAAGGCAGACCACAGGCCCTCCGAAGGCGTTTGCTTTTCTTTCAGTCACAACAACTAAAAACAGGACAATCAAAGACATGGACAACAACAGCACACGCTACATCGCCATCGGCTCGATGCTGTTTGCACTCTTTTTCGGCGCCGGCAACCTCATTTTCCCGGCAGCCATGGGGCAGACGGCGGGCGCAAACGTTTACTGGGCGCTTCTCGGCTTCTGCATTACGGGCGTGGGCCTTCCGCTTCTCGGCATTGTCGCTGTCGGCTATTCGGGTTGCCACGATCTGCGCGAAGTGGCGAGCCGCGTGCACCCGCTCTACGGACTTTTCTATACGGTGATCTGCTACATGGCGATCGGTCCCTGCTTCGCCATTCCACGTACGGGCACGGTCTCCTTTGAAATCGCCGTCCGTCCCTTCTTCGGGGCTGACCCCTCGGCCTTTGCGCTTCCCGTCTTCCTCGCGATCTTCCTCGGAATCGCCTTCTGGCTCTCGTCGTCGCCCTCGAAGCTCGTCGACCGCATCGGCAAGTTCTTGACGCCCGCGCTTCTCGTGACGCTCGCCATTCTCATCGTCATGTCCTTCGTTTCGCCGATGGGCGACTTCCAGGCGGCGACCGGTCCCTACAAGGATCCTCTCGGTGCCGCTGTTCAGGGCGTTCTTGACGGCTACAACACGCTCGACGCCATTGCGTCGCTCGTCTTCGCCACGCTCGTGATCGGCTCGGTTCGCGAAATCGGCTTCAAGGATCCGAAGGCCGTGAGCGCGCAGGTCTGCAAGTCCGGCATCCTTGCCGGCATCCTGCTCGCGATCGTCTACATTTTCATCGCAAAGATCGGCGCGGAGAGCGTTTCCGCGATCGGCATGCAGGAAACGGGTGCTCCGGTGCTCGCTGAAAGCGCGAAGATCTTCTTCGGTAACGCGGGCGCGATGCTCCTCGCCGTGATCGTGCTTCTTGCCTGCCTCACGACGGCGGTGGGTCTGCTCACCTGTTGCGCGGCCTTCTTCCTTGAACTCACGGGCAAGCTCACCTACGTCTCCTGGGTCGGCCTCTTCACGATCATCTCGTACCTGATCGGCCTCTTCGGCCTCAAGACGATCATCGTCTCGACCATCCCGGTGCTGATGTTCATCTATCCGCCCTGCGTGGCGCTCATCGCCCTCATCTTCCTTCACAAGTTCTTCGGCGGCCGCCAGTGCGTCTACGCCTGGACGATGGGTTTCACCCTCGTGATGGCATTCGTGAACGGCCTTGAAACCGCCGGCGTCAAGATGGATGCGCTCGAAGAAGTGCTCCGCGCCTGGGTTCCCTTCCACGCTCAGGGCCTCGGCTGGATTCCCTTCGCCGTCGTGGGCTTTGTGATCGGCCTCATCTGGAAGGCTGCCCGTCCCGTGAAGGCCTGATGCGGATAATCCGTTTCAATCATTAATTTCTCAGGGCGCCTCGTCATCCTCAAATATGATCCGGCGCCCTTCTTTTCTCTATATCAATCTCAAATACCACCCGTTTTCGAACGCTTGTAAGGAGAAGAAAAATTGTCCTCAGCCGCCTCTCAAAGCCGCCTTCTGAAAACCCGTTCCCGACTCGCGATTCTTTTTTCCGCGGTGCTTCTGGGCTTCGGCTTCAATGCGGGCTTTTCGGGCGCTGCTCGGGCGGCGGAAGCTCCCGTCAACATCGGCGTCGTGCAGATTGTCGACCATGAGGCGCTCAACGACACCGTTCGCGGCATCGTCGACGGCATGGCTGAGCGCGGCTGGAAGGACGGAGAAAAAGCGCGCTTCGACCTTCAGAACGCGCACGGCGACCAGTCGACCCTGAAGAACATCGGCGATCGCTTCGTGTCTGAAGGTTCGTCCCTCATCTTCGCCGTAGCGACCCCCGCCGTGCAGAGCATGGCGAGAACGACTAAAAAGATCCCGATCGTGGGGGCGGCGGTGACGAGCTATTCGGCCGCGAAGGTCGTGAAGTCGGACGACCGTCCGGGCGGGAACGTCACGGGCGTCTCCAATATCGGACCGGTTGCCGCGCAGCTTGATCTCCTTTTGAAGCTTACGGGCGGAAAGAAGCGCGTGGGCTCGATCTACAACGCGGGCGAAATCAATTCCGTCGTGCAGATGGATCTCCTTCGCGCGGCCGCCAGGGAGCGCGGCGTGGAGCTGATTGAAGCGACCGTGTCGGGCGTGGTCGACATCCAGCAGGTCGTGCAGACGATGAAGAACAAGGTCGACGGCTTCGTCTTCCCGACCGACAACGTCGTTGTTTCCGGCATGGCCGTGATTCTGAAGACCACGGTTCCCGCGAAGCTTCCGACCGTTGCGGGGGACCTGGGGAGCGTCGCAGCGGGCTGCACCGCGGCCATGACCGTCGACTACTACAAGCTCGGACGCCAGGCGGCCGACATGGGCGCGGACATTCTTGAGGGAAAGAGAAAGCCCGCCGAAATGAAGATTGAGACGCAGGACGTGAAGCAGCCGACCATCAATGTCAGGGCGGCGAAGGCGATCGGTCTTGCCGTGCCCGAAGACCTGCTCGCCGGGGCGATCCTTTTCGAAGGGAAGTAATCTTTTTCGAAAACTAAAGAATTCAAAGCGGAGCTTCCTGAGAGAAGACTCCGCTTTGTTTTTAGAATGGCCGGGAAAACCTGTTTCCCTGGGCGGAGGATGTTGCTTGCTGAAGAACGGCCTTGCGCTCGCGGCAATGACGGCGACGCTTGCCGCAGGCGCCTTTTCGATCGACTGGATCATCTTCGACCGCGTCGACTACCTCGCGGACGTTCGGGTCGTTGACCCCGTGCGCTATTCGGGGGAGCTCATCGACGAAGGACGCTACGCCGACGCCGAGGAATACGCCGCCTTCTGGCTTTCGCTCCCGGGCGTCGCAGCGGAAGACCGGCAAGCCCGGCAGGTGGAGGCGAATCGGCTCCTTGCCCACGAGAAGCGCTCCGAGCTTTCCTATCAGGCGGCTGAGGTTGCAAAAGGCTTCCTTCTGGGCGAAAGCGAGGAGGACTACGGCCGGGCGGCGGGCGTTGCTGCGGACTTCACGCTCTACGGCGACGTCCGGGATCTGGTCCGCGAGGCGTCGCACTGGCTCTCGAACGAAGAGGTCGACCTTCTCATCGCCGCGCTCGCGGGTGCAGGCATCGGAATCACGGCGCTTTCCTTCGGGCCGCAGGCGGGGGCTTCGGGCACTGTTAAGGCGGGCCTCTCAGCACTGAAAGCCGCGAAGCGCTCGAAGCGGGTGCCGGTGAAGCTCTTCGAAGAAGCCGGCACTGTGCTCGCAGACGCCGCAAAAAGCGCGTCGAAGGCAGGAACAAAAGCAGGGACGAAGGAAGCGTCCGAGGCAGCGTTCAAAACGCTCGCCAGACTGGCGCCTCTCGGCGACCTTGCCCGCTTTACCGAAAAAGAGGGTGCCCGCGCGGGCCTTGAGGTCCTCGCACGGAGCGAGCATCTTGCCGACATTACGCGGGTGATTAAGGCCGCGGAACCGTTCGGCGAAAACGCGGCCGCCGCCTTGAGAACGCTGGGGCCCGACTTCGTGCGGGTGTCGGAAAAGCGCGGAGCCGCGGAAGTGAAGGCTGTGGCGCGCTTCGGGCCCGACGCGGTGACGAAGCTCGAGCGCGTGCCGGCGAAGACGTTTCTCAGAGACATGCGGCACCTGAAGGCCATCGCGACGGAGAGCATATACAGAGTGATCCGGCTGTGCCTTAGGACCGTCGAAATTCTCTTTTCCGTCATCACCGGCCTTATTTCGGTCGCGGGCTTTCTCTCGAGCGTGATTTCCTGGCTGCGGCGTTTCGGGAAAAGAGAAGAGGTGCGGAGCGCCTGAGCTCAGAAGCTTCACCGAAGAGTGCTCTGCAAAAGAAGCGCCGGCCTTCCCAAAGGAAGAAGCCGGCGCATCGATGAGCTGCTTAGAGAAAGAGAATTAGAGGTCTTCAATCACGAGGTAGACGGCCTTCAGAGGCCCGTGAACGCCCACCACCTTGACGAGCTCAATGTCCGCCGTGGAGCTCGGGCCCCCGACGAGGTTGATGCAGGAAGGCATGGGAATGCCCGCTGCAAAACGCTCATGGAGCTTTTTCGAGAGCAGACCGAGGCGCGGGAGAATCGCGCTCTTCTTAACGACGAAGATCGTGTTCTGCGGAAGAAGGCTCACCGAACGACCGTTCTCAACGGAAGAGAAGAGCACCATCGTGCCCGATTCGGCAAGCGCATTCTCCGCCCAGACGACGCCCGTGCGGGAAGTGGAGGCGCGTTCAGAATTCTTTCGTCCTTCAACGCTCCCCCATTCCCAGGCATTGGGTCCGATCGCATCCGTCGTGACGCCGAGGTCCTTCAAGTCTTTTTCGGCCGAAAGGAGCACTTCGCCGTCGCCGAGCTCGGCGGCAATGTCCTTCACGACTTCGGCAAGCCCGGCCGCGGTCGTGAGGCGGCAGTCGGCAAGGTTCACCGAGCCCGAGATCTCAAAGAACATTTTGAGAAGTTCATCGGGCGAAAGGTCGGCAAAGCGCGTGAGCGCATAGTCGTTCACGGGCTTCGCGGCGGGGAGCGGCTCCGTTCTCACGGGGCGGCCGAGTTTGGCGGCAAGGGCGCCCAGGAAGGCTTCGCGGTTCTTGATCATTTTTCGTCTCCTTATTTCTGATTCTTCTGGTTCCTGAGGCTCTTTTCGTGTTCGGCAAACCAGGTACGGAAGCTTTCGCCGTCGCCTTCCGGAAGGTCGCGCGCATTGGTCCAGGCCTTGATGACCTTTGGCTCAATCGGTGCGCGCCCGTTATGAATGCCGAGCTTCATCGCGGGGGCGCCCGCCTTCATCGTGAGGTTCCAGAGCCAGGGCGAGCCGTTCGCGACGCCGAAGCCCTTCATGGCGAGCTTTTCGCCGGTCGGCCGGATGCCCATTTCCACTTCCGCAATGCGGTGACGGCGGATGAGTCCTGAGAGCGGGATCTTCACCGGGCAGACCGAGTCGCAGGCGGTGCAGAGCGTGCAGACCTGCGGGAGATCGCGGAACTTTTCATAGCCGCCGATGAGCGGCGTGAGAACGGCGCCCAGAGGACCCGGATAGATCGAGCCGTACCCGTGGCCGCCCACCTCGCGGTAGCAGGGGCACGTATTCATGCAGGCGCCGCAGCGGATGCACTGGAGAATGGGGCTGAACTGCGAGGCGAGAATGTCCGAGCGCCCGTTATCGATGATGACGAGGTGGAATTCCTCGGGGCCGTCCAATTCGCCTGAACGCTTCGGAGGCGTGAGCCACGTGTTGTAGCCCGTGAGCCGCTGACCCACGGCGCTTCGCGCGAGCATGGTGATGAGGACGTCGACCTCGGCAAAGGAGGGCGCGAGGCGCTCCATGCCCATCACGGCGATGTGGGTCTTCGGCAGAGTCGTGCAGAGGCGGGCGTTGCCTTCGTTGGAAACGAGCGCCATGGAGCCCGATTCGGCAACGGCAAAGTTGCAGCCCGAGATGCCCACGTCGGCCGCGAAGAATTCGGGGCGAAGGGTCTTCCTCACGAAAAGCGTCATGTCTTCCGGCGTGTCGGAGCCCGTGTAGCCCATGGTCTTCCTGAGCGTTTCCTGAATCTGACGGCGGTCGCGGTGAATGGCCGGAACCACGACGTGCGAGGGCGGGTCCTTTGCGAGCTGAAGAAGAAATTCGCCGAGGTCGGTTTCAAGGACCGAGACGCCCGCACCCTCGAGGACGTGGTTGAGGCCGATTTCCTCGGTCACCATGGACTTCGACTTCACGACCTTCTTCGCGTTCTTCGCCTTGATGACGGAGAGGATGTAGTCGGTGGCTTCTTCCTTCGTGCGCGCGAAGAAGACGTTGCCGCCCCTCTTGTCGATTTCTTCCGAGAGCTTGTAGAGGTAGGCGTCGAGGTTTTCGAGAACGTCCTGGCGGATCTGCTCCGCACGCGCTCTCCAGCCTTCCCAGTCGCCGAGGTCGTCGACCATCTTCTGGCGGTTTCTGCCGATCAGGTCCTGGGCCTTGGCGACAGCCGCGCGCATGATCTGGTCGTGCGTCTGGCGATCGAGCCGTTCGTGGAGAGGCAGGCGGTTCGTGACGACACAGTCGTCGGGGTTTGCAACGTTGACGACGAGGGGGCGCTTGTCAACTTCGTGGTGAGTTTCAGTGGAATTCATTTTTGGACTCATTTGGGGAAAATTGGGGGATCAGCGGGACATGAGCACTTCAGCAATGTGCATGACGCGGATGGGGAGCTTTTCGCGCGCGATGCGCCCGCCGATGTTGAGAAGGCAGCTCGAATCCGCACCGATCACGTAGTCCGGGTACTGGGTCTGCATGTGCTCGACCTTTTCCGAGACGAGCGCACCCGAGATCTCGGACATCTTGACCGCGAAGGTGCCGCCGAAGCCGCAGCAGATTTCCTGGCCGGGGAAGGGAAGAAGCTCGAGGTCCTTCACGTTCTTGAGGAGCTTCAGAGGCTCCTCGCGGATGCCGAGCTTTCTGAAGAGCGAGCAGGACGGGTGGTAGACGGCGCGCCCGGGGAGCCGCGCGCCGACATCGGTGATGCCGAGTTCATTCACGATGAAGCCCGTGAGGTCGTGAATGCGGGCGGCAACTTTTTCCGCGCGCTCGGCCCATTCGGGCTCCTCGGGGAGGAATTCCCGGAAATACTTGGCGTAGGTCTTCACCGTGTAGGTGCAGGAGCCGGCCGGAGAGACGATGGGGTAGTCGTTCTCTTCAAAGGTCATGATGTTGTTCTTCATGCCGGGGATCGCCTCGCGAATCCAGCCGCTGTTGATGGCGGGCTGACCGCAGCAGCTCTGGCGCTTCGGGAAGACGATTTCGCAGCCGAGCTTCTCAAGAAGGAGAACCGAAGCGGCGGCAGCGCGGGACTTCACCGCGTCTCCGATGCAGGTGCAGAAGAAATTGACTTCCATTTTGGGATCCTTGGGGAATTTTGATTGGGGAAAGAAGAGATTCAGAAGGCAAAGAGACCGGTAATGGCGGCGAGGACGACTGCGCCCGCAATGGCGTAGCGGAGCGTCCCGGAAAGCATCTTTGAGGAGCTTTGGGCGAGCACCGCCGAGGCCGATGCGGCAATCGCGATGCTCTGCGGGGCAACCATCTTTCCGACGGTGGCGCCCGCAGCATTGGCGGCGGCAAACCAGACGGAGCTCATGCCGGCTTCGTGCGCGGCGAGAAGCTGGAGCTTCCCGAAGAGGACGTTCGAATTGACGACGCTCCCCGTTACGAAGGTGCCGAGCATCCCGAAGAGGGGCGAAATCCAGGCGAAGCGGTCGCCGGCGGCTTTATTAACAAAGGTATTTAATAGTTGACGGATGGTGCTGTGTGGCGCTTGGGGTCAGGCCGCCTGTGCATAGAGGGTACTCTCATTCGTAAAACAGG
>NZ_WEHX01000088.1 GCF_009183815.1 Sutterella seckii | reverse complement strand
GCCGTTAAGCCTTGATACTAGGAACCGCCGTATACGGAACCGTACGTACGGTGGTGTGGGAGGACGGCATGGGAACTAATCCCATGCCTCCTACCCGATACGGTGGAATGGTGGAACAAACGTAGGGAAGATACGGCAAATACATTAGGTGATAACCCTCGATTTTCCCCGTTTCCCCATTTTTGCAAAACAAAGTGGGAAGTGCAACACATTGATATTCAAGGATTCCCCACAATTCCCACAATTCCCACTCGAAAAATAGTATCTCTACTTTTAGATGGAAAAATGCTCTCTCAAAACTATCGGTTGAAACGTGACCGGCGATTCTGGAATCCGACGCGGGGATGAGTCGAGAGGAAGCCGAGAGGGAGGCCCGGCGGTTAACCGGGTATGAAGGTTGGTAGCGGGGCCGGGATGCCGGATCAATGCTTCGCTTCAAGTGGGCACCGGTGCCCGGCTCTATGACCGCCAATAAGAAAAAGCCCTTCAGGCGATGAACCTGAGGGGCTTTCTCTTTGGTACAGTTGCGACTCGAAAGCCCTGTTTAGGACTCTAAGAATGTCTAAGGGTTTCCCCGTAGCGCGGAACTTTAAGCCCAGTTTTGAGCCCACCTAAACGAAGGTGCTAGAAATTTTGCAGGAAAATCATTTAATTTATGGACCCTCTCTGGACCAGATTTTCAGAATCCTGCATTGCGTTCGCAATGCGGGATTTTTTACGGCCGTTCAATTGTGAAGTCTTGGAAAATCACGCCATTAGGTTCGGGCGGGCTGCTCCTGATAGAGCCTCCCGTCTATCAGGACGAGCGAGGCGAATTCTTTGAATCCTGGAATGAACGGGTATTTGCCGGACTCGGCATTCCGGTCAGATTCGTTCAGGACAACCAGAGCCTGAGTCTTCGCCGCGGAACGCTTCGCGGCATTCATTTTCAGACGGGCGAATTCGCCCAGGCGAAACTCATCCGCTGCACGAGCGGCGCGATTCAGGATGCGGCGGTGGACCTGAGAAAGACTAGTCCCGATTATCTGCGCGTCTTCACCGTTGATTTGTCCGCAGAGGACGCGCGCATGCTCTACATCCCGCGCGGGTTCGGGCACGGCTTTCTGACGCTCGCGGACCATACGATCGTTCAGTACAAGGCGGATGCCTTCTATGAGCCGGGATCGGAAGGAAGCATCCGATGGGATGATCCGACCCTCGGCATCGACTGGAAATTGCCTCAGGGCATGACGCCCATCCTCTCTCAAAAGGATGCCGCGGCACCTTATCTCCACGGCTGAAATAAAAATCCCGCCTGAAGCTTTTGCTGCCGGCTCCGGGCGGGACTTCAAAGCGTCAAAAGACGGGAAGCGTTCTGATCAGCTTGCCGCGCGTTCGGCAATGTTCCTGAGGAATGCCGCGAGATCGTGCATTTCCTCCTGACAGAGTTCATGATCCATCGGGTAGGTGCGGGCAATCATTGCCGGATCAACCTGAGAAATCACTTCCGCGCTGCGGGCCGCCATGACGGGAGGTACGACCGAGTCGAATTCGCCGTGCGCCATGAAGATCGGCGTCCGTCGGCCGCCGGGCGTTGCTTCCGAAAAGAGATGGCCGGCAAGCGGAAGGTACCCGGAAAGCGCGGCAACGCCGCCGATGGGGCGCTCCATCCTCAGTCCGGCGAAAAGCGATATTGCAGCACCCTACGAGAAGCCGCCGAGAACAATGCGGCTTCTGGGAACGCCCTGAGCCTCAATTTCATCGATCAGCTGAGCGACGCGCTTTGCGCTCTCGCGAATGCCGCGGGCATCCTCATTTTCATCAATGCTGCGTCCCGGGACGTCATACCAGGCGCGAAGCGGATAGCCCGGATGCATGGACATTTCGCGCATCGGCGCGTTGGGGAGAATAAAGCGGCAGACGGGGCCGTCGAATCCCAGAATCTCATCCGGGAAAGGCGCAAAGTCCGTGTTGTCAACGCCCATGCCGTGAAGCCATACGACCGCAAGTTCCGGGTCTCCGCCCGTGCGCGGACGCACGACAAGAAGATCCCGCGCGTCGAAGGCGGGCTCTGCCGGGGGAACATCCGGCGCGTGCTTTTCCTCTGAACGAGGTGCGGCTTCAGAAGCCGCCGCCTTCGGAGGCTCCGCCTGCGGGACCGGCTTCTTCTCGACCGCAGGCTGCGCGGGAGGCACGGCGGCTTCCTGAGGCTTCTCAACATGCTTTCTCGCGCTCTTCGGACGGAAAGCCTTGACGACCGCTTCATTCGTTTCGATGTAGGGGCCGCCGATCAGGTCGATGCAGTAGGGAACGGCCGCAAAAATGCCGTTGACGGAAGGGTTGCCGTCCTTGTCCTTCAGACCTTCGAGCGTTTCCGCAATGGCTTTGGGCTGTCCGGGGAGATTGAGAATCAGCGCGGCATGGTCCGGCGTTTCGCGCAGCACCCCGACCTGACGCGAAAGAATCGCGGTCGGAACAAAGTGTCCGGAAATGGCGCGCATTTGCTCGCCGAAGCCAGGCATTTCGCGCGTCGCAACCGCAAGCGTCGCCTCGGGCGTCACGTCTCGGCGGGCCGGGCCGGTGCCGCCGGTCGTGAGGATCAGGTCGCAGCCGATGATGTCCACGAGTTCGCGAAGCGTCTTCTCAATATCAAAGCGTTCATCGGGAATGAGGCGCTTGTGGATTTTGAGGGGCGTCGTGATGGCTTTGCGGCACCAGGCTTCAAGTGTGGGGATGCCTTTGTCTTCATATTCGCCTCGGCTCGCCCGGTCGGAGATCGAAACAAGCCCGAGGATGAGTTCATTTTCAGCGCTGCGCGGAGGCTTCATGGAATTTCTCGGAGAAAAAATCAGGAATTGGGCGTTTCGGCTTCTTCAAAAGCCTCTTCTTCCTTCGCCATCAAATCGAGGGGTTCGTCGAGATAGTCGTGAAGGAGCCGATAGAGTTCCCGGGCGCTCTTCGGGGGCTTCGCCTGATCGCGTTCGCGGCGCGCAAAGCGTACGAGTTCGCGCAGACGACGGATGTCGATGTCGCTGTGTTCGTCGATGAAAGAGCGCACCACGTCGTCGGATTCGATCATGCGGTCGCGAAGCGTCTCGCAGCGGTGAAGGAGCGCAACGGTGGCGCGGGACTCGCCCGTCGCGCGGGCGATCGCCTCTCGCACGGCATCCGGATCCATGTCGCGCATCTTTTTCCCGATCAGCTGAAGCTGCCGGCGCTGCGCGCCGAAGCTCTTCATGCGGCGGAATTCAATGATTTCAACGAGCACGTCTTCGGGAAGCCCGATTTTGGCGAGCGTCTCGTCGCCCATGCGGGTCATGTCGCGGCCGAGAGACTGCAGATCAAGCTGAACGCGCTTCAGGTGCGACTTGGAGGGGCCGCGGAATTCTTCTTCTTCGTCTTCTATTTCGTTAGGGCGCATAGGGTCCTCACATTCGATGGACGCCAATGATAGCGGCTCTAGTCCATGATTTTTAGTTAGAATGCGGCTCCTTTTCCATTCATTACTGGCCGGTCAAGCCATGACTGAACAACATCTTTCTGATTTCGACTTCGAGCTCCCGCCGGAGCTTATCGCGCAGTACCCTCTCGCAGACCGTTCTTCCTCGCGTCTTCTTCACATCACGGAAGACGTGATTGAGGACAAGACCTTCCGCGACATTGAAGGATGCCTGCGCCCGGGCGATCTTCTCATCGCCAACGATACAAGGGTCATCAAGGCCCGTCTTCTCGGCCGCAAGGAAACCGGAGGCGCCGTTGAAGCGCTGATTGAGCGCGTTACCGGACCGGATACGGCCATTTCCATGCTTCGCGCCAGCAAGAGTCCTAAGCCCGGAACCAAGATCTATTTCCGCGCCCAGACGGAAGAAGCGGCGGGCAGGGAAGCCGAGGCTGAGGTTCTCGGCCGCGAAGGCGAATTCTATTCGCTGCGCTTCGAGGGGCCCGTGCTTGATATTCTCGAGGAATTCGGCCGCGTGCCGCTTCCTCCCTATATTGAACACGCCCCCGAAAAGAGCGATGAAAGCCGCTACCAGACGGTCTATGCGCATCATCCGGGTGCGGTGGCCGCGCCTACGGCAGGGCTTCACTTTACTGAAGACCTTCTCGCCAGGATCCGCAATAAGGGCGTCGATATCGAATATGTGACGCTTCACGTGGGTGCCGGCACCTTCCAGCCCGTGCGCGTTGAAAACCTCTCCGAACATCACATGCACTCGGAATGGTTCTCCATGCCTGAGGATGTGGCCGCGAAAATCAATGAGGCAAAGGCCGAAGGCCGCCGCGTGATTGCCGTCGGCACGACGTCGCTGCGCACCCTTGAGAGCGCTGCGGACCGTCCGGGGCATGTTGAAGCCGGCGCGCGCGATACGACGCTCTTCATCATGCCGGGCTACAAATTCCGCATTGTGGATGCGCTCATCACGAACTTCCATCTGCCGAAGTCGACGCTCGTCATGCTCGTTTCCGCGCTGGTGAGCCGCGAACGCATTCTCGAAGCCTATGCGCATGCCGTGAAGGAGAAGTACCGCTTCTTCAGCTACGGCGACGCGTGCTTCATTGAAAAGGCGAAGAACGCCTGACCGTCCGCGACTATTCAAGAGGATTTTTTCACTCATGGCATTCAGCTTCAAAGTCAAGGCGACCTGCGGGAAGGCCCGCCGGGGTACGCTGACGCTCAATCACGGCACAGTCGAAACGCCCATGTTCATGCCTGTCGGGACATACGGCGCGGTGAAGTCCATGGCTCCTTATGAATTGAAGGAAGTGGGCTCGCAGACGATTCTCGGCAATACCTTTCACCTGTGGCTTCGTCCCGGCCTCGAAGTGATCCGCACGCACGGCGGGCTTCACGGCTTCATGCAGTGGGATCAGCCTATTCTCACGGACTCGGGCGGCTTCCAGGTCTTCAGCCTCGGTGAGCTGCGCAAGATCACCGAAGAAGGCGTGAAGTTCTCGAGTCCCATCAACGGCGACAAGCTCTTCCTGTCGCCTGAGATCTCGATGCAGATTCAGCACACGCTCAATTCCGACATTGTGATGCAGCTTGACGAATGCACGCCTTACAAAATCGGCGACCGTCCGGCGACGGAAGCGGAGGCGGGAGCCTCGATGCGCATGAGCCTCCGGTGGGCGAAGCGATCGAAGGACGAGTTCGACCGTCTTGAAAACCCCAATGCGCTTTTCGGCATCGTTCAGGGCGGCATGTTCTCTCATCTGCGCGAGGAGTCGCTCGAGGGCCTCAGGAAAATCGGCTTTCACGGGTATGCTTTGGGCGGCCTCTCTGTCGGCGAACCCAAGGAAGAGATGCTTCGCGTGCTCGACGAAATCGCGTGGAAGCTCCCTGAGGATCATCCCCGCTACCTGATGGGCGTCGGGACGCCTGAGGATCTGGTGGACGGGGTCTCGAGCGGCATCGACATGTTCGACTGCGTGATGCCGACGAGAAACGCCCGCAACGGGTGGCTCTTCACGCGCTTCGGCGACATCAAGCTCAAGAACAGCCGCTACCGTAACGATCTGAGGCCGCTCGACCCGACCTGCACCTGCTACACGTGCCGCAACTTCAGCCGTTCGTACCTCCATCACCTCCACAAGGTGGGTGAGATGCTCGGCGCCCGGCTCAACACGATTCACAATCTTCACTACTACCTCACGCTCGCTGCGGAAATGCGCGCTGCGCTCGAGGAAGGACGCTTTGAAGAGTGGAAGAAAACCTTCCATGAGGATCGCGCCCGCGGCATTGAATAACGGAGCGTCCTTCAGGGATCAAAACTGAGAGAATCAGGCTCTTATTTGGGGCCGGCGTTAAGCAATGCTCCGGCCCATGCTCTTTATAATCTGCAGACTTCCCCCTTTGTGGGGGCTGAATTTTCCGCAAAAGACCGTTCAGGATTTTTGCTTTCTCTTTTGGAGTGCACATGCTTTTTGTAAGCGATGCCATGGCGGCGGGTGAAGCCGCTGCTGCCGGCGGTATGGAAGGTTTCCTCGTCCAGGTCGTCCCGCTTATCGTCATCTTCGCCGTTTTCTGGTTCTTCCTCATTCGCCCGCAGCAGAAGCGCCAGAAGGAGCACGCCAAGATGTGCGAAGGCCTCACGAAGGGCGATGAGGTCATGACCATGGGCGGCATCTCCGGTCGCATCGAAGGCGTCGACGATCAGTCGATCAGCCTGCAGGTCGCTGCCGTCGACGGCAAGCCCGTCATCATCCGCATGCAGCGCGCTGCGGTGCAGATGGTTCTCCCCAAGGGATCCATCAAGTTCTGATTGAGCGATTCACCCGGATCAGGAGGCTCGGCGCGCACGCTGCCGGGCCTCTTCTTCCGGAAGCGCCACAAGCGAACGCGCACGGCTCTCTAAGTCCGGGCGAAGGGCTTCGAAAGACATGATGTCCGTCTTTCGAAGCCTTTCTCTCAATCAATAGGGATGACGGTGCGGCTCCGGAACTCCGGAGTTTTTTGGTAAGAACGGAGAAGAGCGAATGAATCGCTATCCTCTTTGGAAATACATACTGATCGGCATCGTGCTCGTCATCGGGCTCGTTTATACGCTGCCGAATTTCTACGGCGAATCGCCTGCCGTGCAGGTAACGTCCGGCAAGGCTACGGTCAAGGTGACCGAGCAGACGCTCGCACAGGTGGAAAGCGCGCTGAATGCCGCCAACCTGAAGCCCAACGGCGTCTTCTTTGAACAGGGCGCGCAGCAGAACACCATCCGCGTGCGCTTCGACCCGACCCAGACGGAAGAGCAGCTGAAGGCCCGCGAAGCGATCGATCACGCGCTCAACAGCGATCCGAAGGACCCGACCCACATCGTGGCGCTCAACCTGGTCCCCAATACGCCGCAGTGGCTGCTTTCGATCAACGCGCTTCCGATGTATCTGGGCCTTGACCTTCGCGGCGGCGTGCACTTCCTCCTGCAGGTCGACATGCGCGCGGCCATCACGAAGCGCGCCGAGGCGATTGCCGCCGACCTGCGCACGCAGCTTCGCGACAAGCGCATCCGCCACACGGGCATCAACCGCGTCGGCAACGACGTTGAAATCAGCTTCGGCACCGCAGAGGAACGCGAACGCGCGAACGACCTTCTGAGAAATACTCAGCCTGATCTCGTTCTCACCCTTCCGGAAGCCACGAAGGCGCCCTTCATCATTCACGCCGCGCTCTCGCAGCGTGCGGTTCAGAACGTTCAGAACTACGCTCTGAAGCAGAATATTTCGACCCTTCACAACCGAATCAATGAACTCGGCGTTGCTGAACCCGTGATCGCCCAACAGGGTGCGGACCGCATCGTCGTCCAGCTCCCGGGCGTTCAGGATACGGCCAAGGCCAAGGACATTCTCGGTCGTACGGCAACGCTCGAAGTCCGTCTGGTTGACGATTCGCCTGAAGCTCTTGCTCAGCTCGCTCAGGGCAATGTCCCCTTCGGCGACGAACGCTTCACGGACCGCGACGGGCGTCCGATTCTCGTCAAGCGCCGCGTGATCCTTACCGGCGAAAACCTCAACGACGCTCAGCCTGGGTTTGACAGCCAGACGCAGGAACCGACCGTCAACCTTGAGCTCGACAACCGCGGCGCGCGCATCTTCCAGGAAGTTACCCGCGAAAACGTCGGCCGCCGCATGGCGATCCTGATCTTTGAAAAGGGCAAGGGCGAAGTGGTGACGGCTCCGGTGATCCGTCAGGAAATCGGCGGCGGCCGCGTGCAGATTTCGGGCCAGATGACCACGATTGAAGCTACCGATACGGCGCTCGTGCTCCGTGCGGGTTCGCTCGCTGCTCCGATGGAAATCGTTGAGGAACGCCTGATCGGCCCGAGCCTCGGCGAAGCCAACATTGAGGCGGGCTTCCGCTCGACCCTCTACGGCTTTGTGGTGATCGCGGTCTTTATGGCGGTCTACTACCAGGTCTTCGGCATCGTGAGCGCGATCTCGCTCATCTGCAACGTCATGATGCTGATCGCGATCCTTTCGCTTCTCCAGGCAACGCTGACGCTTCCTGGCATCGCGGCTATTGCGCTCACGCTCGGCATGGCAGTCGACTCGAACGTGCTCATTAACGAGCGCGTTCGTGAGGAACTGCGCATCGGCCGACTCCCGCAGACAGCCATCAGCGAAGGCTACGACCGTGCGTTCAATACGATTCTCGACTCGAACATCACGTCGCTGATTGCCGGTCTTGCACTTCTTATTTTCGGTTCCGGTCCGGTCCGCGGCTTCGCCGTGGTGCACTGCCTCGGCATCGGCACCTCCATCTTCACCTCCGTCATTGTTTCGCGCGCGCTGATCAACCTGATCTACGGCCGCAAGAAGAAGCTGACGGCCGTTCATATCGGTCAGATCTGGCGTCCGGATCCCGATAAGGCGAATGCGAAGTAATCGAGGGAGAGGAAAGAAAAATGGAATTTTTCCGCATTCATCGCACGATTCCGTTCATGCGCTATCGCCATATCCTGAACGGAATTTCCCTTGTGAGCTTCCTGGTTGCCGTGTACTGGCTTTTTGCCCACGGCCTGGCCTTCTCAATTGAGTTCACGGGCGGCACGCAGCTTGAGGTGAATTATCCTGAGGCGGCCAATACGGAGCAGATCCGTACGGATCTCGCCCAGGTCTCCAATGAGGTGCTCGTTCAGACCTTCGGCACGGCGCGCGACGTCGTGATCCGCGTTCCGACCAAGGAAGGACAGACGTCCGGCCAGGTCGCCGCTGAAGTCATGAAGGTGCTTTCCGCGAAGACGCCCGGCGTGCAGCTTAAGAGTACCGAGTTCGTCGGTCCTCAGGTGGGCGATGAGCTCGCCCGCGACGGTGGCACGGCGCTTGCGCTCGTGGTCTTCGGCATCATGGTCTACCTGGCCTTCCGATTCGAATGGAAGTTCTCGGTGGCGGCCATCATCGCCAACCTCCACGACGTGGTGATCGTGGTCGGCATCTTCTCCGTGATGCACTGGGAATTCACGCTTCCGGTGCTCGCGGCAGTGCTTGCCGTCCTCGGCTACTCCGTCAACGAGTCCGTGATTATTTTCGACCGCGTGCGCGAACACTTCCGTACGATGCGCCGCGCCGACACCATGGAGGTGATCAACTCCGCCATTACGGCGACGATCTCCCGTACGGTGATCACGCATACGTCGACGCTCTGCATGACGCTCTCGATGTTCTTCTTTGGCGGCCCGGCCCTCCACTACTTCTCGCTTGCCCTGACGATCGGCATTCTGCTCGGCGTTTACTCCTCGGTATTCGTTGCCGCTGCGATCGCCCTCTATCTTGGCGTCAAGCGTGAAGACCTCGTGAAGCCGAGAAAGAAGGAAGAGATTGAA
Source organism: Sutterella seckii (assembly GCF_009183815.1). Classification (GTDB taxonomy): domain Bacteria; phylum Pseudomonadota; class Gammaproteobacteria; order Burkholderiales; family Burkholderiaceae_F; genus Sutterella; species Sutterella seckii. The sequence goes on along the minus strand of NZ_WEHX01000088.1, from coordinate 811 downwards.
GAGATGGTTCCGTAACCGGAATCCTTCAGATTCCCTTCTGCCTTGAAGAAAAGCTCCGTCAGACCAGCATCTGCGGAGCTTTTCTCATATGCGTGGAGCGGCGGGAGGCAGAAAGTCACTCAACAGAAGGGTGAGTGAGCCCGATTTTGGGAAGAAAGCGCTCCCAGTGACGCAGAATTTTCAGCCGGGCAAGGTGCGGGAAGTAGTGGCAGATTGGAATAAAGTCAGTCGTACCGAAGCCGTCAATCATGACTGCCCGATTAAGTCCATTCTTTTCTCTTCGAATCAAAATATTATTTGGGCTCAGATCAGAGAGCGCAATTCCGTAGCGCTAGAGATAACAATGGAGATCTTCAAGTAAATCGGAAAGCTGATGGAAAATCATATTTTGATGATCCGTCAGATAATGCTGAAGCGATTTTGAGGGGGAGCCGTCAAAATCACGCACGAGTTGTTGTTCAAAACCAACATACCCGGGTATGTTTACGCGGCCGTAATAGCGCGGAATATGGGTGGCGGGAACTTTCTGCTTTTTGAGCTGCGTGAAATACTCGATCTCACGCAGAGACTGACGCGCGTGATCCTCGGCACTGAGCTTGATGATGGTGCTGCTGTTCCTGGGATTGATATAGCAGGATCGCTCTTCTCCTCGCGAAAGAAGATAGGGCTGAAGATCGGCATAGGAAACGGGGAGATCCATAGCTGACTACTCAAGGGGACTTCCATAAAATAAATGCCTGTAAATTCTGAAAATTTCAGAGTTTACAGGCATGAAAAATGGGTGTTTTGTGTTATAATTGAATTTGCGAAA
>NZ_WEHX01000087.1 GCF_009183815.1 Sutterella seckii | reverse complement strand
CTCAATCCGAGTCTGCGTGCAATTTCGGCGCGCTTTACTCCATCACGGAAGTAAACAATGCAGCGGCGGCGAAGCTCGAGCTGGGCTTCAGGAGTGGCCCTGCGTGGCGAAGGTGACGTGGGGACCCGAAGAGCCGCCGGAAGCGCGGGCTGCCGTGACGGGGAGGGCGCTGCCGACGGCTGCGGCGACAGCACCGAAAAAGAGCGAGCGGCGGCCGAGCGTGATGTTCTGCATGATCCAATCCTTTTTTTGGTTGAGTTTTCAATGAAGTGAGCGCATTTCCGAGCGCCGCTCATTGACGGGATCAAAGTCTAGAGAGCACCTTCAGGGCCGCCAATGCGGACTTTCAATCGTATTTTCGTAGAATGATGCAACAAGTCTTTTGCAGATTCCGCAACGCATGAAAGAGGCAGATCCCATGCTCGACCTCAGGCTCACTCATCTCGCGCTCCTCTCGGAGATTGTTTCAACCGGATCGCTCTCGGAGGCGGCTGAGCATCTCGGGCTAACCGTTGCCTCAGCGAGCCGGATGCTCAAGAAAATGCAGGAGGATTCGACGACCCGCTCTTCATCCGCGTCTGGCGCGGATTGACGCCGACGGATACGACGAAGCGCATGATGCCTGTGGTGAGGGAGCTTCTCGAACGCATGGAGGAGCTTGAGTTTCAGAAGCATTTTTCGCCGGAAAAACTCAAAGGCACGATTACGATCGGAGCGGCAGACAATGCGCTCGTGAGTCTTCTTCCTCCCGTCATCCGGGCGGTGAGTGAAAAAGCACCGGGCCTCAGCTTTCGGCTCCAGCCTCTGGACGGCAGACAATTTCAACGGCTTGCTGAAGGAGGACTTGATTTTCTCCTCTATCCGACGCTCAATCACCCGGAGCTCCCGGCGCATTTCTTCGCAATCAACCTCTTTCGGGTCTCCCGCTCTCTCCTCGTCGACAGCAATCACCCGCTCGCTGCCCGCTACGCCGCGGGCGAAGCTCTCACCATCGAATCGATCCGGATGTATCCGAGGATTCTGATCAAGCTTCAGGATTCGAGCCGCGGGCCGGTTTTCGACATCTCGCTCCCGGAATTGAAATCGAGCCAAACCTTCATTGAGCTGCCGTATTTTCTCGGCGCACCGTATTTCCTCAAAGGCACGGAATACACCTTGCTCATGCCCACCAGGACGGCCCGGTTTTTCGCGCGCCAGGTCCCGGGCCTCACAGCGATTCCCTACGAAGGCGAGTACGCGGAAAACTTCACGCGCCTCATCTGGCACGAACGGAGCGACAAGAGCATTCCGATGCAGTGGCTGCGCTCAATGTTTGCTATGCATGCCGGAGAGAGCGACGCCGAAGAGCCACCCTGTCAGCAGTAGTCGTGATGACGCTGCCGCAACTTCCCCCGGGATTTCTCTTTCCAGGAGCTTCGAAACGCCTGGATGCATCATGCCGCCAACTTCCGACGACGCTGAGAGTGGATTTGCCTTAACGGCTTATTCGGAAATGCCGAGACTGACGCGCGGAGGTCCGCAGATTTTGCGGCAATCGGTATACACTCGCCTTTCCGATTGGATTCTGGTGCAGAAGTCTGAAGGATCAGGAAGCTTCCTCTTATCCCGCAGCTTCTCAGACGGCCTCAAGGCTCATCAGGGAAAATCAGGAATGAGGAATACCCTCCCGGCACTGTGTTGACAGGCATTCGGCGTGAATTGATTCACCCGTTGGGGGTATCCTGTTCCGATGCAGCAGATTTTCTTCACGCGCCCCGCCTGAATTGGGACGCCTGAGGGCTCTCGCCGGTGCACAAAAAACAAACGAAGAGACGTGGTTTGAAATGAAAGAAATCAAAAAGTCCTCAAAGCTTGAGCATGTCCTCTACGACATACGTGGTCCGATCATGGACAAGGCTAAGCAGATGGAGGCAGAAGGCCGCCGTCTCATCAAGCTTAATATCGGCAATCTTGCGGTTTTCGGCTTTGATCCGCCCGAAGAGGTCATGCGCGACATGATCTACAACCTTCCGAATTCGGCCGGCTACTCCGACAGCAAGGGCATCTTTGCGGCGCGCAAGGCCGTGATGCACTACACGCAGGATAAGCAGATCGAGGGCGTCACGATCGACGACATCTATCTCGGGAACGGCGCTTCCGACCTGATTGCGCTCGCGACCAACGCCCTCCTTGACGAAGGCGACGAACTTCTCGTTCCGACTCCCGACTATCCGCTCTGGACGGCCGTGACGAGCCTTGCGGGCGCTAAGCCCGTTCACTACCTCTGCGACGAATCGAAGGGGTGGATTCCGAGCATTGAGGACATCCGCGCCAAGGTGACGCCCCGTACGAAGGGCATTGTGGTGATCAACCCCAACAACCCGACGGGCGTTCTCTATCCGAATTCGGTGCTCCTCGACATCATTCAGGTGGCGCGCGAAAACGGCCTCGTTATTCTTGCTGACGAGGTCTACGACAAGATTCTCTACGACGGCATCAAGCACACCTCGATGGCGGCGCTCTCGCACGACGTCCTCACGCTCACCTTCAATTCCCTCTCGAAGGCCTACCGCGCCTGCGGCTACCGCGCGGGCTGGATGGTGATCTCGGGCGACAAGAGCGGCGCGAAGGACTTCATCGACGGCCTCAACATGCTCGCCAACATGAAGCTCTGCGCGAATGTGCCGGGTCAGTGGGCGATTCAGACGGCTCTCGGCGGCTACCAGTCCATCAACGACCTCGTGGGCGAGGGCGGGCGTCTGCGCCGTCAGCGCGACATCGCGTACGAAATGCTTTCCGCCATTCCGGGCGTTTCCGTCGTTCGTCCGACGGCTTCTCTCTACATGTTCCCGAGGCTCGACCCGGACGTCTATCCCATCGAGGACGACCGCGAGTTCTTTAAGGAGCTTCTTGAAGCCACGAACGTCGTGCTCGTTCAGGGCACGGGCTTCAACTGGCCCAAGCCCGACCACTTCCGCATGGTCTTCCTTCCCTATGAATGGGAGCTTCGCGACGCGATCAACCGCATCGCCAAGTTCCTCGCGGACTACCGCCGCCGTCATCCAGGCAAAAAGGTGATTCCCGAGGACGGAGCCGCTGCTCCTGAAGCTCAGGCCGCTGAAGAGGCAAAGAAGGCGTCGAAGAAGTAATCCGACACTTTCCTGACACCCAAAAAGCCGCGGAAGCCGAAATGTAAAGATTCGGTCCGCGGCTTTTTGTTTTTGTTATGCAGCCTATAATTGAACTGACCAGTCAGTTCAATTTAGAGGCTCGCATGAAAATCAAAACCGTTCTTGGATTTGCCGCTGTTCTCGGCATTGCCGGAGGCGCCGTCTGGGGTCTTGGAGAGTGGCAGAAGAAGAGCCTCCCGCAGCCCAATCAGGCCTGGGAGAGCGTCGACGTGCGGGAAGTAAATCTCGCCTTTGAGGCCTCGGGCCGGATCAGGACGCTTCTTAAGGAATAAGGCGACCGGGTGGAAAAGGGCGAGCTTCTCGGGGAACTCGACACCGAACTCCTCGGCATTCAGAAGGAACGCGCCGAAGCGGAATTGAGGTACCTCGAAGCCCAGTACCGGCTCTCCCGCGACGGATTCCGCAAGGAAGACATCGAGAAGGCTGAGGCCAATGCCGATGCTGCGCTCAAATCCCTGACGCTTGCGCAGATTGAGGAAAAACGCGAGAAGGCGCTTTACGCCTTGAAAGCTTCTTCAAAGGAGAAGCTTGATCAGGCCGAGTGGACGAGAAAGTCTCTCGAAGCCCAGCATGCATCGGCCGCGGCGGAAGCCCGGCGCGTCGCTTCCGGAAACCGTCCCGATGAGATTCAGGCGGCATCCGCGCAGGTGGATTCCTCGAAGACGAACGTTGACGAGCTTCTCTACCGGATTGAAAAGGCAAGCCGCATCATTTCGCCGGTTGAAGGCATCGTCAGAAGTCGGCTCGCAGAACCCGGCGACATGACGAGCTCAAGCCGTACGGTTTACGAAATCTCTATCATTTCGCCTAAATGGGTGCGGGCCTATGTGACGGAAGCGCAGCTCGGCATGGTGCGCCCGGGCGGCAAAGCGACCGTCATCACGGACACGATGCCGCCGATCGAAGCAAAGGTGGGATCGGTTTCGAGTCAGGCGGAATTTACGCCGAAGACCGTTCAGACGGCGGAACTCCGCACAGCGCTCGTCTATGAAGTCCGCCTCATCGTGGATGACCCGGAAAACATCCTGAAGCTCGGGCAGCCGGCGACGGTCGAGTTTGCTTCTGAGGCATCAAAATGACCGCACGCATTCCGGCCGTTTCCCTTCAGAGCGTGAGGAAGGTCTACCAGGGGGCTGGCGGCAAGCGGGTTGAAGCCTTGAAGGGCATAACCCTGGAAACTGCGCCCGAAGAGCGCCTCACGGCCCTGATCGGCCCGGACGGGGCAGGGAAGTCGACGCTTCTCAAAATTCTCTGCGGGCTCGAAGCCGCGGACGCGGGAACGGTGCGCTCCCTCGGGGCGCACCCCGATCCCGACGACCCGGGGCTTTTGAAGCGCATTGCCTACATGCCGCAGTCGCTCGGCCTCTATCGGGAACTAAGCTGCCGCGAAAATATGGAGCTTCAGGCAGAGCTCCGCGGGATCCCGCCGGCGGAAGCGGCTGAGAAAATCCGCGAACTTCTTGTCCTCACGGGGCTCGGGCCCTTCATGGAGCGCCCGGCGGGGAAGCTTTCGGGCGGCATGAAGCAGAAGCTCGCGCTTGCGGGTGCATTACTCGCCTCGCCCGATCTGCTGCTTCTCGACGAACCGACGGTGGGCGTCGACCCCTTGTCGCGGCGCGAGCTTTGGAATGTTCTGAAGGAACGCCGGAAGGCCCATGACATGGCGGTTCTCTTTTCAACCGCCTATCTCGAGGAAGCGGAAGCTGCCGACAGCGTGATTCTGCTTGAAGAAGGTGGAATCATTGCCCGGGGAAGCCCTCAGACCCTCAAGGAAGCAGCCCGGGGAAGAACCTTCGCTTATGCGCTCGAGGGGCTCAGCCCGGAGGAGAGCGAGCGCATCAAGCGCCGCTTCATGCTGATGGCTGCGGCATCAGACGCTTCCTCGCCCTGGCTCGATGCCGTTCCGCGGGAAGGCAGAATGGACCTGCTGCTTCAAAACGGGCGGAGCCCCGAATTTCCGAACGACATCGACCCGGGAAGACTCTCGCCGCGGCCGCCCCGGCTCGAGGATGCCTATGCGCTTCTGACATTTAGGGATGCCCCAGGGGAGGATTCGGAGGCCCATGCCGCAAGCGCTCGGCCTCATGAGTCCGGCGGGCTCTCGGCGATTGAATCCATGGAAGCCCCGAAGCCCCTTGTCATCGCGCGCGGCATCCGGCGTCTCTTCGGGAATTTCGTAGCCGTCGACGACACGACCTTCGACGTCATGCCGGGAGAAATCTTCGGGATTCTCGGCCCCAACGGCGCGGGGAAGACGACGACCTTCAGAATGCTCGCGAGCCTTCTTCCCGCATCAGAGGGCGAAATCGAAATTGCAGGCGCGAATCTCAAATCCGCGAAGTCCCTTGCAAGGTCGCTCGTCGGCTACGTTGCGCAGAAGTTTTCGCTCTACGCGAAGCTCACCGCCCGCGAGAACCTGCGCTTTTTCGGAAGAAGCTTCGGGCTTTCGGGGAAGGCGCTTGATGCAAGAATCGAAGAGCTCCTGCACGACTTCAGGCTCGTGGAGAAGGCGGATTTCCCGGCGGGCTCCCTCTCGCTCGGTGCCCAGAAAGATCTCTCGATTGCCTGCGGCTTCATCCACAACCCGAAAATCATCTTTCTCGACGAAGCGACGTCCGGAGCCGATATCGCGCAGCGGCGCGCCCTCTGGCGCAGGATCGTGCGGTTTGCGGCAAAGGGAGCGGCCGTCGTCGTCACGACCCACTTCATGGAAGAGGCCGAATACTGCGACAGGTTTCTCATTCAGGACGCGGGGAAGATCATCGCGATCGGGAGTCCGTCGGAAATCCGCGAAGCGGCTTACGGGAAGGAAAAGGCTGAAGGCGCATCGATCGAATCGGCCTTCATCGAAATCGTGGAAAAGAAGCGTCTTGAACGGGAGAAAGGAGGTGCCGCATGAGCGAACTTCATGGACTTCTGCGCTTTCGGTTCGCGCGCTTCAGGGCGCTTCTCGTCAAGGAATGCCGGCTTATTCTCCGGGATCCCTCGTACCTCGTGATCGGGCTGGGGCTGCCCCTTCTGATGCTCTTTCTCTACGGTTTCGGGATCTCGATGGACATCCGGAACGTGCCCGCGGACATCGTGTTCGAGGAATCCACGCCGGCGGCTCTTGCCGTCGCGAGGCGCTTTGAGGCGAATGCCTATCTCTCCGGAATCAGGAGCGAGTCGCCTCGAAAAACGGAAGCGAGATCCTCGAAGCGCGAGACGGAAGCGGTCGTCCGGATTGATTCGGGGTTCGCGAGGAGCGTGGAAAAGGGAGACGCAGCCATCGGCCTCACGCTTTACGGCGTCGACAGCAATACGGCTCAGATGGTGCGCTCCTATGCGGAGGGCGTTCTCGGCACGGCTCTCGCTGATCCAAGGCTCGCGAGCCCCCTGAGGGATAGTTCTTCAGCGGAAACGCCCGTTCAGCTCACGAGCCGGCTCTGGTTCAACGAGGCGGCAAACTCAACCTGGTATCTCGTACCCGGAATTCTCATCATCGTGACTTCGGTTTCCGCTTCCTTCCTCGGAAGCCTCGTGATTGCGCGCGAATGCGAGCGCAGAACGCTCCATGCGCTCTTTGCAACGCCCGCATCGTCCCTCGAAATACTCCTCTCCAAACTCATCCCCTGCGCCGGAATTGCGCTTCTCGGGTTCTTTCTCTGTCTCTTCATGGCGATCGGACTCTTCGAGGTGCCGCTCCGGGGGAGCATCTTCTGGCTTCTCGCGACGGCATTTCTCTATTCAACTGCCGCTGCGGCGCTCGGGCTATTCATTTCCGCGAAGGTAAAGAGCCAGTTCCTCGCGACCGAAATCTCCATCATGGCGAGCTTTCTCCCGACCATGATGCTTTTGGGCTTTCTCTTCGACCTGAGAAGCGTCCCCGAGTGGATTGAATGGATCGGACGGCTCTTTCCGCCCTCCTATGCGCTTCAGTCCCTCAAGATCTGCTTCCTCTCGGGCGGGAATGAATCCGAGCTTGCGATGAACGCGCTCGTGGTGGCGCTCTCGGCGGTCCTTTTCCTGATGCTTACGCTGAAGCTCCTCGGGAAGCGCCCGGCGAAGATTGAACTGAAGGAGGATGCATCATGACCTTTCTTCATAATGCGATCGAACGCCTGCGTGCTTCCCTCAACCGGATTGCGGCGCTCGTGGAAAAGGAGCTCATCGCAACCCTTCGCGACAAAGGCGCGCGAATCGTCCTCATCGTCCCGGTGATCCTTCAGTCGGTGATCTTCGGCTACGGCGCAACCTTCAATCTCGACCGCGTGCCCTGGGTGCTTCTCAATGAATCGGGCGGGAGTCTTGCGACCGAATTCGTCCAGCGGATCGACCGGGCACCCGGGTTTGAGCTCCAGACCGTCGCCCGCTCGCAGGCTGAATTTACTGAAGCGATCGACAACTCCAGAGCGCTGCTCGGCATTTGGATCCCGAGGGATTTCTCGAAGAACGGCGAAGCCTATGTGGCGCTCGATGCGAGAAATTCGACCACGGCAGGGATCGCCGCGGGCTACGCGGCATCGATTGCATCCCGGCTCAATCAGGAAAGGGGCGGAGCGCAGGCGGTCACGATTCTCGATCGGCAGCGCTTCAATGAAAACGGCATCACGCGCTACGCCATCATGCCGGCTCTTATTCTTGCGCTGTCGCTCATTCAGGTGCTCCTTCTTGCCGGCCTCACGGTGGCGCGCGAGCGCGAGGACGGGACGTTCGACATGATGCTGATGACGCCCGCGACCTCCGTTGAAATCCTGATCGGGAAGGCCGTCGTACCGACCATCATTGCGTGCCTGCAGGCTTTTTTGATTTTCCTTGTCGGCGTCTTCTGGTTCGAGCTTCCCTTTGCGGGATCGCCGCTCGCGCTAGGGCTTCTCGTATTCGGCTTTGCGCTCTCCTTCGTGGGTTTGGGGCTCGCGATCTCCGCAGTTGCCGACACCATTCAGGAGGCGATTGTCATTGTGATCTTCGTCATGATGCCCACCATCATCTTTTCGGGGCTCTTCACGTCTGTCCTCGCCATGCCGCAGTGGATGCAGCTTCTTTCAAATCTGAACCCTCTTCGAAGCGCGATCATTGCGCTCCGGATGATCTATTTCGAAGGTTCCGGCCTCATGGAGACGGTCGAGTTCTTCTGGCCCGCGGCCCTGGCTGCGTTCATCTCGCTCTCGCTCGCAGCGTGGCTCTTCCGGAATAAGATTCAATAGAGTGCCCTGAGGAAAATAGAGATGAGAACACAGACAGAAGAGAAGAAGCGCGCCATCCTCGACGCGACCATTGAGGAATTCGAGGCGAAGGGATTTGCCTCAGCACGCATTGAGGACATCGCGAAAAAAGCAGGCGTCGCCAAAGGCACGGTGTACAACTATTTCGAGAGCAAGGAAGCGCTCCTCATGGGGTTGGCCGATGAATTGGGCGACCTCATTCAGGGGAATCTCGAGCGCACTCTGAATGACTCCGTCCCGATGAGCACCCGGGAGCGCATCGAGGAGGTGTTTGAGCCCATCCTCAGCGAAAACGGGCGCGGGCGCATGTCGCGGATTCTCCGGGTGATCTGGTCGGAAGGCCTTCATCGACCTCAGCTCACGCGTCCCTTCTTTGAGAAATTCCTTATCCCGGCTTTCGGCGATGAAGGGTTCTTCACGCACATGACTGCAAAAAAGGATTTTCCCGTCATCATCCGGGAGTATCCCTTTCTGATTGCGGCTCCGATCATCCAGGGCGTCCTCTGGCAGACGCTCCTCGGCGACTCAAGGCCTCTGGAATTCCGCCGGGTCTTCAAGGCCTATCTGGATCTGATATTCGGGAGCGGCGGAAATTCGACCTCAGAAAGAAATGAGCAAGAATCGAAGAGTGTTCGTCAAGAGGAGAAGCCTCGTCTTTCCTAGACTTCCCTCCGATGGTTGAACATGGGGCGGCCGCTGCTTTCATCCTCGAGCCGCCCCGATTTGAGAACCGATGTGATTGACCTCTACTATCTCCACCGCGTGGATCCGAAGGTTCCGGTGGAAGAGGTCGCTGAACTCATGGGCGAATTCATCCGGGAAGGGAAGATCCGCGGCTGGGGCCTCTCCGAGGCGGGTCCGAAGACCATTGCCCGCGCGCAGGCCGTCACGAAATTGACGGCGCTCCAGAGCGAATACTCCATGATGTTCCGCGATCCGGAAGCGAAGATCCTGCCGCTTCTCAAGGCAGAAAACATCGGGTTCGTTCCTTTCAGTCCGCTCGGCAAAGGCTTCCTCACGGGCGCGATCACTGCCGACGCGAAATTCGGGAACGATGATTGCCGCCATATCATCCCGAGACTTCAGGGGGAGAACCTGCATGCCAACATGAAGCTCGTTGCAGAGGTTCAGGAACTTGCGCGCGCGAAAAACGCGACGCCCGCACAGATCGCGCTTGCCTGGGTGCTCGCGCAGGGCGACTTCATCGCGCCGATCCCGGGGACGACGCGGCTTGAGCGCCTCAAGGAAAACCTGGGCGCGCTCCGGGTGGAATTCAGCTCGGACGAACTCGCGCACATCCGCGAGCTCCTTGACGCTACGCCGGTGGCGGGCGACCGGTATCCGGCAGAGCTCGCGAAGCGCGTTGCTGAATAAGCAGGGGCTTCAGCAGAGGTGAACACTCCCGGGAGATCGCGGCGGTCTGCCCGGGAGATGAATGATGGGGATGCCGGTTGAATTGATCTCAGCTGCCTGTATTGTTTCCTATGTCTATATTTGCAGTTGGGGATAGCGGAAGCGAGGGTGATGCCTGGTAGGCGGTAGTGGCGGCATGACGCGGCGTGGGAGATTGTTGGTCAGAAAGAGAGAACGTGATGTGATATGAAGGAGAGTTGAGTCCGGGGTAGTTCAAAAGGAGGCCGCTTGAAAAATTCAGGGAGCGGGTCGCTCAAGTCTGGGTGTTTAAATGGCTCTATGACGTTTAGTGTGGGTAACCACACTTTAAAGCCTGAGTCCATCTGCTGAAATCCAGATTACCTGCAACGAGATAAATCATTGTTTTGAA
>NZ_WEHX01000086.1 GCF_009183815.1 Sutterella seckii | reverse complement strand
ACAGGACAGTGAAACGTCTCCGCGCCGATGATAGTTGGTTGTATTTCCAGTGAAAGTAGGTCATCGCCAGGCTCCCTATAAACGAAGCCCCTGTTGATTTGATGTCAGCAGGGGCTTTCGCATATTCTGATTCCCAGCCGTTAAAATCGTCTTCTTCAGGTCCGGTCGAGCGGCTACATTCAGCACTACTCCTACACCCAGCATGATCTTCAAGCGTTCATTGATCTCTGAACTCGCCAACATTGCGGGCGGAGTCTTCACCGTGCTCTTTACGATCGTTCTTGCGGTCGCCATGGTGCGCTTCATTAATCTGGCAGCCGGCGGGAGCGTGGATCATTCCGCAGTGCTGCAGCTCGTCATCTACAACGCTCTGGTGAACCTGCCGCCGCTTCTTGCCGCATCGCTCTTCATTGCGGCGCTGATGACCCTCATGCGCTCCTGGCAGGACAACGAGATGGTGGTCTGGTTCTCTTCGGGAGGCCGCTCGCTCCTCTCCTGGATCGAGCCCATGATGCGCTTTGCGCTTCCCGTCGTCATCATGATCGCGCTCCTTTCGATTGTGATTTCGCCCTGGGCGCGCTCGGAGACCTATAAGCTCCGCAATCAGTTCACGCAGCGCGAGGACGTCAATGCCATTGCTCCCGGGCGCTTTATCGAGGCGCAGGGGGGAAAACGCGTCTTCTTTATTGAATCCGCGGGCGAAACGCCCAACGAGGTGGGCCGCGTCTTCATGGCGGAGGCCGGTGTCGGAAAGGAGTCCGTCGTTACGGCAGAAAAAGGCGCGATTGAGATCAATGCCGAGGGCGACCGCTACATTGTTCTCAAAAACGGCAGCCGCATTGAGACAGAGAACGCCTCTGCGGCAACCCGTGTCGTCGACTTTCAGGACTACGGCGTGAGGCTCGACATCCGCGTGGACGACGCCTTCCGCTCAACAAGGGCCAATTCGCAGCCGCTCTCCGTGCTCCTCGCGCTTCCGACGCCGGAAAATCAGGCCGAGCTTCTCTGGCGCTTCTCCTGGCCGCTGGCGGCGCTCAATCTCGTGCTCCTCGCGATTCCGCTTTCCTGCACGTCTCCGCGCGCCGGCCGGAGCCTCAATCTCCTCATGGCGGCCCTCATCTTCATTCTTTACCTCAACGGCCTTTCCGTTGCGGAAAGCTGGGTGACGCGCGAGCGGCTCTCGCTCATTTCCGCGCTTCTCCTTCTCAACGGATCCGTCTTCCTGATTGCGGTTCTTCTCTTCGTGAGGCGCATCTGGATGACCCGGTGGCTCCCGAGATGGATGTCCGTCTGGTACTGGAAGCAGCGTCGTTCCGAGGGAGGCCGATAAATGTCAGTCATCTCCCGACAGTTCACGAAGGACATCCTTCTTTCGACCGTCTTCGTTCTCGTCATCCTGATTGCGCTTTTCGCGTTCTTCGACCTGATCGGTCAGATGGACGAGGTGGGAAGCAACAAGTACGACCTTGCGACGGCGTTTCTCCTCACGGGGCTCACGCTTCCCTCGCGCGCCTATGAGGTGGCGCCTCTGGCCGTTCTTCTCGCCGCCGTCTACACGATGTCGCGCTGGGCCTCGACCTCGGAATTCACGGTGCTTCGCGCGGCGGGCCTTTCGCCCTGGCGCCTTGCCGTGACCCTCATCCTCCCGGGCGTGCTCCTTGTAGCCGGCACCTATGCCATGGGCGAAGCGGTCGCCCCCTGGGCGCAGCGCTATCAGACGGAAGTCCGCTCAACGGGCGACCAGTCGCTCTCTGCCCGCGGCTACGTGTCGGGGGCCTGGATCCGCGACGTCGCGAAGACGGGAAACGGCGAGTCGATCGACCGCTACATCAACATCCGCTCGATCAGCGCGTCGAACCGCTATGCAACCGGCGCCTGGCGAGTCTTCGAATTCGACGATGCCGGAAGGCTCGAGCGCATGATCCGCGCCGAGTCCGGGCTCTTTCAGCCGGGACTGGGGTGGACGCTGTCAGACGTCACCCTGGTGACCTATCCCGTGATGAACGACAGCCGCACGGATCCGAATCAGACGCCGGTAACGAGCGAGAAGCTCTCGCAGTTCCTCTTCCCCTCCACCATTACGCCCGAGATCCTCGGCGTCATGACGACAAAGCCCGACCGCATGGGGATGGTGGATCTCTTGAGCTACATCGAGCACCTCACGTCGGTCAATCAGGACGCGGACCATTTCGTAGCGGTCTTCTGGTCGAAGGCTTTTTATCCGCTTGCGGTCCTCGTGATGCTTGCGATCTCTATGCCCTTCGCGTACATGAACGCGCGCTCGGGCGGGGTCGCGATCAAGATCTTCCTCGGCGTCCTCATCGGCATCGCGTTCTATGCGCTCAACAATCTCTTTTCCTACCTCTCCATCTTTGCCGCAGTACCGCCTGCGGTAATGGCGGCCGCGCCCTCGGTCATGATGTTCATCCTCTCCGGGGTAATGCTCTGGTGGGTTGAGAAGCGCTGAGCGGGCGGTTTCTCAAAAAGACGAAGCGCGGCTTTCCCGGAAGAAGGAAAGCCGCGCTTCGTTGTTTTTGGGCGCCGAATACGCCTTAAAGGCGCTTATTGAGTCTTTGTCTTCCTCTTCGGCTTATGGGCTTTGAGAAACGCCCGCAGAGCCTTCCCTGTCGCCGTCTTCTTCGCCGCAATCTCCTTCGGCGTCCCTTCGCCCACGACGCGCCCGCCTGCGGAGCCGCCCTCGGGTCCGAGGTCGATCACCCAGTCGGCGTCCGCAACAACGTCGAGGTTGTGTTCGATGATCACGACGGTGCTCCCGGCATCGACGAGGCGCGAGAGCACGTGCATGAGCTTCGCGACGTCGGCCATATGGAGGCCCACCGTCGGCTCATCGAGCACGTAGAGCGTGTGCGGAGACCGGGCGGAGAAGGTGCCTTCGGGACGGACGCGCGCGAGCTCGGTCACGAGCTTCAGGCGCTGCGCTTCGCCGCCCGAGAGCGTTGGCGAGGGCTGTCCGAGCGTCAGGTAGCCGAGCCCCACTTCCTGCATGAGCTTCAGGGGATGCGAGATTGAGGGCATGGACGCAAAGAACTCGACCGCCTCGTCAATTTCCATCGCGAGCACGTCGCCGATCGACTTCTCCTTCCATTCGACGGAGAGCGTTTCCGGATTGAAGCGCTTCCCGCCGCACGCTTCGCAGAGGACCTTCACGTCGGGAAGGAAATTCATCTCGACTGTTCTCAGGCCCTGACCCGCGCATTCGGGGCATGCGCCTTCGGTTTTGTTGAAGGTGAAGCGGCTCGCCCCGTATCCGCGTGCTTTCGCTTCGTTCGTTGAAGCAAAGAGGTCGCGGATCGGCGTCATCACGCCCGCATAGGTCGCCGGACAGGAACGCGGATTCTTCCCGATCGGGGTCTGGTCAACTTCGAGAACCCGGCCGACCGCCTCCGTTCCCTTCATGCCCGAGAGGCCGGAGAGCTTTGCCTCCGGGCTCTCAATCCGCCGCTTCAGGTTCTCATAGAGAATTTCCCGGCATAGCGTCGACTTTCCGGAACCGGAAACGCCCGTGACGACGGTGAGGCGCTTCAGGGGAATGTCGAACTTCCCGATATCGAGGTTTCTGAAGCGGATGCCTTCGAGCGTGAGGCGCTTGCCTTCCGCGTCGGGGAGGCGCTCAGGGATCCCGGTGTGTGCGATGGGATGGGCAAGGAGCCGCCCAGTCGGGGAGTCGGGATTCCTTTCGAGGTCCTCAACCGTCCCTTCTCCCATGAGGCGGCCGCCGCGGACGCCCGCCCCCGGGCCGATGTCGATCACGTGGTCGGCCCGGCGGATGGTCTCCTCGTCGTGCTCGACGACGAGAAGGGTATTGCCCTTCTTCGTGAGCGATTCAATGGCCGAGAGAAGCATGCCGTTGTCTCTCGGATGAAGCCCGATCGTCGGTTCGTCGAGCACGTAGCAGACGCCTCTCAGGTTGGTGCCGAGCTGGCTCGCGAGATGAATGCGCTGCGTTTCCCCGCCCGAAAGCGTGGGAGCACTCCGCTCGAGCGTCAGGTAGTCGAGCCCCACTTCAGCGAGGAAGGCAAGTCTCGAGCGGATCTCCTCGAGCGCATCGTGCGCGATTGCGGCGCTTCTGGAATTAAGCCGCAGTCCCTTAAACCAGCCGGCGGCTTCGCGCGCCGTCATGCGGCAGACCTCCTGAATGGCCTTGCCTTCCCAGCGGACGTTGCGGGCGACTTCATTGAGGCGCGCGCCGCAGCAGTCGGGACAGACGACTTCGGGTTCGTCTTCCGTCCGGGAGAACTCCGTTTCCATCGCCTCGCCCTTCTTCACGGCCTTGCGGATGGAGGCCGTCAGCACGCCGTAGCCCGAACAGGTCGGACAGGCCCCGGCTTCGGAGTTGTATGAAAAGAGTCTCGGATCGAGCTCAGGCAGCGACCGTCCGCACTTCGGGCAGGCGCGTTCGAGCGAATAGAAGATGCCGGGGTGCGTAACGGGCGCTCCGGGAGAGACCTGCGAGGCAGGAACGGCCCGCAGCTGCGCGGACTTTTCGAGCGCGAGCGCTGCGCGCACGTCCACCTCAATCATGCGGGGCGGCGCCGTCGTATCCGTGCGGCCGGCGAGCGCCTCGATGGTATGGAGCACATTTCTCGCGAGCTTCGGGACCGTGGTCTCAATGGACGCGTATTCGCCGTCGACGAGGACGAGCTTCACGCCTTTCTGGCGAAGCCGCAGGAATTCCTTTTCGAAAATGCCTTTTCTTCCCGTGACGATGGGGACGAAAAGCGCGCACTCCTCGTTGGGAAACGCTTCGCCGATGCTTTCGGCAATCATGGCGGGCGTCTGCGCTTCGACGGGCACCTGGCAGTCCGGGCAGTATTCGGTGCCGAGCTTCACGTAGATGAGGCGCAGAAAGTGATAGAGCTCCGTCATCGTCGCGACGGTGGAGCGCATGCCGCCCCGGGTCGTGCGCTGCTCGATCGCCACCGTCGGGGGAATTCCCCGGACGCTGTCGACGTCGGGTTCGGGCGGCGGCTGGACCATGGAGCGCGCGTAGGCGTTGAGGCTTTCGAGATAGCGCCGCTGGCCTTCGGCGAAGACGATGTCGAAGGCGAGCGTCGATTTGCCGGAGCCCGAGGGGCCGGTGACGACCGTAAAGGCTTCCCGCGGGATGTCGACCGAGAGGTCCCGAAGATTATGTTCGCGCGCGCCCTCAATCACGATGGCGTGCGATTCGCGAAGCGCCTCTTCCGGATTGATCCTGGGCTTCCTCAGGGGCGGAAGATTGAAGAAGCTTTCGCGCGAGGCGTCCTGCGCCTGCGCGCGGCGCCATGCAAGAAGCGCTTCGCCCGTGAGCGTGCCTCCGGCTTCAAGCGCTTGCGGCGTCCCCGTAAAGATCACCTCGCCCCCGGCAAAGCCGCCTTCGGGACCCATTTCGATTACCCAGTCCGCCGCGCCGATGACGTCGAGATTGTGTTCAATCACGATGACGGTATGGCCCATGACGGTGAGCCTGTTGAAGACGTCGACGAGCTTTGCGGTGTCGGCGAAGTGAAGCCCCGTTGTGGGTTCGTCGAATACGAAAACCTTGCCCTTCTGACCGCGCACGGCAGGCACGCCTTCCGCAATGCGCGCGGAAAGCTTGAGGCGCTGCCTTTCGCCGCCGGAGAGCGTCGTTAAGGGCTGCCCGAGCTTCAGGTACCCGAGCCCCGTGAGCTGAAGCACCTTGAGGGGCTTCACGACGGCCGCATGGCGGGAGAAGGCGTCAAGCGCCTCATCGACCGTGAGGTCGAGCACGTCGGAGATGCTGAGCGCCTTACCGTTGTCGAGCGTCGGCCGGATGCGCAGGATCTTTTCTTGGTAGCGCTCCCCGCCGCAGTCGGGGCAGGGTAGGTAGACGTCGGAGAGAAACTGCATCTCGACATGCTCCCAGCCCGTGCCCGCGCAGCGCGGGCAGCGGCCGGCGCCGGAATTGAAGGAGAAGTCGCCGGGCTTGAGTCCGGCAACGATGGCTTCCGGAGAGGTGCCGAAAAATTCGCGGATTGCCGTGAATGCGCCCACATAGCTCGCGGGGTTCCCGCGCGTGGTGCGCCCGAGGGAGCTCTGGTCGACGAATTCAATGCCGGCAGGCAGGTCGCCCGAGAGCCGGGCGGCTGAGGCGCTCCCCGGGGCGTCGCTCTCCGCGTCGGCTGAGAAGACGACGGCGCCGCCGAGCTTCCGCTCAAGCGCGGGAACAAGCGTATCCGCAATGAGAGAGGATTTGCCCGAACCGGAAACGCCGGCCACGGCAATGAGGCGCCCGAGGGGGAAGTTGACCGAGACGTTCTTCAGATTATTGAGGGTCGCGTGGGAAAGCTTTAGTTTCGGCGTTTCATCCGTCACGGGGAGCGCTTTTCGCGTGATGCGCTTTTCGCCCGAGAGATAGGCGCCGGTTTCCGTTTTGGCGGTGAGCACGCCCCGCGTCGAGCCTTCATAGATGATCCGGCCGCCGGCAGCGCCCGCGCCGGGTCCGAGGTCGATGAGGCGCTCGCCCGCAAGCATGACCTGCGGGTCGTGCTCCACGACGACGAGGGTATTCCCCTGAGCCGTGAGGCGCCTCAGAATGCCGTTCACGCGGTCCATGTCGCGGGGGTGCAGGCCGATTGACGGTTCGTCGAGTACGAAAAGCGTATTGACGAGATTGGCGCCGAGCGCGGTCGTGAGGTTGACGCGCTGCACTTCGCCCCCGGAGAGGGTTCTCCCCTGACGGTTCATCGTGAGGTAGCCGAGCCCCACGTCGCAGAGGAAGGTAATGCGCGAGAGGCATTCGCCCAGAATGAGCGCTTCGGCCTCGTCGTGCTTTTGGGCGTTCAGGCGTTCGAGAAAATGCTTCAGAACCGCTGCCGGCATGAGCATGAGCTCATGAAAGTTGAAGCCTGGAAGCGCCGCATAGGCTTCCCTCGAAAGCCCGGAGCCGACAGGCTGAGCGCAGATGCCGGCGTCGGGGGCTTCCGCGAGGACCGCCTCCCGGTCTTCCTTCGTGCCGATGCGCCAGGAGAGCGCTTCGGGGCGCAGGCGCGCGCCGCCGCAGGCCGTGCAGGTTCGGTAGGAGCGGTAGCGCGAAAGCATGACGCGAACGTGCATCTTGTAGTTCTTCGTTTCAAGCCACTCGAAGAAGCGCCCGATGCCGTACCACTCGGTCTGCCATTTCCCCGTCCACCCGGGCTCTCCCTCTTCAATGATCCGGCGCGCTTCTTCGGGGAGGTCCTCATAGGGGACGTCCGTCGGAATGCCGAGTCTTCGGCAGGCGCGCAGCATGTCGTCCTTGCATTCCGCAAAGGACTTGGTGGAGAAAGGCTTTACGGCGTCTTCCCGGAGACTTTTCGAGCGGTCTGGGATGACGAGGGAGAGGTCGGTCCCGATGACGCGGCCGAAGCCGCGGCAGACCGGACAGGCGCCGACAGGCGAATTGAAGCTGAAGGAAGCGGGCTTCGGGGGAGAGAAGGTAAGTCCGCACTCCGGGCAGGAAAGCCCGTGCTGGTAGCGCGCGAATCTTCTGGGGGCTTCGCCCGGACTTTCCGTCCAGACGGCGACGCGCCCGTCGCCCCGCTTCAATGCCGTCTCAATCGCCTCAATCGCGCGGCTTCGCTCCACGGTCGACGCGCGGAAGCGGTCGGCGGCAACGACGAGCAGCGTGCCGTCGCTTCTCGCCTCGCGCGCCAGAATGCGCGTGAAGCCCTGGGCGGAGAGGCCCGCTTCCGCCGTTTCGAGGGGAAGCGCCTTCGGGACGAAGCGCTCAAAGGCGACGGCCGTTCGGGCGTCCGATTCCCCGCGCGCCGCGAGGCGCCCGAGGATGTCCTCCCACATGGAGTCGGGGGAAAAGTCGAGGACGGCAGAGCCGTCATTGGGGCAGAAGGCTCTCGCCTTTCTCGCGAAGAGAAGCTTCAGACGGTCGTTGATCTCCGTCATCGTGCCCACGGTCGAGCGCGAGGTGCGGATGACGGCGTTCTGATCAATGGCGATCGCGGGCGGCACGCCCTCGATCGACTCAACCTTCGGGCGGTCCATGCGGTCGAGAAACTGGCGCGCATAGGGGCTGAAGGTCTCCACGTACCGGCGCTGACCTTCCGCATACAGCGTATCGAAGACGAGAGAGCTTTTCCCGGACCCCGAAAGCCCCGTGACGACGGTGAAGCTCCCGACGGGAATGTCCAGATTCAGGTGCTTGAGATTATTCTGCTCGGCGCCGCGGATGCGGATCGCCGGCGCCCTTTCATCCCGGGCGTCGCGGGGAGAATTCTGCTGGGTCATCTGCTTGAAGGAAACTTGTGGCAGCTTTTCAGTCTGAGATCCTAAATCTAGCCCATGGCGCAGCATCCGGGGCGGGCGTCCGGAGGTATTCCGCGGCGCGGGCGGAAACATGCGGATGTAATAAATTGTAAATACGAAGTAACTAACTCTTGCTTTATCGAAAACACTTCGGCATAATCTCCCTTCTCGATTCGGGGGGGATTAGCTCAGCTGGGAGAGCGCTTGCATGGCATGCAAGAGGTCAGCGGTTCGATCCCGCTATCCTCCACCAAGAATTAAGGTCCCTATCGTCTAGAGGCCTAGGACACAACCCTTTCACGGTTGGTACCGGGGTTCGAATCCCCGTGGGGACGCCAAGGTTTGAAAAGCGTCAGGCAGCACTAAAGCCTGATGAGTTTCCGCCTCTCGCTTCGAAAGAAGCGGGAAAGCACAATCAGAACGTGTCGGGGGATTAGCTCAGCTGGGAGAGCGCTTGCATGGCATGCAAGAGGTCAGCGGTTCGATCCCGCTATCCTCCACCACATCGTCGAGGTCCCTATCGTCTAGAGGCCTAGGACACAACCCTTTCACGGTTGGTACCGGGGTTCGAATCCCCGTGGGGACGCCACAGTCTCGACGAATGCATTTCTGAAAAGCCGCAATTTGACCTATCCGGGGGATTAGCTCAGCTGGGAGAGCGCTTGCATGGCATGCAAGAGGTCAGCGGTTCGATCCCGCTATCCTCCACCAGTCGTTTGGCCCGCACGCGTTGATGTCGTACGGGCCTTTGTTTTGTCCGGAATCCGCGCCGGAGAAGAAAAAAGCCGGAAGCCCGCTTTGCGGAGCATCCGGCTTCTGCGTAGCCTCATCTTCCGCTGGGAAAATCAGACTGCACGCCTGAAGGTCAGATCCTTAGCGCTGACGACGCTTGTCGGCTTCCTCGACGACGCTGCGGCGCAGCGTATCAAAGGCTTCGTTGAGCGCAGCCATCACATCCTGGTTCGTGCGGGTGACGATGAGGTTCTTGCCCGACGCGGACTGATCAATGCGGATGGTGAAGGCGCCCATCGTCTGATGACCTTCCTGAGTGACTGTTACCTTGCAGGGCCCGAGCTGATTGTCAAACTTCTGGAGCGCGGCAACCTTCTCATTCACAGCCGTTTCGACGGCGGGGGAGCGGTTAATGCCATGAAAGATGATCTGGGCAGCCATAGGAACCTCGCTTTTTGTTGTTCTGAGCTGGTAGGGAAGAAAGACCGGAAAAAGAAATTCTTTTCGGTTATCCCTAATCAAAGTGTATCTGCTTTCCCTGCCGTCGTCGGCGTGACTTTCATAGCGACTTGTCCCAAGTCTCAAGGGCGTTAAAAAGGTGCAATGGTCCGGACAGAATCCTTTAAAATACGCACCGCGCGATGAGGCATGCTTTTCTAAGGAACCGGCATGGCAGGGGGCGTTTTCAAATGAAGCGCTTCCGCGCCCCGTCCTCAGGCGCCAATACCTTTCAGATTGTGAAGCGGCCCGCTTGAATCCGGATTCCTATAAAGGAATTCCGCAGTATTTCAATGGCGAAGCGATTGTTCAATGATCAGAAGGCACCCCGGGCATTTTGATGCCCGCGGAGGTGTTTTTTCTCCGGGGCAGCGGCATTCATTCGACCCCATGCCTTTCGACATTCGATAGCGCAGCGAAGCGCGAAACCTTTTCAGACTGACTTCTTTCACACACTTTTCTTTTGACCAACGCATTCCGTTTTGAGACATGCCCCGCGCCCGATGGGGATGTGGAATGCAGATTCTTTATTTTTCAGAGAGATAAATAGAATGGCTATGGATAACAAGCCCTGGCAGGACAAGGGTCCGCGCCGCTCCTTCGACGGCGAGGACGGAGACCGCCGCGGACGTTCCGACCGCTTCGATCGTTTTGACCGTTTCGACCGCTCCGATCGTTCGGATCGCCGCGATTTCGGCGACCGCCGCCCCTTCGGCGACAGGAAGCCCTTCGGCGATCGTCCGCGCTTTGACCGTTCGGACCGCAATGACCGCTTCGACCGCTCGGACCGCCGTGATTTCGGCG
>NZ_WEHX01000085.1 GCF_009183815.1 Sutterella seckii | reverse complement strand
GTAGGCACTAACCGCCTGGAAGGCGCCAACAACAAGATCAAGGTGTTGAAGCGAATCGCCTACGGCTTTAGAGATTTCGAGTACTTCGCGCTTAAAATCAAAGGAATGCTCCCAAGCAAGGGACGCTCACCTTGGGATCGCTTATCCCACGGCAGGGTAGTCGTCGGGAATGCGATTCGGGAAACTCAGTTATGGGATGGAGCTACTTCCCTATAGGTATCGTTTGCCCGGTAATTTCCGAAGAGCCAAAAAAATCCCCTCGCGGAGAGATCTGTCAGGGGATTTTTTTCGTCCTGGGTTAAAACCCGAAAACGTTAGTCGTCAACGCCGATCATGACGTTCGACGCCTTGATGATGGCGTAGGCCTTGCCGCCGACCTTGAGGCCGAGCGTCTTGGCGGAGGTCGTCGTGATGGAGGAGACGAGCTTCTCGCCTGCAGCCGTTTCAATCACGACTTCGGTCGAAACCGGGCCTTCCTTGATGGAAAGAATCTTGCCTTCGAGGGTATTGCGCACAGAAATCTTCATTTTTGAACTCTCTCTCAAATAAAACCCGGGGCTCAGGGCTCCGGGTGTCGAATGGCGGCAAGTCTAGCCGGGAAAGGGTGAAGAAACACTGAAGACTCTTCAAAAAATCCTCATCAAATGTGCTTTTCTGTTGAAGAAAGCTTCCGGCTGCCCGCTTATTCCCTGGCCCAGCGCTCGAGCACGGCTTCGACCTGCTCGCGGGGAAGATCGTCAAAGGCTTTCGGCGGCACGGGTTCGCCTTCGTAGCTCCCGATCGCCTTTCTGAACCAGCTCACCGAGTGCCAGGCTCCGTTTTTCCAGCCCGCGAGCGGATAGGTGCCGACGAGCTCAAACCCCAGGCTCATATGGAGCTTTTCCGACGGCGGATTGGGCGACGTGACGCACCCGTACGCGGCCTTCATGCCCTGAAGCGCGAGGAGTTCGAGAAGGAGACTGTAAGACTTCCGTCCCCAGCCTTTTCCCGCAAGCTTGCGCGATAGGTAAATCGAGAGCTCCGCATTCCACTGGTAGGCCGCCCTCTCCATGTGACGATGCGCATAGGCGTAGCCCACGATCGTTCCCGCATCGTCCTCAAGCACGAGATAGGGAAAGAATTCGCTGATCGAACGGATGCGTCCCTCAAATTCCTCAACGGACGGAAGCGCGTACTCGAACGTAATCGTCGTATCGATGTATTCGCGGTAAATCTCAAGAAGCTTCGGAGCGTCGGCAGGACAGGCAGTGCGAAAGCGCATGAATGACCTCGTTCAGAGAAAGGGCCTCGGAAAAACGAAAGCTCATGATAGGCCGCCGGTTCTTCCCGGCAGGGCTTTCCCGCTCCGCGTAAAGAAGAGCTTTGACGCCTGTCAGAGAGTCTTGGCGCTTTGCCGGTATCCGGGTTTCTACCCTGGTTAGAATTCACTTACCGACCGGTTAGTCAATAGAACCGGCAGAAAGTCTTCGAATAAAGAAAAGAAAGAAGCGTCATGGAAGCAGACGAATTTAAAGAATCCCGTCCGGGCGACTCCCGGGAAGCCATCCTCAACGCCGCGGAAGCCCGCTTTGCCGCAGCGGGCATTGACAGCGTCTCCATGCGCGAGATTGCCGAAGACGTCGGCATCACCAAGGCGGCGCTCTACTACCACTTTCCGGGCAAGGACGCCCTCTGGCTTGCAGTCTGCGAGAGGCTCGCGAGGATCCACATCACAGGGCTCACGGAAGCCGTGGCAGGCATTCCTGATCCGCGGGAAAAGCTGAAGGCCTTTGTGAGCTTTCTCGTCGACCGGTTCTTTGAAAACCCGAACCTGTCGCTTCTCATTCAGCGCTCCATCCTCGATCCGGACGAGGAACGCTCCCGCAAGTGCTCGGACATTGCCTATCGCGAAACCTTCCGGATCCTTTACGACCTCGCAGGGAAGCTCGGCATCACGGAGGACCGGCAGCACTGGGCGCTTCTCGTTGCCGGCATGTGCCTGATGCCGTTTGAAGCGAGAAAAACCCTCGCGTGGCTCCCTGGAGCTGAAAAGGGAAACTTCACGCCCGAGCGGATCAAGCGAAGCATCCTCAGAATCCTTTTCCCGGAAGGCTTTTCTGGCACGCCGCCCCGGGAGATTCAAACGAATTGCCAATCCAACAAAACGTCCGCACCGGGAGAATCCAGATGAGCCCCAGGCATTTCTCCGCTTCATTCTCTCTGAGCCCGATTCCCGCTTTGAGCCTCTCCCTCGTCGTCTCTCTCGCCTTCTCTCTTGCCCTCTCCGGCTGCGGGAAGGATGAAGCGCCTCAACTGAAATCACAAACGGAGCTCCCGATCGAAGCCGTGGAGATCATTGCGCCCCTGAGCGTCCCGCAGTCGATCACCGCGCTCGGCGAAGTCGTTCCCGACCACCGCGTGGAGGCTGCGAGCCGCTTGTCGGCCTACATCGAGGCCATTCCGAAGAAGGAAGGCGACCTCGTGAAGGCGGGCGACGTGGTGGCCGAGCTCGACTCCCGGGATGTGGAAGCAGGCGTCCGCACGGCCGCCGCGAAAGTGTCGGCGGCTGCGGCAGCCGCCAAAGACGCGGCGCTTGACCATGAGAAATTCTCTGCGCTTTATAAAGAAGGGCTCGTATCGGAAAACGACTGGCGGAAGATCACGCTCAAAAATGAAGCCGCCCAAAGCGACAAACGTCAGGCGGAAGCCATGCTTGCTGCCGCAAAGGCGCAGCTCGCCTACACGACCGTGCGCTCCCCCATCGACGGTCGGGTCGCCCGGGTGCTGAAGCGCGAGGGCGATCTTGCACTCCCCGGTCTCCCCATTGTCGTCGTTGATTCGGAAGCGAACCCCAAGGTGGAATTTTCAATCCCGCAGAACCAGCGTCAGGAGCTTCAGCCGGGCACGGCAGCCCTGGTGAGGCTTGAGGGCGACGATTCGCCATTCACGGGAACCATTGAGCGCACGACCGAGTCCGCCGACCGGATTTCAAGAACGACGCTTGCGCGCATTGCGTTTTCCGAGGACGATCGGACGAAGGCCGAAGCGCGCCTCAAGCCCGGGATGTACGTCCGGGTGGAAGTGAAGCTCGATGGCAGAGCGGCGAACGCCTCGTCATGGATTCCGGAATCCGTCCTCGCAACCCGCGGGGGACTCGAAGGCGCATTCGTTCTTGAGGACGGAAAGGCGAAGTTCAGGTGGCTGAGAATTGGGAAACGTCAGAACGGTCAGGTTGAAGTCCTGGCCGGCCTCAATGCCGGCAGCGAGAGCGACTCCCTCATCAACCATCCTTCCGGAACGCTTCGCGACGGGAGTCCCGTGAAGGTTTCAGAGACTCAGGATTTCCATAAGGACGCCGCATCGAAGCCCGAAGGAGCGAGTGAATGAAACCCAAATCCGACGCGCCTCAAATGCATTCCACCGCTCCCAGGGCAGAAGCCCCCGTTTCCGCCGAGGATCTCAAAAGCGAACACACGATCACGGGCCGGATGGCCGCGCTCTTCATCGATTCGAAGCTCACCGTGATCGTCATGATCGCGGCGCTTCTCTTCGGCATCTGGGCGATCCTCACGACGCCCCGCGAGGAGAACCCGCAGATCACGATGCCGGCCGCCGCCGTCATTGCCGTGATGCCGGGTGCGGAGCCCGCAGAAGTGGAAGCGAAGGTCGTGAGGCCCCTCGAAGCCATAATCAACCAGGTGAGCGGCGTCGATCACGTCTGGGCGACGGCGAGGGATTCCGGAGCCCTCGTCACTGTCCAGTTCAAGGTGGGCGAAAACAAGGAAGCGTCGCTTGTGAAGCTTGCCGACCGCGTGATGGGCGGTAGAGACGCTCTGCCTCCGGGCGTCATCGGCCCCTTCATCAAAAGCGCCGACGTGGACGACGTGCCGATCCTCGCCGTGACGCTCGTTTCCGACAAGTACGGGGACTATGGGCTGAAGCGCATTGCCGAAAGCGTGCTCGACAACCTTTCAGGCCTCGAGGACATTTCGACCACCGCGGTCTACGGCGGACGGGACCGGGAGCTTCTGGTCACGATTGAGCCTGAAAAACTCTCCGCCTTCGGTCTTTCCTTTGCGCAATTGAAGCTCGCGCTTGCCGCCTCGAGCGTCGCCGGCCCCCTCGGAAACATCATGGAGGACGGGAAGGAAGCTTCCGTCCGGGTATCCGACTTTATCGAAAGCGCTGAGGACCTTCGGAATCTCGTTGTCGGGATGTCACCCGAAGGCCGCCCGATTCATTTGAGGGACGTCGCCCGGATTGCCGACGGTCCGGATGAAACGAGAACCCATTCCACGCGCTTCGGCTGCGGGATATCCGGAACGGACTGCAGGGGAAATGCCGGAGAGGTTCAGACCGGGATCGACGAAAAGGAGAGCGTGACGCTCTCCATCGCGAAGCGCAAGAACGCCAACGCCGTGACGGTGGCGGAGGCCGCCATTGCACGGATCGAGCGCATGAAGGGCTCCGTCATACCGCAGGATGTCGGGGTCTACGTCACGCGAAACGACGGCGACAAGGCGAACGATGCCGTCAACACATTGATCGAGCACCTCGGGATTGCGGTCTTCGCTGTGGTATCCGTAACGCTCGTCTTTCTTGGTTGGAGAGCCGCCGGGATCGTCGCGATTACGGTGCCGCTCATTCTCGCGATAACGCTCGGCGTCGTCGGACTCACGGGCTTCACCATCAACCGCCTCACGCTCTACGCCCTCATCATTGCGCTCGGGCTCCTTGTCGACGACTCGATCGTCGTCATTGAAAACATCGTGCGCCACTACGGGCTCTCGCCCATCCGGGATCGTGCGGACAAGATGGAGCGCTCAATCGTGGCACCCGGCGAAATCGGAAGCGCCACGCTTCTCGCGACGATTGCCGTGATGCTCGTCTTTGCCTCCCTCATCCCGGCGCTCACCGGGATGCCGAAGCAGTACTTCTACCCCGTGGGCTTTGCCGTGCCGGTGGCGCTTGCCGCTTCCTTCCTCATTGCCTATACGGTCGCCCCCTGGGCGGCCCTCCGGTGGATGCCGGCCCCGAAAGTGAAGCCCGTGAAGAACCGTGAGGCTTCTTCAGGGAGTGAGGACATTCCGGGCGGAAGACTCGGGTCCTGGTACAGCATTCCGGCAAAGTCTCTGATCGGGCATCCGAAGCGTGAAGCGCTCTACGTTCTCATTCTGGTTCTGTTGATCGCACTCTCCTTCGCGATGCCCTTCTGGCAGCTCGTGAGGCCCTCGGGGCCGGGCGGTCCCTCGCCCGAGTTCGGCGTTGAAATGGGGTTCCTGCCGAAGGACAACAAGAACACCTTCAACGTGACGGTGGAGATGCCCTCGGGAACCCCGGTTGAAGTCACCGACCGTACCGTTCGCGACGTGGCGGAGATCGTCTCCCGGATCCCGGAAGTCCGAAACTGGCAGAGCTCCTCGGGGCTCGCCGACGTCCCGGACTTCAACTCCATGATGCGGATGAGCCCGGAGAAAGGAAGCACCATCGGTGCGGTGCGCGTAAATCTCACGGACAAGAAGACGCGCGAGAGAAGCTCGATCGTCATTGCCGCGGAATTGCGCGAGGCGTTGAAACCCGTTTCAGCCAGATGGCCCGGAAGCACCATTCAGGTCCTTGAAGACCCGCCGGGGCCGCCTCTCAAGGGGACCCTTTATGCGGAACTCTATGCGAAGGACCCGGAGCTCCTCCGCTGGCTTGCCGACAAGGTTGAAGCGGAATTCCGCTCGACCTACGACATGGCTGAAGTGACGAATACCGCAAAGGCCGACCGCCCTCAGATCGCGCTCTCGATCGACCGGGAAAAGGCGATCCGCGCCGGGGTCCTCCCGGCTTTGGCCGCTCATGAACTGAAGGCCCTCACCGACGGCTCCGTGATCGGCTACGCTCATGCACCGGGCGAGCGCCTCGCCCAACCCATCCGTGTAGAAATCGCCAGGGGCGAAGCGTTTGATCCCGCATTTCTATCCGGCGTCACGGTACCGAGGTTTGCGGGCGTGCGCGTGCCGCTCTCGGAAATTGTGACCTCCGTCCCGAGAACGGAGCCAAGGGAGATCGACAAGAAGGACGGCGTCATGACGGCAGCCGTCGGGGGCGAGCTCGCCTCCACGACGCCTACCTACGCCGTGCTCGACCTTGACCGGAGGTTGAGCGGCCTCGCTCTTCCCGGCGGCGGCACGCTTGCAACCGGGAACCTCACGTGGTCTGACGAACGCCCCGACCTCACGAGCACGAGAGCCGTTCTTCTCTGGCAGGGCGAAATGCGGATGATGCTCGACAGCTACCGGGATCTTGCGAAGTCGCTCCTCCTTTCCGTGGGCGCCATCTTCCTGATCCTCGTTGCCTACTACCGCTCCTTCGGACTCGCGATGATTGCGCTCTCCGCGGTTCCCCTCTGCTTCATCGGGATCTTCCCCGGACACTGGCTCATGAACGTGCAGTTTTCAGCTTCGTCCCTTGTCGGCGTGACGGCGATCTCGGGCGTCGTCGTGAGGAGTTCGCTCCTCATCATCGACTTCGTGATCGACTATCTGAAGGCGGGACTCCCGCTCAAGGACGCGCTCATCGACGCGGGCGCGGTGAGGCTGAGACCGATTCTTTTGACGACACTCGCGATTCTTCTTGGGAGCGTCATCCTCATTCCGGATCCGTCTTCGGAGGCTTGGCAATTACCTTCATCTTCGGCACCGTCGCCTCGACCATAGGCACGATCTTCCTCGTTCCAGTGCTTCTCAACTATTACTTTGCGAAGCATCCGTACGCGGATCCGGAAGGAGGCGTAAGGTAAAGGGAAAAACCTCTCTCCCGTTTTGAGGAAAACGCCCGGCGCGCGTTTCGGGGATGAGGCGGCATCGCCGCCTATCCCCACCGCCCGCGCGAAGCGGTTGACCGGGGATGCCGGGGTGCGTTGAGGGCTTTTCCCGAAGTCCTGCTGACCCCGGCCGACTCCCTGCCCCTTACCTCGTGAAACGGGACGAAAATCAGAAAAGGAGAACCCCGCAACATGACGGCTCTTTCAAAAGAATGCTCAACTCCTCGCGCTTCAGTGCGTCCCCGCACGCTCTACCAGAAGATCGTCGACGCCCATACGGTGAAGAAAATCGATGCGGGAACCGTGCTTCTCTACTGCGACGCGCACTTTGCAAATGAATACACGTCGCCCCAGGCCTTTGCGGGCGTGAGGGACCGCGGGATTCCGGTGGCGGTCCCCGATGCGCACCTCTGCGTCGTCGACCACATCATTCCGAGCGAGGACGTCACTCCCCGCGTCATTCACGACCACGCGAGCCTCGTTCAGGCGGAAACGCTCGAAGCCAACTGCCGTCATTTCGGAATCGACGCCTTCTATGGGCCCAATGACCCGGACCAGGGCGTCGAGCACGTTCTCATGGACGAACAGGGGCTGGTGCGCCCCGGAATGGACGTAATCTGCGGCGACAGCCATACGACGACGCACGGCGCGCTTGGGGCGCTCGGATTCGGGATCGGCACGTCCGAGATCGAGCACATTCTCGCAACTCAGACCCTCGTCTACCGGCTTGCGGGCAGCATGAAGATTGAGATCAGAGGGGAATTGCCGTCGACAGCAACCCCGAAGGACCTTGCGCTCACGGTGCTCCGCACGATTTCCGCCCGCGGCGCTCTCGGCAAAGTCGTCGAATACACCGGCGAAGCCGTAACTGCCCTCCCGATGGAGGGGCGCTTCACGCTCTGCAACCTCACGGTTGAAGCCGGCGCCAGAGGGGCCCTCATTGCGCCCGACGACAAGGCGCTTGACTGGGTGAAGACGCATGCTTCAGGACTCTCGGAAGAAGACTTTGAAGCCATGGCCGACTACGCCAGGACGCTTCAAAGCGACCCCGATGCTCACTGGGATGAAACCGTCGTGATCGACGCTTCAAATGTCCGCCCGATGACCACCTGGGGCACGTCGCCGGATCAGGCGACGGCGCTTGATGAACCTATTCCCGACCCGGAAGACTTCCAGGATCCGATCCAACGGGAAGCCGGAAAGCGCGGGCTCGAATATCAGGGACTTGAGCCAGGCCGCACAATGGCGGGCGTCCCGATTCAGCATGTCTTTATCGGTTCCTGCACGAATGCTCGCCTCTCAGACCTTCGGGCGGCTGCGGCAATTCTGAAAGGCCGGAAAGTGCACGCAGGAGTTCGCGCTCAGGTGATGCCGGGCTCCATGCGGGTGAGGCGTGAAGCAGAAGCCGAGGGGCTCGACCAGCTCTTCAAGGACGCCGGGTTCGAATGGCGTAAGAGCGGCTGCACCCTCTGCCTCGCGATGAACGGCGACATCCTGGGCGACGGCGTCCGGTGCGCCTCCACCACGAACCGCAACTTCGAGGGCCGGCAGGGGCGAGGCGCAAGAACGCATCTCGTGAGTCCGGAAACGGCGGCGGCATCCGCCGTCATGGGCGTCCTCACGAACCCCAACACGCTTGGAAGGCTTTAAGGATTGTCCGGAGGCAAGAAAAAATGGAAAAGTTCTCAACCCTCACTGCGGTTGCCGCGCCCATCGACATCGACAATCTCGACACCGACCAGCTGATGCCGAAGCAGTTCCTGCACGGTATCGACAAATCGGGGCTCGCTCAGGGACTTCTCTGGAACTTCCGCATGAATGCGGACGGAACGCCACGGAGCGACTGCGTTCTCAATCGCCCGGGATTTGAAAAGACGAAGATCATCGTTTCGGGCCCCAATTTCGGCTGCGGTTCGAGCCGCGAGCACGCCGTCTGGGGATTGATGCAGTACGGCATTCGCGTCGTCGTTGCGCCCTCCTTCGGCGAAATCTTCTATTCGAACTGCTTCAACAACGGCCTCCTCGCTGCCCGGGTAACGCCTGAGGACGGAGCGGAGATTCTTTCCGTTCTGTCGGAAACGGAGCCGGTGGAGCTTACGATCAACCTTTCGGCTCAGACGATTGAAGCCGCGGACGCGCATAATCCATGGCGCTTCGACATCGCACCGCGCCACAAGCAGATGCTTCTTGACGGGCTCGACATGGTGGATGCAACGCTTGCCGACAAGGCGGCGATTGATGCGTTCAGGTCGGCGCATGAGAAGGCGTTTCCCTGGATGGCGGGGCTCCCGGGGAAGCGGCAGCGTTTGCGGGATGCGGGGACTCGCGTGTGAGCCAGCGAGCGGCGTCTTTCATTGCGGCAGGGAGCGTCGCTTTGTCCATTGGAAGGGCTTTTGCCAGCCTTCAAGCGGGTTGTCTTCACGAATAGGATGACCCGGGCCATCAAAGGAGCATCTACGGCGAGAAGGATTGCAGATGCCATGCATTGAACGCTACGCACGAGATGGTGCAGTTTTATCCCGCGTTATTGGTGCATTGGCGATCCGCGCTTTAGTTTCTCCTCGGAGCAGAGTTGCTCAAGAAAATGCTCGACCTCTTTGTTGGGACATCCCAGTTCGACCTCGGCCATGTTGAGCTTCGACTTGATGGTGAGGCAGCCTGTCTGCACGAGAAGCGCCTTGAGGGAGATATTCTGGCCGGAGCCGAAGCCTTCGAGCTCATCCATCGTGATGCTTGCAGGCTTTTTGAATACATCTGGCGAGCTGAGCGCCTGGCGTTTAATGAATTCCAAGAGGGCTGAACGGTCTCCTTCATTCCTGGACCAATAGTTTTGGAAGCCTTTTTCCGGGTTCCTGAGAAATTGAAGGACAGAACCAGGGCAGAAGACTTGCGTTTCGGCTTCGGAGTCGAAGGAGAAGCAGCCGTAGTGCCTGCGCATTTCGTCGAGAAGCTCTTCTCTGCTCAGATTGAGTACTGCTTCAGCATTCTTCAGATAGTCGCTGAAGTTGCTTTCAATCTCAGCTTCAGTAAACCCGAGCAGTGTTCCATAGTCGGGGTCGAATGTAATGTCTTCGAGAATATTGAAACCGCCAAAGATACCATCGAATCCGATTCTCATCTCACCCGTCACGAAGAGGAATCGAAGACAGCCTTCGTATTCCTTGATCGCTGCATAGAACTCACTCAAGACACGGTTTACCTGATCGAAGAGCTTTGGATCATCAAAGTGAATGGTGAGAGGAATATCGTAATCGTCAATCAACACAACGATTGAATTGGGATCGAGTGTGCTCAGCCAAGACTTCCATTGGTCGATGAAACGGACGGAAGTATTCGTCGGATCAAATTTAAACCCTAAGGGCGAGAAAGCGGATGCGATGAAGCTATTGAATGCTGCACGAAAACTTTCAATTGTCTTCTGGTGCTTACATTAGATGTCATACTAACTTTCGCCACCCCTTCAACCTTTCATGGAGTGGCAAAACATGCGATATTCGCAGGAGTTCAAAGACAACGTCGTAGCGCGCCTGCTGAGCAAGGAGCTCAGCATCTGGTGAATGTCAAGTGAGCTTTCGCCGATTTTGTTCTTAAAAAGTAGGTTGTAGTCTGAGCTCAGTGAGGGCTTTGCCCTCTCCGCCTTCGGCGGATTCA
>NZ_WEHX01000084.1 GCF_009183815.1 Sutterella seckii | reverse complement strand
CACGACGGACACCCTTGCCTCTGGCTGTGAGCTTGGCACTACCTCCTGCTCATCGGGACTTTCACCCTATAGAAATCGCCCATGCCGGGCACACGGCAAAAAAATCCCCCGGCGCCGAAGAGGACTTTCCGGGGGATTTTTCGGGACCGCTCGCGGCGGTCCCGGGAACTTTCAGTGCAGTCAATCAGGCTGCGGCAGCCTTCTGCTTTCCGCGCAGGCTGTGGAGAACCACAACCGACACGATCAGAAGAAGGAGCGCCGTGCCGAGCGAGAGCCAGAGGTTGCCGTGCGAGAGGCCGGCGACGAGGTACCCCACGGCCGAGCAGGCGGCAACGAGAAGCGCATAGGGAAGCTGCGTCGCCACGTGCTCGATGTGGTTGCACCCGGCGCCTGCCGACGAAAGAATCGTCGTATCGGAAATCGGAGAGCAGTGGTCGCCGAAGACAGAACCCGCGAGGGTGGCCGAAAGAACGACGATCGTGAGCGAGGGATCAATGCCCTGAACGACCGGCACGACGATCGGGATGAGGATGCCGAAGGTGCCCCAGGCCGTGCCCGTCGAGAAGGCGAGGAAGGCCGCGATCACGAAGACGACCGCCGGGAGGAAGAGCGAGAGGCCCGCGCCCGACTGCGTCACGATGGACTCGACGAACTGCGGCGTGCTGATGAGGTCGCGGCAGACGCCCGAGAGCGTCCAGGCGAGAATCAGAATGATGTTGGCCGGAAGCATGAGCTTCATGCCTTCAAGAAGCCCCTGCATGAAGTCGGCGAAGGGAACGAGCTTTCTCGGCACGTAAAGAAGGAAGGCGACGAGCACGGAGCCGAAGGCCGCCCACACGAGGGCCGAAGCGGCCGACGAATTCCCGATCGAGGCCTGGAACGAGTGGTACGCCGGATCGGCGCCCCAGTAGCCGCCCGAATACATGAGCGAAAGGACGGCGAGCACGATGAGGGCGCAGATCGGAATCAGCATGTCGGAGACGCGGCCCCTGGGATTGGGCTTCGGGGGTTCCGCTCCGCCCCCTCTCACGCCGCCCGTGTCGCCCGCGGCAGCGCGTTCTTCAGAGCGGCGCATCGGCCCGAAGTCGAGGCCCGTGGCGATGATGAAGAACACCATGAAGATCGAGAGGAGCGCGTAGAAGTTCCAGGGAATCGAGGCGATGAAGGCCGCCATGTCGGACTCAAAGACGCCGTTGCCCTTCAGGGACGAGCCCACAGCTGCCGCCCAGGAGGAGACCGGCGCGATGATGCAGACCGGAGCCGCCGTCGAGTCGATGATATAGGCGAGCTTCGCGCGCGAGACGTTGTAGCGGTCGCAGAGCGGACGCATCACAGTGCCGACGGAGAGGCAGTTGAAGTAGTCGTCGATGAAGATCAGGATGCCGAGGCCCGAGGTCGAGAAGAGCGTCGCGCGGCGCGTCTTCACGCGCTCGACCGCCCAGTTGCCGTAGGCCTTCGTGCCGCCCGACATGGCAACCACGTAAACCAGGGCGCCCAGAAGCGAGGTGAAGATCAGGATGTTGAAGTCGACCTTGTTGCCCATCAGCGTGAAGGTCGTCTGCAGCGTATCCATGATGACGTTCCCGTCGGTGCCGATCGTGTAGATCAGGGTGCCCGTCAGGATGCCGATCAGGAGGGATGAGAGCACTTCCTTCGTCAGAAGCGCAAGAACGATGGCAACAATCGGCGGAACGATGGACAGCCATCCAGCGGCATAGGGTTCCATATTTTTTGTTTTTGTCTCTGAGGATGCCTTCGAGGGCGCGATTCAAGGATCAGACTGCGCAGGCACCCGGTTCATCGGGGAAGGCTCTGCCTCTTAAAGGGCAGAGCCGGAAACTTTTCCGCATTATGCAACAAGTTGTTGCTTGGGAAATGTTTTGAGAAGAACGGGCGCAACGCCGGCCGCTCGCCCGAAAAATCCCGTTCTGCCTACTCCGGAAGTCCGTCCCGACGCATTGCTCCCCATATCAGGGTTTTCTCCCATAGCATATTTTCGCTTCTGAAAACGAGCCTTTTTTTGCGGATTTATCCCAGTTTTTAAGCCCGTGAATCGGACTTCTGAAAAGAGAAACTTTCGAAACCTGAACGAGCGGCAGAGCTGCCGCCCCCTATTCCTTCGGAGTTTCAAATGACCTCACTCAGCTCCTACGCTCTTACGCTGCGCGGAAGAGACTATTCGCCCCTCATCGTGGGCGGCATGGGCACGAATATTTCCACGGCCGAGCTGGGTCTCGCCGTTGAAAAGCTCGGCGGCATTTCTCATCTTTCGGACGCCATGCTGATGGACGTCTCGGACCGCCTTTTCGGCACGCGCTTCACTGCAGCGAAGGCAAAGCTCTACGCGGGCCTGAGGGACGCCGCGGACAAATCGGCCGAACTTTTTGATCTCGACGCCGTTCGCGAAGCGACCATCCGCTACATCTCGAACGTCATGCAGCGCACCACCGGCCGCGGGCTCATGCTCATCAACTGCATGGAAAAGCTCACGATGAATTCGGGGCTCGATACGCTCAAAACCCGCCTCAACGCGGCGCTCGACGCCGGGATCGACGGCATCACGCTCTCGGCGGGCCTTCACCTCTCGAGCTTCCGCCTGATGTCGGAGAACAAGCACTTTCACGATGCGCTCCTCGGGATCATCGTCTCCTCCTCTCGCGCGCTCAACCTTTTCCTCAGAAAGAGCGCCGCAACCGGACGCCTCCCCGACTACGTCGTGGTTGAAGGCCCCTTGGCCGGCGGCCACCTCGGCTTCGGCATGGAGGACTGGAAGAATCATTCGCTCGAAGCCATCGTGAAGGAAGTGAAGGCGTTTCTTGCGGAAAAGAACCTCTCCATTCCGGTGATTGCCGCGGGCGGAATCTTCACGGGCGGAGACGCCGCGCGCTTTATGGGCGAGGTGGGCGCGAACGGCATTCAGGCCGCCACCCGCTTTGCCGTCACCGAAGAGAGCGGCCTCACGTGCGCCGCCAAGCAGGCGTTCTTCAATTCGAAGCCCGAAGACATCGAAGTGAACGGCCTCTCCCCCACGGGCTATCCGATGCGCATGCTGAAGTGCTCTCCGGCGATCGAAAGCGACATTCGTCCCAACTGCGAAGCCTACGGGTACCTTCTCAACCACGGCGAATGCGCCTATCTCAAGGAATGGAAGCTCCGTCATGAGGCGATGAGCGCGGGCGAACCCGTTCCCCCGAAGGAAAAGGGCTGCCTCTGCACCCATATGAGGAACTACAAGGTGTGGACGTGCGGCGCCATGGCGTCGCGCCTTCGCGAAACCTCCATCCAGAAGGAAGACGGCGAGTGGATCCTCCCCACGGCCGCCGACGTCTACGAGGACTACATGGAGAGCACGGGCAGCGAAATTCGTCTGCCGAAGGCCGCGCAGGACTACCTCAGGGAGCACCAGACTCACCAAGCGTCCCAGACGAACCTCAGTTCCGGATTCGTCCCGCAGGTTGCGCCCCAGTTCTTCAGGCCCTTTGCCGGCACGAACCGGGAAGTTTCCGCCAAGGCCGGCTCATAACTTCGCGGGCGGCATGACCGATTAAACCGCCTTTTCAAAAGGCTCCAGCCTTCTCCGGAAGTTTTCCCCGGAGAAGGCTTTTTTTTCAGCCGGAGGAATTCCGTTTTCCTCATCGAATCCGCCTCGTCGACGGACTGGTGCGGCAGAACGATTTCCTAACGGTTTTGCGCCCGGGAACGTTTTCGTTCCGGGACAAAACGGATTAGACTCCACCGCACTCAATCGAAAGGCTGTTTTCAATAGCCTTTAATTAATATCTGAGGAGACTTTCAGATGTCTGACCAGGAACTTGCTGCCGGCGCTGCCGCCCCCGACTTCACCCTTGAGAGCGATTCCGGCGAATCCGTCACGCTTTCTTCCCTGAGGGGCAAGGGCGTCATTCTCTACTTCTACCCCAAGGACAACACGGCAGGCTGCACGGCCGAAGCTCAGGGCTTTCGCGACCATCGCGACGACTTCGCCGCGCTCGGCTACCAGATTCTCGGCGTTTCGCGCGACAGCGTGAAGAGCCACTGCAATTTCCGCGACAAGCAGTCGCTCAACTTCCCGCTCCTTTCCGACAAGGAAGAGACGGTCTGCAATCTTTACGGCGTGATGAAGGAAAAGATGATGTGCGGCAGAAAGTGCTTCGGCATCGAGCGCTCCACCTTCGTGATCGACCCCGAAGGGAAGATCCTTCATGCGCTTCGCGGCGTCAAGGCGAAGACCCATGTTGAGGAACTCCTCAAGCTCCTCAGGGCCTGAAGCCTTTTGCTTCTGAAGTAGTCAAAAAAGCCGGATGCGTCCTGCGAGGGATGCTCCGGCTTTTTTCTGCCCGTTCATTCGGGACCCTGATCAGGGCACCCGCATGCCTCTGAATTCATGGCACTGGTCGCAGAGAAGCTGCGGCTTCTTATGTCCCTGGTGGCATTCAAGGCACTGCGCGCCTTCGATATGCGAGTCATGAGGATTGATGTCGAGGTCGGCCGTCTTTTCCGCCACCTTGGCCATCGACCCGTGGCAGGTTTCGCATTTCGCCGACTTCACGTCCGCTTTGGGCGGCGTTGTATCGTGGCAGCTCTGGCACTGAAGACCGCGCGCGACATGGCGGTCTGCAAGACCTTGCGCAGAGGCGCTTCCTTCAAAGAGGAACGCGAGCGCCATCGCGCAGCCTGCGAGCGTAAAGAGAGAACGCTTCATTTTTATTCGTCTCCTGATTTCACTGGCTGCGCGGTCGCTAACGGACCGCGGCAGCCGGGTTTGGGGTCAAGCGCTGTCAGCCTTGGGGGTGCTCATCAGCCCCAGGGCTTTTCAGCGGCAGCCGTGCGGCCGGCAATGCGGCCGAACACGCAGGCTTCCGCGTTGTTGCAGGCGCCCTGATAGATGTGGCCCCACATGGAACCGAGTTCGCCCGCGCTGTAGAGGCGCGCGATGGGGCGGCGGAAGGGATCGAGCACCTGACCGAGCTGATTGCGGCGCGGACCGCCCTGGGTATTGAGAAGCGTCGGAACGAGCTTCGCGGCGTAGTAGGGGCCGTTCGCATCGAGGGGCGCGGAAATGAGCGGGGCTTCGCGGCCTTCGAAGGAAGACTTGCCCTTCTTCTGAATCGGACGGCCGAAAGCCTTGTCTTCGCCGGCAGCGATGTCCTTGTTCCAGACTTCAAGCGTGGCGCGGAGGTTTTCCTCCGGAACGCCGATCTTCTTGGCGAGCGCTTCGATCGTGGGGGCGGAGACGATCACGCCCTTTTCGATTTCGGCCGAGTTGTCGCGGCTCCAGCGATAGCCCTCGCGGTTGATGGCCCAGCCCGAGGTGGCGCCGCCGACGATCGGTCCGCGCTGGCGGGCCTTTTCGTCGAAGATCACGTAGCACGGGATGCGCGGATAGCGGTGCTTGATCGGGTCGAGGACATTGACGGTGTAGACGCCCGTGTGGTTGTCCGCCTTTTCATTGCCGAAGCGCTTGCCGTCCTGGTCGACGTAGAACCAGCTCGCCGCGAGCATGTTGATCTGGAACGCGGTCTTGAGGCCCGGCACGACGAGGCCGAGCGGGCAGGAAAGCGCATTCATGTGCCAGAGGTCGGCGCCGGCCGCCTGAGCCATGCGCACGCCGTCGCCGGTGTTGCCGGGAGCGCCCAGCTGATGGAAGTCCTTGCCCATCGTGTAGTTGGAGAGCATCGTCTGGTCGAACTCGTAGCCGCCGGTGGCGAGAATGACGGCGCGGCGGGCCTTGACGGCCTCCCTGCGGCCCTCGATCTCAACCCAGACGCCCTTCACTTCATCGTTCTCGCGAATGAGTTCGAGGCCGCGGGCGTTGTAGACCACCGGAATCTTGCGGACCGTTTCAACGGCGTAGCGGTAGTTGTTGAAGAGCATGTCGCCGCCGCGGGTCTTCTGTCCCTTCGGGGTGCGGAAGCGCCACTTTTCAATGGCATCCTGCTCGGGGATGTTCTGGAAGCCCGCATAGCCGTAGACATAAACCTTCTGATCGGGGGCGAGCGAAAGGAGGAATTCCTTCGTCTTCATGGATTCCTTCACGAAGGCGCGCAGCTGCTCCTCATCAATTTCGCTGTTGGCGAAGGAATAGGTCTTCGCGAGGTACTGGAAGGCGCGCTCCTCGTTGTTCGGGATCATCACGCCGCCCGAGCTCACCGCGGTGTTGCCGCCGCCCTCGGCGAGCTTTTCGAAAATGACGACGGAAGCGCCGGCATCATGCGCGGAAATTGCGGCAGCCGCACCGGCGCCGCCGTAGCCGAGAACGACGACGTCGGTCTCGCGGTCCCATTTGGGTTCACTGAAGCTCTTTGCACTCGCCGCAGCGGGAACGAGCGGAGCCGCAGCAGCCAGAACCGCACCGCGAAGGAATGAGCGCTTGGACATTGAGGTCATTTTCTTCTCCATTTTTCGTTGAGATTTCGAAGGAAAGCGCCTTCGGCTTTCCTCATGGAGATGAATTTAGAAAATGACCCTACGTACGTACTCCCCGAGCTCATCAAACGAGAGCCTCTTTCCGAGGTTATCAGTCGGGAATCTTCGCCATCTCAAGAAGCGTTGAGAGTTCTGAAACGTTTTTGACGCCGAGTTTTTTGAAGAGCGTCTGCCGGTGCGCTTCCACCGTCCGCATGGAAATGCCGAGCCGCTCCGCGATCTGACGGTTGAGGAGTCCTGAGGCAAGAAAGCCCGCGATCTGCCGCTCGCGGTCCGTCAATTTCCTCACCGCCTCAATCGCGTCGAAGGGATCCGCCTCCAGGTCGGCGAACCCCGCGCGCGAGCGCGCCACGGCGTCGCGTACGGCGGCAATGAGTCTCGAGGCGTCCTCCGTCTTTTCGAGAAACTCCACGGCTCCGAGCTTGATCGTCGTCACGGCCGCATCGATGCTTCCCTTTCCGGTGAGGAAAATGATCGGAAGACCATAGCCGCGCTCGCGCATCGTGCGCTGAAGCTCGAGCCCGTTCATGCCGGGCATGTTGATGTCGAGAACCAGGCAGCCGGGGCGGGACGGCAGATCCTCGCGCAGAAACGCTTCGGCCGACGGATAAGCGGCAACGCACCAGCCTTCGCCTTCAAGCACGAAGGAAAGGCCCGTGCGGACGGCATCGTCGTCGTCAACAATCCGAATGAGCGGCTGCATCTCCTCTTTCCTCCTGAATGAGCGGAAGAATAATTTCGGCGCAGAGTCCTCCGCTTTCCGGGCGGGAAAGCACGAGCTTTCCTCCCATATCCTCTGCGAGCGACCGGACGATGGCAAGTCCGAGCCCGAGCCCCGAAGCCTTCGTGCTGACATTCGCGTCATTGAGGCGCTTCCAGGACTCTTCGTCGATCTGCGGCCCATTGTCGCACACCGCAATCACGGCTTCCCCGGCCTTTTGCGCGGCCTCGATCCGGATTTCCGGCTCTCTCGCGGAGGGTGCGGCCTTAAGGGCTTCCGCGGCGTTCTTCCCGAGGTTGAGCACCATCAGTTCAATTTCAAGCGGATTGGCTTCAACCATAAGCCTCCCCGGCACCTTCGACTCGAACCGAACGGCGGCGGGGCGGGACGTTTTGGAGAGCTCCCCGGCGGCCTTCCTCGCCGCATCCGCGAGATCGAGCGGCGCCCGTCCGCGAAGCCCCTTTGCGTATCCGCGCACCTGGTCGACGATCGATGCGGCGCGCTTCGTCTGCTCCTCGATCCGTTCAATGAAATCAATGGTGCCTTCGCGGGTATCCGTCTTATTTTCAAATCTCCTCAGGAGGCCGTACGCATAAAGCGAGATGCTCGCGAGGGGCTGGCGGAGCTCGTGCGCGATCATCGAGGACATCTGACCGACGATGCCGATGCGCTGAAGCCTTCCGAGCCTGAGTTCGGCTTCATGCGTTTCCCGCTCGAGCTCCCGTTCGCGCGTGAGCGACGCCTCGAGCTCTCTCGTGCGGCGGCGCACCAGATAGGAGACCGTGGCCGAGTGAAAAAGAAGTGCAAGGAGAAACGTTATCCCGATGCTGAAGGGGAGCGAATGCTCCCTGACGAAGCGCATGAAGCTGAAGTTCCTCAGATACGCGTAGGGCCCGACCCGGAGGTCGAAAAGCAGCTTGTCGACAGTCCTGAAGTCCGTGGCGACGCTCCACTCGAGGCCATTTTCAATAGGCTTCATCGCGAGAAGCGCCGCCGCCACTTCCGCGCTCACCTTCGGAGGCGTCCCGGGCAGCGTCGAAACCGTCCAGTTGGGATAAAGGTCCGTCGACGTCATGCAGTCGATCCGGCCGTCGGGCGCTCTCGGATCAAGGACGCGGAATTTTGCAAGGTCCGCGCCGATGTCTTCGAGAAAGCATGCCCTGACGACGCCGGCATCCGTGCTTCCTTCCTCAACGCTTTTGACGACGCGCGCCATCTCGTGGCCCTGCCAATCAATGCGGGAAAAGAAATGGTCGGCCTCGGGGAGGTGACGTCGAAGAAGCTCCCCTGCCGCGGTCTGCCAGCCGGAAAAGGCGTATTGGTGGGTCGCCGCGACGCTCTTTCCCTCAAGATCACGGATGGTCTGAATGTCCGTGCGGTCCTTCCGGACAAAAAATACCGAGCCGTCTGCATGATTGGGGTCCGGAGCTCTTGTCGAGACCGCCGTTGCGAGATCCCTCACGCCCGCGCCTTCAATGGCTAGCCGCCGGTAGGTGCCGGCAGAAGAAATGATGATGTCGACCTCGCCCTTCTTCGCCGCCTCCTGAAGCGCCGCAACCGAAAACTCCCTGACCTCGAGCCGATCGCCGCCGAGCGTCTCTTCGAGCGTCTTCACGGTTGCCGGCAGGATGGGAAGATTCACCGAATAGTCGGCAAATTCGCTGATCCCGATGCGGATCGCCTGCGGACTTCCCGGCATTTTCTCTGCACCGTGAGCGGGCAGAAGAATGGAGAAGAGGAGCCCGCCCGTCATGAGAGCGGCAAAAAGAGGATGTCTGCGGAACGACATGTTTCGGACCTGGAGAGCGGAGTGCACGGAAAAGTTTTAGCACACCTCTCCATCCCGCATGCGCATCGGCCGCGAGCCTCAGGGGGCACCCGTGAGAGCGGCCCGTCATCGTCATACATTATTTGGGACGACATTTCGGGAGCAGGCGCCGACTGACGCTTTGCGGCCGCCGCACTAGGCAGAATGTCCATCGGCACTTTCTCTCAAGGGCCACTAGACGGGCGCAAAAGCTCTTCATTGAGATGCGTTTTGATGCGGCAATAAACGCTTTTCAGGCTGCTCCTGCTGTTAACCTGAAACGAGGCAAAGGATCTTTCATCCTTTGAAATTCCAGGATGCCCCGAACCATGCAGCCCGCCTATCCACGTCCGCCAGCGCCACTGCGCCTCGCTTCTGCCGAATCGGTTTTCCAGAACGCCCGGGAATATTTCGATAAGGGAGAGCTCCCGCTTTTCGGCTCAATCTTTGCCGACGAACAGAATGCCGGTCACGGACAGTACAACCGCGCCTGGGAAAGCCGCCGCGGGAACGTTCATGCGGCGATCCGCCTCCCGCTTGCCGGCGTCTGGCAGACAGCCGCAAGCGCCGCCGCGCTCGCCGCACTCATTGCCGACGAGCTTGAGGCTTTGGGCTACGCCGTCCTCATCAAGTGGCCCAACGACATCGTCGCGCTCACGCATAAAGGCGCCGCCAAGGCGGGCGGAATTCTGCTGAAGGAAATCGGAGGGCTGCTGACCGCCGGGATCGGCCTCAACCTCTCCTGGGCGCCGGGCGCCGACCTCCTGCGCGAGGGTGCGGCGCTCCCCGCAGGGAAGCTCGCGGATGCCGTGCCGCTTCACCAGAACGCGCCGGGGGCCTCACACGCACGCATCAACGACCCCTATCTCCTCTGGTGCCGCATCGCAGCGCGCATCGCGCGGGAAGACCCGCTAGAGCTTCTCGAGCGCTGGCGCGCCCTCGCCGAAGACTATCTCCTCTGGAAAGGCGAGAACATTTCCGTTCTTGACCCCGAGGGCCCGGGAAGCGGCCGGATCGAAGGGCGCCTCTTCGGGCTTTCCTCGGAGGGCGAGCTCGTCATCCAGTCGCACGCCCGCATGATCTCGTGCCTGCGCGGGAGCCTCACGCGGAACTGACCGCTCCGGAGACATTTCGAAGCTTCACCTCTTTCTTCTCTCTTCCCGCACCGGTCCCTGAGGTCGGTCAAAAAGCTTTCAGAACATCGAGAAAAGCACGCTGACCGCAGGGAAATCCGAGCATCGGAAGCTCTTCGGAGCGGGGAAACAACAAAAAAATCCAGCCAATCACCACACGCTTATTAGGAAGGAAATCCAGCATGCAGCAACGCTCTTTTGAGGAGGTCCGCGAAAGCCTGCGCGGCAAGGTCATCCTTGTTGCAAACCGCGGCATTCCGGCAAGACGAATAGCCCGCTCCATACGCGAAAGATTCAATGCCGTCGCGGCCGTCACCGCGACCGACATCGACAAGGCGGAGCCGGCTGCCGCCTCCGCACAGGAACTCATTCTTCTCGGCGCAGACCCCCGCGCCTATCTCGATCTCCCGAAAATCATCCGGCTCGCGCGCGAACGCGGCGCCGTCGCCATTCACCCGGGCTGGGGCTTTGCGAGCGAAGACAACACCTTCCCCGAACTCTGCCGGGAAGCGGGCATAACCTTCATCGGCTCCTCGGCCGAAGCCATGCATCTCCTCGGCATCGGGTAGGAGGCATGGGATTAGTTCCCATGCCGTCCTCCCACACCACCGTACGTACGGTTCCGTATACGGCGGTTCCTAGTATCAAGGCTTAACGGC
>NZ_WEHX01000083.1 GCF_009183815.1 Sutterella seckii | reverse complement strand
GCCCAGGAGAAGAAATCCAGCAAGCCTCTGTGAAAATATTCCCCTTATCGTCATGCAGCTTCAAGGGGTGCTGTTACCGGATTTCTGGAAATTCACGAGTATAATTTTTCGCTCCAGAAATTCCTTTTTATTCCGTCATTCACATGCACGTTTTCCGCGGTCTCCCTGATCCCCGCCTGCGCGTTCCGAGCGCGATCGCCATCGGCAATTTCGACGGCGTGCACACGGGCCACCAGGCGCTTCTTCACGGCATGGTCGATGCCGCCAAGGATCGCGGTCTCGTGCCTTCGGTGCTTACGTTCGAACCTCATCCGCGCGAGTACTTCCCGCATCTCGATCCGGTTCCGCGCATTTCAACGCTTTTCGACAAGGTGAAGCGCATTCTCGACTGCGGCGTGGAGCGGATCTACATGCTGCCCTTCAACGAGCGCATCGCCCGCGAAGGGGCGGAGCACTTCGTGAAGGAAGTGCTCGTGAAGGGGCTCGACTGCCGCTGGATCACCGTGGGCGAAGACTTCCGCTTCGGGAGCGGCCGTGCGGCCGATGCCCATGATCTCGTGAATTTCGGAAAGGAACATCATTTCGAGACGTGGATTTCGCCGCTCCTCTTTCACGGCGAAAGAAAGGTGAGCTCCACCCGCGTGAGGGAAGCTCTCGCTACCGGGGACTTTTATGAAACGTCCCTCATGCTCGGGCACCCCTACACGATGTCGGGCCGCGTGATTCACGGTCAGGCACTCGGGCGCACGCTCGGCTACCCCACGCTCAACATTGCTCCGATTCCGCCCGGAAGCCGTGCGCGTCCTGCGCTCTCGGGCGTCTTTGCCGTCCGCGTCGAAGGGATTCTCCCGGGCGCGAGCATTCCGGGCGTCGCTTCTCTCGGACTTCGCCCGACGGTGACGAGCTCGAAGCGCTGGCTCCTTGAGACCCATCTCTTTGACTGGCACGGCGACGCCTACGGCAGAAACATCTGCGTTCGCTTCATAGAGCGAATACGTGCGGAACAGAAATTCAGCGGCCTCCCCGAACTCACGGCCGCCATCAGAAACGACGCCGCCCGCGCGCGTCAGATTCTCGGGCTTGCCCCGGGAACGCCTGAGTGAATTCCAAAGGGCGGGATCCCGGACTCATGAGAAGAGACCACTAACGGATCCCCCTGAAGCGGAAGCCTCAGGCGGCAACAGAAGCACGGGGATTTTTCCTTGAAACCAACTGAACGCATAAAAGCGCCGCGTCCCGCATCCGGGCCGCCCGCAGCGTTCGACCTGAAGAGCCCGAGGGGGCCAGGAGTTTTGACCAAAATGGCACAAGCTGACGATAAGAAGTATCCGCTCAACCTGCCGGATACACCCTTCCCGATGCGAGGGAACCTCCCCAAGC
Organism: Sutterella seckii; assembly: GCF_009183815.1. Lineage (GTDB taxonomy): Bacteria > Pseudomonadota > Gammaproteobacteria > Burkholderiales > Burkholderiaceae_F > Sutterella > Sutterella seckii. The sequence continues at coordinate 9,427 of NZ_WEHX01000083.1, read as the reverse complement.
GCGAACCGGGCTGGATTCGCGAATGGGATGAAAAGAAGATTGTCGAGCGCATTCTCGACGCACGCCGCGACGCGAAGAAATTCATTCTTCACGACGGCCCTCCCTATGCCAACGGCGCAATTCACCTCGGTCACGCGGTCAACAAGATCCTGAAGGACATGATCGTCAAGGAGAAGACCCTCGAAGGCTTCTGCGCGCCCTACGTCCCGGGCTGGGACTGCCACGGCATGCCGATCGAAGTGCAGATTGAAAAGCAGCACGGGAAGAACCTCCCCGTCGACAAGATGCAGTCGCTCGCCCGCGCCTATGCGATGGAGCAGTCGAAGCTCCAGCTCGCCGACTTCAAGCGCCTGGGCGTTCTCGGTCTCTGGGACAATCCGTACCGCACCATGCGCTACGACACGGAAGCCGCTGAAATCCGTGCGCTGCGCCTCATCATGGAAAAGGGCTACGTCTACCGCGGCCTGAAGCCCGTCAACTGGTGCTTCGACTGCCAGAGCGCGCTCGCTGAAGCGGAAGTCGAATATAAGGACAAGGAGTCGCCGATGCTAGACGTCGCCTTCGCCCTTACGGACGAAGACCACGAGCGCGTCGAGAAGATCTTCGGCATGAAGATCGAAAAGCCCTGCTCGATCGTCATCTGGACGACGACGCCCTGGACGATCCCCGCCAACCAGGCGCTCAACATGCACCCCGAGCTCGAGTACGCTCTCGTCGACTGCGGCGACCGCTACCTCATCTTCGGGAAGGACCTGACGGAAGAGTGCCTCAAGCGCTACGGCATGACCGGCAAGGTTGCCGCCACCGCCATGGGCGCCGAGTTCGAGGGCCTGCGCTTCAAGCACCCGCTCTACGACATGCATGAGGGCTACCGCCGCTACGCGCCCGTCTACCTCGCCGACTACGTTGAAGCCACGTCCGGTACGGGCATCGTGCACTCGGCTCCGGCCTACGGCGTGGACGACTTCGTGTCTTGCAAGAAGCACGGCATGACGAACGACCAGGTGCTCAACCCGGTGATGGGCGACGGCACCTATGCCGAATGGCTTCCCTTCTTTGCCGGCATGAACATCTGGCAGGCCAACCCCAAGATCCTCGACACGCTGCGCGTTGCAGGCGCTCTTCTCTCCTCCGGGAAGATGATCCACAGCTACATGCACTGCTGGCGCCACAAGACGCCGCTCATCTACCGCGCGACCGCCCAGTGGTTCGTCCGCATGGATGCGCCCGATGAAGACACGAAGAGCGTGCTTGGTCTCCCCTCGACGGAAAAGACGCTCCGCGAAGCGGCGCTCGAAGGCGTGAAGGCGACGAAGTTCTTCCCCGAGTGGGGCATCAACCGCCTCTACGCGATGATTGAAAATCGTCCCGACTGGTGCATCTCGCGCCAGCGCAACTGGGGCGTGCCGCTTCCCTTCTTCCTTTCGAAGTCGACGGGCGAACTTCACCCCGACACGCTCGAAATCATGAAGAAGGTCGAGAAGCTCGTCGCTGAAGGCGGCATCGAAGCCTGGGCCAAGGTGAAGCCCGAGGATCTCTTGGGCGAGGACGCCAAGGACTACGTGAAGTCGACCGACATTCTCGACGTCTGGTTCGATTCGGGCACGACCCACTACACGGTGCTCCGCGGCTCCCACAAGGACATCCTCTCGTGGCCTGCCGACCTCTACCTTGAGGGCTCTGACCAGCACCGCGGCTGGTTCCATTCGTCGCTCCTCACGGGCACGATGCTCGACGGCCGTCCGCCCTACAACCAGCTTCTCACCCACGGCTTCTGCGTCGATGAAAAGGGCGAGAAGATGTCGAAGTCGAAGGGCAACATCGTCCGTCCGCAGGAAATCAGCGACAAGTTCGGCGCCGAAATTCTGCGCCTCTGGGTTGCCTCCACCGACTACTCGGGCGAACTGCGCCTCGGTCCGACGATTCTCAACCGCGTTGTGGAATCCTACCGCCGCATCCGCAATACGCTGCGCTTCCTCCTCGCCAACACCTCGGACTTCGACTACTCGAAGGAAGCCGTGGCGCTTGACGACATGCTCGAACTCGACCGCTGGGCGATCGCCTATGCGGAAGACTTCCAGAAGCGCGTGCTTGCCGAGTACAAGGACTACCGCTTCCACAACGTGGTGACGCTCCTGCAGACCTTCGCCTCGACCGACCTCGGCTCCTTCTACCTCGACGTTCTCAAGGACCGTCTCTACACGACGGCCCCGAAGAGCCTCGCGCGCCGTTCGGCTCAGACCGCGCTCTACCTCATCACGAAGATGCTTCTGCGCCTCATCGCGCCGATCCTCTCCTTCACGGCCGAGGAAGCCTTCAAGGTCTTCTCGCCCAACAAGGCCGAGACCATCTTCGTCGAGACCTTCGAGCACCTCCCCGAAGTGGGCGGCGATAAGGACCTCCTCGACAAGTGGGCGAAGATCCGCGCCGTCCGCGCCGACGTTCAGAAGGCGATCGAAGACGAGCGTGCGAGCGGCACGATCGGCTCGTCCCTCCAGACGACCGGTGAAATCGCGGCGCCCGCGGGCCTCTACGAGGTTCTCGAGTCCCTGGGCGACGAACTCCGCTTCGTGATGATCATGTCCGAAGTGAAGCTCGTGAAGGCCGAAGGCGATGAAGTGAAGATCACCGTCCGTCCGTCGGAAGAAAAGAAGTGCGAACGCTGCTGGCACTATGTGCCGGGCGTCGGCAGCAATGCCGAACACCCGACCCTCTGCCCGCGCTGCGTCTCGAACCTCTTCGGCGCCGGCGAAAAGCGCCTCTTCGCGTAAATGGCTCAGAGAGTTGACGCAAAGCGCGCCGCCCGACCGGTCCCCGGCCGGGGCGACGCCCCTGAAATTCAGCCTCTGGACATTGTTCGGGTTTCTCGTTCTCTCGCTCGACCAGGCGACCAAGTTCTGGTTCGAGCGGGCGTTCGACCCGGGCGACATTCATCCGGTGCTGCCGGGCTTCAACCTGGTGCTCGCCCACAACTACGGCGCGGCCTTCTCATTCCTTGCGGAAATGGGCGGCTGGCAGCGGTGGGTGCTCTCCGCCTTTGCGCTCGTCGTCGTCTTTGTGGTGCTCAGAATGCTCTGGCGCCACAACGCACGGTTTCTCTTCAGCCTCTCCCTCACGCTCATCGGCGCGGGAGCGCTCGGAAACCTCTGCGACCGGATGACTTCCGGGTACGTGATCGACTTCCTCGACTTCTACTGGAGAAACTGGCACTGGCCCGCATTCAATGTGGCCGATATTGCAATCTGCATGGGAGCCGCGGGCATCGTCATCGATGAATTCCGGCACGTGAATAAGGAAAAATAGGCTTTTGCCAAAGCTTTTCCCTTCAAAAGCGCTTTCTTCCATCCCGGAAGGAGGCGCTTTTTGTTGCCAATTTTCGTGCAGAAAACGACTGCCTCTGATGCCCCCTTTCAGGCAGAATTCAAGCATTTCTTTCATCTGTCAGCCGTCAGGGGAATTCATGCTCCAGGGCAAACGCATCACGCTTATCGTTTCGGGCGGCATTGCCGCCTTCAAGAGCTGCGAGGCAGCGCGTCTTCTGATGAAGAGAGGCGCCGAAGTTCAGGTCGTGCTTACCGAACACGCCGCGGAATTCGTGACGCCCCTCACCTTCGAAGCGCTCACGGGCAAGCCCGCGCTCACGACCGAATGGGCGAAGAACCCTTACTCCGTGATGCCTCATATTGAACTTGCCCGCACGTCGGACCTCCTTCTCGTGATGCCCGCGACTGCGAACCTCATTGCCAAGGCGGCAAACGGCATCGCCGACGACCTCGCGAGCACGCTCATTGCCGCGAGGCGTTCTCCGCTGGCCTTCGTCCCGGCCATGAATCAGGCGATGTGGGCCAATCCCGCCTTGAAGCGCAATGTGGAGAACCTGAAGCTTGACGGCGCCGCGTTTTTCGGACCCGTCGAAGGCCTTCAGGCCTGCGGCGACAAGGGAGCCGGACGCATGATGGAGCCCGCTGAAGTCTGCGAGCTCGCGGACGCGCTCTTCTCGCCCAAGACGCTTTCGGGGAAGCGCGTCATCATTACCGCCGGCCCCACGTACGAAGCGATCGACCCGGTGCGCGGCGTCACCAACCGCTCGAGCGGCCGCCAGGGCTTTGAAATCGCGCGCGCCGCGAGAAATGCGGGCGCCGAAGTCACGCTCATCGCGGGCCCGGTCAGTCTCGCGACGCCCGTGGGCGTGCGCCGCATTGACGTGGTTTCCGCCCGGGACATGGATCAGGCGGTTCAGACCGAGCTCGACCAATCCCCCTGCGACCTCTTCATCGGCGTCGCCGCCGTCGCCGACTGGCGTCCGGGTGCGGTGTCGATGCGCAAAATCAAGAAGGATGCTTCCGGCCACTCGGCGCTTCAGGACCTCCTCTGGAGCGAGAATCCCGACATCCTCGCCCGCGTGGGCGAGCGCCCGGGCGCTCCGGTCACGATCGGCTTCGCCGCGGAGACGGCGGAAGGCGCAACGCTCACTGCTTTTGCGCGCGAAAAGCTGATCCGCAAGCACGCTGCGCTCATCGTCGCCAACGATGCGCGCTTCGCGCTTCATTCCGAAGAGAATGCCATCCGCATCGTGAGCGCCTCTGAGGAAGAGCATTTCGGCCCTGCTTCCAAGCGCGAGTGCGCTGAATTCATTGTGGCGGCGGCTGCACGGGAGCTCGCGCGCCGTGGATAATTCCACCTTCGATTCACATTGAAGCCGACACGGAATTCACAGACACCATGCTCATCGACCTCAAGATTCTTGACGAACGCGCCCGCGAACATCTTCCCAAAACGGCAACGCCGGGCTCCGCCGGCGTCGACCTGCGCGCCATCCTGGATGCGCCGCTCGTAGTTGCCCCGGGCGAAACGAAGCTCCTTCATACGGGTCTCGCCATTCACGTCGCCGACCCGGGCTTTGCCGCGCTCATTCTTCCGCGCTCCGGCCTCGGACACAAAAAGGGCATCGTGCTCGGCAATCTTGTCGGCCTCATCGACAGCGACTACCAGGGCGAGCTCATGCTCTCCATCTGGAACAGAAACTCCGAACCCTATGAAGTGACGCCCTTCGAGCGCCTCGCGCAGCTGATCGTCGTCCCGGTTGTTCAGCCTGAGTTCCGCATCGTCGAGTCCTTCGACGCGTCTGAGCGCGGCACGGGCGGCTTCGGCTCCACGGGCGTGGAATAACAGCTGAATGCTGAGCGCATCAACGGGTTGAAGCGCTCAGCATTTCTTCGGCAGGGAAACGCGCGGACCCGCTTCAGCGCTTCCTGGTTGAGCAGTCCTGAGGCTCCTCCAAGGCGATGCCGGCCGCACCGGTATTGGCTCAATCCTGCAGGCAAAAGAAAAACAACTGAGGATTACTCTCTTCAATCCGGAAAAAATTTATTTATCAATCAAAGGCTAACAAAAATTTAATAAAATCTTTAATTATTATCCCATCTATGGATCCTTCTGCCATAGGACTCATCGTAAGAAGGAATTTCGGGTAGTTGTCCTTGATTTTCTGAAGCGGGGCAAGCTCCCGCGCCCGGTTCTCATCGGTGAGCAGGTAGCAGACCTGGATATAGATCTGCTCTTCACGCTTCCTGGCGATGAAGTCAACCTCGAGCGCATCGAGCTTTCCGATGGTCACCTCGTATCCCTTCTGCCTCAGATTGAGATAGACGATATTTTCGAGAAGCCCGGCAATGTCATCAGGGCGGAAGCCGACAACCGCATTGCGAATGCCGGTATCGCAGACAAAAATTTTTTCCTGCGTCTCGAGAAGTTTTTTGCCCTTGAGGTCAAAGCGGCTCGCCTTCTCAATGATGAAGGCGCGCTCGAGAAAGCTGAGGTAGTTGTATACGGTTTCCGTGCTGAGCTTTCTCCCCTGGCTCTTCAGGAAGTCCGATACAGTCTTCGCGGAAAATAGGCTCCCAATATTATCCATTAAAAACATAATAATTCTTGAGAGGAGCTCGACATCGCGCACGTTATTGCGCTGCACGACATCCTTGAGCAGCACGGCGTCGAAGATGTCTCCCAGGTACTGCATCCGGGCTTCCATTCCGCCGCTGATCTGGTGCAGCCCCGGGAGGCCTCCCTGGCGGACAAAGGCGTCGAAAGCCTTCTGGAGGTCGCACGATTCGATCTTCAGGCCGTTAAAGAGCAGAAACTCCGCAAAACTCAGCGGCCAGACGCGGATTTCGACGTACCGCCCGGCAATGAGCGTTGCAAGTTCACCGGAAAGGAGCCTTGCATTGGAGCCGGTAATTGTAATGTCGGCATTGAGATCCACCCGGAAAGCATTGACGGCCTTCTGCCAGCCGTCCACTTCCTGAATTTCATCGAAGAGGAGATAGACCTTCTCTTTCGTCTCCCCGGCTTTCGCCATGACGCGCTTATAGAGCGCCATATAGTCGAGCAGATCTGCATTGGCGAGAGATTCAAAATTGAAGCTGAAGATTCTCTCCGGGGGCACGCCGCTATTGAGCAATGCATCCCTGTAGAGCTCAAGCAAGGCGCTCTTCCCGCAGCGGCGCATTCCCGTAATCACCTTGACGACGGGACTATCCCTGAACTGAAGAAGTTGTTCGAGGTAGAGCGGGCGCGGATACATATGCATGAGATCAAAAGAAATTCTTATATAGAAGAATTTTACAGCATTTTTTCAATATTTTTCTCTTATAAAAGAATTTCCATAAGAATCAACATAAAAACAACATATTACAGCGAAGAGAATCTGCGGTTCGTCCTATGGAGGAAGGCCTTCGGGAGCAGAGATCCCGAAGCCTTCCTCGTGAGGGTCACGCGTCAGGCCTGAAGCACGCTTTCAGGCTGATCGTAGACGTAAACGCGCGGAAGCGCCTTCGTCCACTTCTCCACCTCGACGAGCGCGGTCGAAGCAATGTTGCCGCAGGCGAGCGACGACGTGGGTTCGTCCATCGTGAGCGTATTGGAGTTCCCGTGCACGTCGACGCGGAGGCCGTCGATATCGAGCGGAGCGAACCAGGCGCCATGGTGCACGACCACAACGCCCGACTGCACGCGGTCCGTGACGTAGACGCCCGCAAGGAGCGCGCCGCGGTCATTCTTCACGAGCGCGACGTCGCCCGACTTCAGGCCCCTCGCCTTCGCATCCGCCGGGTTGATCCAGCAGGGTTCGCGGTCGTTGATGTTCGCGAACTGATGGCTCACCGTGCCGTCGAGCTGGCTGTGCATGCGGTAGCGGCTCTTGCAGGCCATGAGGGCGAGCGGATGCGCCTTGGTCTTCGTGTTGACGCCTTCGGTCGGCACAAAGTACGCGGGGTGCCCGAGGCAGTCCTTGTAGCCGTAGGAGGCGATCTTCGGCGAATAAAGCTGAATGAGGCCGCTCTCGGTTGCGAGCGAATTCGCCTTCGGATCCTTGCGGAAGGCTTCGTAAGCCACAAAATTGCGGTCCTTTTCGGCCACGTCGAAAAGGAAGTAGCCCTTCTTCCAGAATTCTTCGAAGGCGGGGAGCTTCACGCCGATGCGTTCGCCCATCTTCTGCGATTCGCCGTAGAGACGCTTGATCCAGCCCATCTCGTCGAGACCTTCGGTATAGGCCGCTTCAAGACCCATGCGCTTCGCAAGTTCGCTGAAGATCCAGTAGTCGGGCTTCGACTCCCACTGCGGCTCGATCGCCTGCTGCATCGCCACGAGACCATCGTTCGAGTAGGTGCCGATATTCGTGATGTCGTTGTGTTCGAAGACCGTTGCGGCCGGGAGCACGATGTCGGCGTGACGCGCCGTCGCCGTCCACACCGTGTCGGTGACGACAACCGTTTCGGGCTTCTTCCAGGCGCGCTCGAGCTTCATTGTGTCGGGCTGATGCGCAAAGGGATTGCCGCCCGCCCACATGACGAGACGGACTTCCGGATAGGTCACCTTCGTGCCGTTGAAGTCGATGGTCTTGCCGGGATTGAGGAAGCAGTCGACAAAGCGCGCGACCGGAATCGTCTGGCTGCCCTTCCAGGGCAGGGTCGAGGGCTTCACGGGCTTGACGCCGCTCGAAATGCCGCCGAGGAACGGTCCCGTGCAGAGGGGCGAACCGCCGTTGGAATAGTGATAGTTGGTGCCGATGCCGCCGCCCGGAAGACCGATCTGACCGAGCGCCGCCGCGAGCGCAAAGCCCATCCAGTGCGACTGTTCGCCGTACTGAATGCGCTGAATTCCCCAGCCCATCATGATCATCGTGCGGTGTTCCTGAAGCTCGTGCGTGAGGCTCACGATTCTTTCAGCCGGCACGCCGCATTCGCGGGCGGCCCAGGCCGGAGTCTTCTCGACGCCGTCGGTCTTGCCGGTAATGTAGTCATGGAGTTCCGGCCAGCCCGAGCAGCACTTCGTAAGGAATTCCGTGTCGGCCTTCTTCGTTCTCACGAGTTCGTGGAGCATGCCGAGCATCATGGCGCAGTCCGTGCCGGGGCGCGGCGCGATCCATTCGGAGACCAGATATTCCGCGGTGTCGGGCTTCAGCGGATTGATGGCGATGGTCTTCGTTCCCTTTTCCTTCAGCGCGCGGAAGTAGCCGTAGCTGTTGTGAAGGGTCGTAAGCCAGTCGATGTCGTTCGTCACGATCGGATCGCATCCCCAGAGGACGACGCGCTCGGAATGCTTCATCACGACGTCCCAGCTCGTCGAGCGCGGGTCGCCCGTGCCGACGACATAGGGCAGAATGCGGCTGATGGCAGCCGTCGAATAGCTGTTGATGCACTGGATGAAGCCGCCTCTCAGATTGAGAAGACGCTGCTGAAGGTTGATCGCGGCATTGACTTTGCCCGTCGACATCCAGCCGTAGGAACGGCCGAAGACGGCGCTCGGACCGTAAGCGTCGTAGACGCGGTTCATTTCCTTCGCGACGAGATCAAGCGCCGTCTCCCAGGAGACGCGCACGAACTTCTCTTCGCCGCGGTGTTCGCGGCTTGCTGGGCCGTTCCTGAGATATCCCTCGCGCACCATCGGATAGCGGATGCGGGAGGAGGAATAGGGAAGCTCGCAGAGACCGTTCATGTTGACGGAGGGCGCATAGTCATGCTCGAAGGGCGTGAGGTGCGTGAGCTTTCCGCCCTGAACATGCGCGCGCACGACGCCCCAGCGGGACGCCGTGATGACTTCATTTTCGTCGAGCGTCGACTTACCGAGGCTGAAGGTATTGGAGAGCTCCAGGTCCTTCTTCGTCGGAACGGAAAGCGGCTTCTCGCGGAACTGTGCGGCGCTTTTAAGCGCCGCAGGATTCCCCGGTTCAACCGGAGCGGGCTTCGCGGCCGCATTCGTCTGAGGCACGAAGGCGGCAGCCGTGCCGGCAGCGCCGGCGGCGAGGAAGTTTCTGCGTGTGAGACGGGACATCGTGAATTTCCAGAAATCCGGTAACAGCACCCCTTGAAGCTGCATGACGATAAGGGGAATATTTTCACAGAGGCTTGCTGGATTTCTTCTCTTGGGC
>NZ_WEHX01000082.1 GCF_009183815.1 Sutterella seckii | reverse complement strand
TAACCAGCCTATATAACGAAATAGAGAATTCAGGTCAAAAAAAGTGGGGTGCAGGGCAACCCACGATTTTTAGGGCCTTGAAACTCCCAAAGTCAGGTTCGGCACGCTCTGCTCAGGCGCGAGCAGCCGCATAAGCCCTTGAAGAAGCGGCGCAGTCGAAAGCGGAATACGACGCGCGCGCACTAACACGAGCTTCACGCACACTCAACTGTCCAAAGTTTTTTGATAGAGCAGATGCCTTACTCTCAAGGCATCCGCTCTATTTTTTTGCTTGCAAAACTCATTGAAATATTGTACAATCATTAGTTAGCCAAGGCTAACGTTTCTAGATAGTTTTCATGTCGCATATTTACCGTGAACTAAAGCCCATTCCGATTCCTGACTTCTGCCTCATCAATCGAGGCAACGGTCGTGTCTTCATCTCTACGCGCACCAAAGACAACCGCCGCAATCAGCTCGTTCTTGGACGTGCCGTCAAGGACCCTGTGACGGGGACTCTCTCGCTCATGTACCCCAACGACACCTTCCGCATGCGCTACCCCGCCGAATGGGCGAAGGTTTATGGAGAACCGCGTCTGCCGTTCGAATTTCACATCGGGCTCTACTGCGCAACGCTCGCCATCGGCCGGAGCACGGGCCTCTACGACATTCTCCAAGAGGCCATGGGCCCCAAGAACGGCAATGCGGTGATGGACTACGCAATGTTCCTGCTCCGCTCCCGAAGCAACACCACGCAGCTCTTCGCCGAAACCATGCGCACTCAAGCACTCTTTTCGGAACGGGCGTATGAAGACACTTGGTACTCGGAGCTGTTCGGTAGCATCTCCAGCGAAGAAATCAATGCATTGCGATCCGGTTGGCTAGACCGGTGTAAAGCAAATGGCACCAGGCTTGTATGGCTTTGCATTGACGGCTCCAACAACGATTGCGCCGTTTCTGAAAGTCGCCTTGCTGCCAAGGGAGCCGCCAAATCTCACAAGAACGTCAATATCGTCAGCTACATATGGGCTGTTGATGAAGCCAGAGGTGTTCCGGTCACGTGGTTTGTCAACCACGGAGGGATGGTTGATGCCAAGGCAATCAAGCGCCTGGTCAAGACTCTGACGGACAAAGACATTGATGTCGCAGGCATCATTCTCGATCGCGGCTTCTGCTCTCAAGAAGTCATGTCGCTGATTGAGGAGTGCGGCTATGCCTGGGTCATCATGCTCAAGGAGTCAACGGCAGGCTTCAAGGAGATGTACAAGCGGCATTCGGCGGAGATCCGCTGTCAGGTCCGCCACATCGTCGATCAGAAGTTCCTCTTCGGCATTACTGACAAAGTCAAGCTCTTCAAGGAGAGCACTCACGAGGACTGCGTGGCGCTCTTCTACGACCACGTCAACGGCGGCGCTCGAGCGGAGCACTTGTCGTTAAAGATCCTCTGCGAGAAGGCAAAGCTCACCAAGAAGCTTGCCAAACCGCAGAAGGCCAACGGCAAGGAGACAATCAGCGTTTCTGCCGAGTTGCGCCCCTACCTTGAGATCGTTGAGGAGGAAGGCGTCAAGAAAGTAGTCGTTAAAGAACAGAAGTGGCAGGAAGCCTTGGAGGCGAAGGGCTTTTATGCCATTGCTTCGTCCGAAGACATGACTGCCGACGAAATCGACGAACGTTACGATCGCCGCGATGCTTCAGAGAAACAGTTCATGATCCTGAAGAAGCAGCTGGGCTTCCATACCACGCGCGTCCACAGCGACAAGAGCATTGAAAGCAAATTCACCGCTGCCTTTGTCGCAGCCATCATTCGCTCGCAAATGCTCAATCTCTGCAAGCGGCTCGGTTTTGACGTAAACAAGATGATCCTGGAGACGGATCGATGCCGGATTTTCAAAACCACAAGCGACACGTATGACTTTACCAATGACATGCTGAGTTCAACGAGCAGCTTTCTGGCCGGGCTTGGATTGTCGCAGAGGCATTTCGAGGCGGTTGCACTGGACATCTCCAATAGAGCGGCGGATCAGCACTTCGAGAGCATGACTCGCACGCTGCCGCCTCTCGATGAAACGAAGTGGAATCCACAGAATGAGGAAGAGCCGGCAAGCGGCAATGAACCAAAGCAAGAGTCGCAGGCAGCTGCGGCCGAAGACGTCTCCGTTGCAGATGAAGCACCGCCAAAAGCTGAGCCGGAGCGTCGTGGTCCGGGGCGTCCCCGGGGCTCCCTGAACCAAAAGACCCTCGAAAAACAGGCTCAAGCCGAAGAAGAACGCCGCAAAGCCGAAGCGTTGGGTTTGAAGGTCGAAGAGCCCGTGAAGCGCAAGCCAGGCCGCCCGAAAGGCTCAAAGAACAAGAGTACGCCGACACAGGCGGATCTCTCGCAGGAGACGAAGGAGAAGCGCAAAGCTGGACGTCCCAAGGGAGCTTGGAATCAGAAGCGCATCGACCGGGAAGTCGCCAAGTTGGTCGAAGCAGCCAAGCGCGAGGCGGCTCAGAAGTCTGGGGAGCGAACGGTCGGACGCCCCAAAGGGCGCAAGAACGACAAGACGCTTGAGAAAGAGGCTAGAGAGAAGGTGATGGCGTTAATGCGGGCAGAGCAGGAGCGGCTTCAGAGGGACGAGAACGGCGTGTGAAAAAGCCGGTTAAACGGTTTCGCTGAGGGGGAATATTTTTGCCTTCTCGCGAGGTCCGTGTTAGCCGGCTAGCGGAAATTCACGGATGGAATAGCCCCTGACGGAGCGTCCCCGACTCGTTGTCAACTCGGGGGTAAGGGGGTGTTGTACCCGCTGCGCGGATTTATGGCGACTAGATGAGATCGATTCTCAATTCAGCCTCAGAGATCGGAGCTCCGAGGCCAGATGAAATATCAAGGCTAAGTGATAAAAGATTCTCCTCAGGCCGCAGCATCATGGCTCAAACGAAAGATGGTGCACGTCTCCCCTGCACCCGCAGAGACGCCGCGTGCTCTGAAATAGAAAAGGACCGGCAAAGCTTCTTCAAGCTCCCGGTCCTTTGTCCTAAGAATGACCACAGATTACTTCTGGAGGATCTTGATGTTCCTCAGGCGATTGATCGCGTCCTCGAGCACCCGGTCGTCGCCCTTCGCGAAATGCAGACGAATGTAGTCGTGCACGGGCTCGCGGAAGAAGCTCGATCCCGGAACGGCGCCGAGCTTCACCTTTTCGGCGAGGTCGAGGCAGAACTGATAGTCGTCGTCATAGCCGAAGTCACTGATGTCGACGAGCACGAAGTACGTGCCCTGCGGACGGAAGTACCTGAGGCCCAAGGAATCGAGTCCTGAAAGGAAGAGATCGCGCCGGTGCGTGTATTCGGCCTGAAGCTCCTCATAGTAGTCGTCGCCGAACTTGAGGCCCGTAACGGCCGCTTCCTGGAGGGGCGCCGCAGCGCCGACCGTCAGGAAGTCGTGAACCTTGCGGACGCGGTCGAGCGCTTCCGCGGGCCCGAGGACGTAGCCCAGGCGCCAGCCCGTGATCGAATAGGTCTTCGAGAGCGAGTTGCAGACAATCGTGCGCTCGCGCATGCCGGGGAGCGCCGCAAAGTACGTATGGACCGCGGGCTTGTAGATGATGTGCTCGTAGACCTCGTCCGTAATCACGAAGGCGTCGAATTCCTTCACGATTTTCGCGATCGCAAGGAGCTCGTCCCTCGTGAAGACCTTGCCGGACGGATTGGACGGGTTGCAGAGAATGAGGGCCTTCGCGCCCTGACGGAAGGCATTTCTGAGCTCCTCCTCGTCAAACGAGAAGGAAGGGGGCTTCAGCGGCACGAAAATGGGTTCTGCGCCCGAAAGGATCGCGTCGGCGCCGTAGTTCTCGTAGAAGGGCGAGAAGATCGCCACCTTGTCGCCGGGGTTCACCGTTGCGAGAACGGAGGCCATCATGGCTTCCGTGCCGCCGCAGGTGACGGCGACCTCGGAATTCGGATCGTATTCGAGTCCGCTGAAGTGCTTCACCTTTTCGCAGAGCGCTTCGCGGAAATTCTGCGCGCCCCAGGTGGTTGCATACTGGTGCGGTCCCTGGTAGGCGACTTCCGCAAGGCGCTTCAGCATCGGTTCGGGCGGGTTGTAGTCGGGGAACCCCTGCGCGAGGTTGAGGGCGCCGTATTTGGCGCAGACGCGGCTCATGCGGCGGATGACGGAATCGGTAAAGGTGCTGCTGCGTTGGCTCAGCGTGATCATGAATATCTCCCCTGCTCGAACGAAAAGCTTCGATGGCGTTTGTCTCATGATTCTGCGCTCATCCGCAGAGAGATCAGGGATTGATTGAAGTAATACCTGCGCCATCTCAATGCGTCCTATACCAACGACCTAACCCAAACGAACTATCAAAAATGGGAAGAACTTTTCTCTGAAGTGATCGGAGACGCGAGGAAAGATCCGATAGACGCATCCAATCGATTCCAATAGATTGTTTTCAAGGGGCCCGCACGAAGCCGACCACTTCAGGCGATCCCCAAGGCCCCGCATCAAGAATCGGGCGCACCCGCAAAAATCAACCGCAAAAAGGAATCCGACCAAATGCCTCTCTCCAGAATTACGCTCGCCGCCGCAGCCGCTGCGCTCTCCCTCACAGCAGCCGCTGCCGCCTCCGCCGCCGAGGTTCAGATCTCCGGCATCATTGCCGAAGGCTTCTACTACACGAACCCCAAGAACGGCGACGATTCGTTCAAGATGGCCGGCTACAAGGAAACGCCGTGGGATTCCGCCATCAACCTGAAAGGCACGGAAAAGCTCTGGGACGACTGGTACGCGGGCTTTCATGTCGGCTCCACCATCGCGCTCGACACGGGGTCTCTCGCCAACCAGGATCACCTTTTCGGCTCCACGCGCCTCTTCGTCGGCAACAACGACATTGAGTTCTCCTTCGGCCGAATCGCGAACTTCTCCTGCGCGACGCAGCCCTATTCCATGTACATGCGCCTTCGCGCCAACATGACGAACGCGAGCTTCGTGGGCATCGCCCCGGCAAACGTCACCTTCAATGCGCCGGAAAACCTCGACAACGCCGTCGCCTTCTCGACCAAGGGCACGAAAGGCTTCTTCCTTCAGGGTCTTTATTCCAACGGCTCGGAAACCCAGGAAAAGAACTACGGCTGGTCGGACCGCAACATCGTCGCTCAGCTCGCAGGCGGCTGGACGGGCGAAAAGCTCCGCTTCGGCACCATCCTCTCCTGGGAGAAGCCTGATCATCTCAATCCCGAGGCCCCGAAGAAGCATGACACCTTCGGCACGCACCTGATCGCGAGCTACGACTTCGGGCCCGTTGTCTCTGCCGTCACCTACTACCACGGCGAAAACGACTGGCGCATCGGCGCTGCTGCCGACCTCAGAAACCAGATGGTCGGAGCTTCACGCTACGACCAGTCCGCAAAAGGCCTGAGAAGCAACGCCGTTGTGGTGACGGCCGCCTATCCCGTGGGACGCCACACCTTCACGGGGTCCCTCACCTACGGGAAGTTTGAATGGCAGGGGAATAAAGAAGGCCTCAGCGAAACCGAAGGCACCGTCATTTCGGGCGGCAGCGTCTACTACTACGCGCTTTCAAAGCGCACGCGCCTTTATCTCGCCGCCTCCTACGCTGACGGCGACAAGCTGTTGTCCAAACCTGCCCGCTTCAACCAGTTCATGGGTGCGGCCGGCATGATGCACAACTTCTGATTTTTAGCAGAGAAACACTCCTCTTTTCTTCATATTCTTTCTCGGAAGTCTGCCCGGAAGAGGCCCCGAAAGCCTCTCCGGGATTTTTTTGCTGTTGAACTTCACTCCAGACATCGGGGAGGCTCCCAGAAGAGCTTCTTGCCGCCTATCTCGCGATGGAAAATTGATGAGGCCGAGCTCTATCCGGAAGCGTCGAAGCATTGCTCCCCGGTTTCGACAAGCCGCTTTCGGGCTCTGATTCTGAATACTGCGCTGCGGCCGGCAATCCGGCAGCAAGCCCCATCTTTCACCCATCAAACCTCATTGGCGCGCCTTCCTGCGCATCCCGCCGAAACCCTGATCCAAATCAAAGCGTCCCCGGGCATAAACCGAATTGACTAAGCAGATTCTTTCTTCATCGCGCTCATAGAATCGAAAGACCCCAAGCCGGACAAGGCCCGGCAGCGATTTTTCTGTTTACCGATACTTTTTCCGGAGACACTCAACATGGCGCTTCAACTTCGTCTCAAGGTTCGCGACTGGGATTTCTGGACGCCGCTTCTTCTGGGCGACGTCAAATCCGAGAAGCTCGACATTCAGACCACCCGCGTTTCGTCCCTCATCGACAACGTTGCCGAGGACCCGGAAGCGGATGCCGCCGAGATGAGTCTTTCGCGCTACAACCTGCGCATCGACCAGAATAAGGCCCAGGGCATCGTCGCCGTTCCCTTCTTCATCATGCGGGGCTTCCGCACCCGCAACATCGTGACGACGAACGGGAGTCCCCTCGAGCGCATTGAAGACCTCGAAGGAAAGACCATCGGGCTTTCGGGCTGGCAGGATTCCGGCAACACCTGGACCCGGGCGCTTCTGCGCCGCGCGGGCGTCGACTGCGACAAGATCAACTGGGTGCTCTCGCGCTGCACTGCCAAGGACAAGGTCGAGCCCAACCGCGGCAAGGACTTCTGGAACGGCGCCAACATCACGCACGAGGAAAACGAGGTTCCGCTCGTCGACATGCTCCATAGCGGCCGCATCGATGCGATGTTCCAGGCCTTCATGCCGCAGGGCTACTGCGAAGGGAAGCTTGGCCTGCGCCCCGTCGTGCGCGACTTCAAGGCTCACGAAATCGCCTACTTCAGGGAAACGGGCTACGTCCCGGGGATCCACATCCTCGCCCTCAAGGAATCCTTCGTGCGCGCCAATCCCTGGGCCGTGAAGGAGCTCTGCGAAACGCTCGACGCCTCGAGAAAGCTCTGGCGCGAAAAGCGCCGCCGCTACGCCGAAACGACGCCCTGGGTGCTTCAGGACCTGATCGACGAGGGAACGCAGCTCTCCCCCGACTACGACGCCTGGGGGTTCGAGGCGAATGAAAGGATGGTCGACGACTTCTGCCGCGAGGCCTATGAGCAGCACTTGACGGAGCACCTCAATACCGCAAGGAAGCTCTTTCCGGAGGACTTTGCAAAATGATTGAAGAAAAGAATTTCCGCGTGGCGCTCGGCCAGTTCTTCGTGAAGGAAACGAGCGAAGAGAATCAGGCGATCACCCGCGACTTCATCGAGCGCGCCGAAAAGAAGGGCGCCGACCTCCTCGTCCTTCCCGAAGGCATCATCGCGAGAAAGCCGGGCGACAAGGACTGGCCGCGCCTTCACAGCGAACCGCTGGACGGCCCCTTCGTGACGGCGCTCCTTGCCGCTACCAAAGGAAAGCGCGTCACCGTCGTCTGCACCGTGCAGGCGAAGATCCCGGGCGAGGAACGCTACGCCAACGACCTTCTCGTCGTGAAGGACGGGGAACTGAAGCTCGTCTACCAGAAGCTCCATCTCTACGACGCCTTCAGCGCGAAGGAAAGCGACAACGCCGTTCCGGGCGATGAAGTCCCCGCGCTCGTTGATGTCGGCCCCTTCAAATGCGGCTTCATCACGTGCTACGACGCGCGCTTCCCCGAAATCACGCGCGCGCTTGCGCTCGCGGGCGCCAACCTCCTCGTGGTGTCGGCCGCCTGGGTGAAGGGCCCCCTGAAGGAAATGCACTGGGATCTGTCGCTGAGAGCCCGTGCGCTTGAAAACACCTGCTTCGTCGCGGGCGTAAGCGAATGCGGACCGGTCAACATCGGCTCCTCGAAGCTCGTTGACCCCTTCGGCGTCGTCGTTGCCCAGTGCGGCACGACGGACGAGCTCCTCGTCGCCGACATCGATCCCGCCCGGGTTGAAAAGTGCAGGAAGGCGCTCCCCGTTCTCGAAAACCGCCGCTTTGCCGCGCCCAGACTCCGCGAAGCGGGCGAACTCTGATACGACCGAACCATTTGAGGAAAAATCATGAAGCACGCATTCACTGCCGCAGCCGCTGCCGCCGCTCTTCTCTTCGGCGCAGGTTCCGCCTTCGCCGCCGACATTCCCGTTCAGAAGCTTGATCCCGCGCTCAACGCTCAGCTCCCGCAGGCCATTAAGGATGCGGGCGTCATCCGCAACTGCGTGATCGGAAGCTTCTCGCCCTACACGATCACGCGCGCCGACAAGACGATTGAAGGCGCCGCGATGGACCTCACCAAGGCGCTCGGCGAAGTGCTCGGCGTCAAAATCGAAACGACGAAGATCGCCGGCCATTCCGCCACGATGCTCGGCCTCAAGTCCGGGCGCTACGACGTCTCGCTTGAACCCGTGGGCGACTATCCCGACCGCGAGGTCAATTACGACTTCGTCGACTACGTGCAGGAATTCGTGGTCTTCGCCGTCAAGAAGGGGAATCCCCACAACATCAGAAGCATTGCCGACACCTGCGGCCTTCGCGTTTCCGTGATGGCGGCGGGAAGCGCCGAACGCGTCATCAAGAAGCAGTCGGAAGTGTGCGTGAAGGAAGGAAAGAAGCCCGTCACGGTGCTCTCCTTTGAAGGTCAGGCGGCGCCCACGATGGCGCTCTCCTCTGGCCGCGCCGACGCCTTCTTCTCGAGCCAGGCGCCGCTCACCTACTTCGTGAGCCAGTCGGGCGGAAAGCTTGAGCTCGCCGCCGTGGGCGAAAAGAACGGCTTCAGCGACATCTTCCAGGGGGCGGTGCTCCCGAAGGGCAGCGCTTTGACGCCCGTCATTCTTGAAGGCATGAAGGTGCTCTTCAAGAACGGCACCTATCAGGCGGTCCTCGACAAGTGGAACCTCACCTACAACAAGCTTGAAGCCCCCGGCATCAACCTCGCCACCCAGAAGAAGTAATTTCCGCACGCTTCTCGCCCGGACGGAGCGGATTCCCCAAGCCCCCGTCCGGGCGGCATCACGCATTTCCCCTTTCAATAGAACAAATCAGAGCCTCCCCACATGACGACCACCAGCACTACGGGCGCGGCAGAGAAGCCGCGGAAATGGACATCCGAAGAGCTTGCCAGAACGGCAATCGACGTGAGCACCGCCGTTCCGCGCCGTCATCCCGTGCGGCTCGCCGTTACCCTCCTCATCGCGCTTCTCCTCGTCGCCGCGGTTGCCGCCTGCGCGGTCAACCCCAACTTCGGCTGGCAGACCGTGGGCGAATACCTTTTTGCGCCGAGCGTTCTCACGGGCATCAAGATGACGCTCTCCCTCACGGTGGTCTCGATGATTCTCGGCACCGTGCTCGGGCTCCTCTGCGCGATGTTCAAGATGAGCAATATGCGCTTCTTTGCGTGGCTCGCGGACCTCTACCTCTGGTTCTTCCGCTCGACTCCGCTTCTCGTGCAGCTCCTCTTCTGGTACAACTTCGCGGCGCTCTTCCCCACGCTCGGAATCCCCGGCGTCTGGACGGTCGCGACGAACGACGTGATCACGCCGCTCACCGCCGCGATCGTGGGGCTTTCGCTCAATGAAGGCGCCTACATGGGCGAAATCATCCGCGCGGGCCTCCAGTCCGTGGATCCGGCGCAGCGTGAAACCGCGGAAGCCTTCGGCATGAGCAAGCGCCAGATTCTCTTTCGCGTGCTCCTTCCCCAGGCCATGCGCTCCATCATCCCGCCGACCGGGAACCAGGTCATTTCAATGGTGAAGGCGACGGCCATGGTTTCCGTGATCGCCATGGACGACCTCCTTTATTCCGTCCAGACGATCTACAACGAAAACTTCCAGATCATCCCGCTCCTTCTCGTCGCCGTCATCTGGTACCTCGTCATCACCTCGGTGCTTACCGTCGTGCAGGCGAAGATCGAGCGCTACTACGGCAGAAGCGAGCGCAATTCGGGCTACGTGCCTGAAGCGCCCCAGGCCTGAGGCATCGTTGGGAATCACAGGAGAAGAAAAACATGGCAGCAGATCAGATCCTTGACGAAGCAACGGAAGTTCACCCGATCAAGACGGGCCCGGCGATCGTCGTTCGCGCGAGCAACGTAAAGAAGTCCTTTGGTCAGAACGAAGTTCTGAAAGGAATCAACCTCGAAGTCCACCGCGGCAAGGTGGTCGTCATCCTCGGCCCCTCGGGCTCGGGGAAGTCGACGCTCCTGAGAACCATCAATCATCTCGAATCCATCGATTCGGGCTCGATTCAGGTGGACGGCGTTCAGATCGGCTACGTCGAGAAGAACGGCCGCCTCGAGGAAGCGCCCTACCCGGTTCTAGCGCAGCAGCGCCGCCGGATCGGCATAGTCTTTCAGAGCTTCAACCTCTTCCCGCACATGACGGTCCTTGAAAACGTCATGGAAGCCCCCGTGCACGTGCACGGCGAAGACCCGGAAATTGTGAGAAAGCGCGCCCTGAAGCTCCTGAAGCGCGTGGGGCTCCTTGAGAAGGCCGGGGAATACCCCCGCCGTCTCTCGGGCGGCCAGCAGCAGCGCGTCGCCATTGCCCGCGCGCTCTGCATCCAGCCCGACCTGCTGCTTTTTGACGAACCCACGTCCGCGCTCGACCCGGAACTTGTGGGCGAAGTCCTCAACACCATCCGCGACCTCGCGAAGGAAGGCTTCACCATGGTCGTCGTCACGCACGAAATTCCCTTCTCGCGCGAAGTGGCCGACTGGGTGGTCTTCATGGCGGACGGCCGCGTCGTTGAGGAGGGAAAGCCCCGCGACGTCCTCGTCAATCCGCAGCAGCCGCGCACGCGCGAGTTCCTGAAGCGCTACATCTGAAAGGTTCAGAGCCGGCTCTCCGTCCGGACCCTGATCTGAGAAAAGCTCCGCCGGCAGCAGCACGGACGGAGCTTTTCTTTTGAGGGACTTCACTCCGCAAGTCCCATTCGGGAAGCCTTCGGTACGCGAGGAAGCGCGACAACGGTCGGCCTAATGCCCGATGCGGCGGAGAACGCCCCGCGGCTAACATGACGCCAAAACCTGAGTTTGGGAGTTTGAAAGCAGAAAAAAGGGCGCCCATCCCTGCAGCAGTAGGATAGCGCCCTTTTTTATTTTTTTACGCTATAGGCTTGCTT
>NZ_WEHX01000081.1 GCF_009183815.1 Sutterella seckii | reverse complement strand
GCCTGTTTTACGAATGAGAGTACCCTCTATGCACAGGCGGCCTGACCCCAAGCGCCACACAGCACCATCCGTCAACTATTAAATACCTTTGTTAATAAAAATGGACATGGATCGGCTCCGTGAGGCGGTACGTTGAGGACGCGAGCTGGCGGCGTGCATGAGGTCAATGCGACCTTGTGCCTGTCGACGGAAGTTCTCAGCTTCCAGAGCGCCACGGCTTTCCAAAGGAAGAGCCGATGCAGAAGAGGGAAGCTATCCGGTGCAGCAGGCACTCGAAGAATGCTTCGGAGCAGAAAAGAGGATTCCTGCTCCGAAGCCTTGCCGCGAAGGCCCCGCGGGCCATCGGCATGAAGGACATATTGCCTGAAGGCTGACTGCCGGGCGGCGGATAAAAGAACGCCTCCTGCGGTATTACCCGGGGAGGCGCGCATTTGAGCAGGAATCAGTGTTCAGGAGGCTCGAATACCTTGACCTCCGGCGCTGTCCCCGTCCATTTGGAAACCTGAACGAGCGCGGTGGACGCGATGTTGCCGCAGGAGAGGGAGCTTGCCGGGTCATCGGGCGTAAGGACGTTGGATGATCCGTGAACGTCGAGCGCTTCGCCCTCTACCTTCTGCGGATCGAACCAGCCGCCGTGATGCACGACGACGGCTCCGGGACGCACGGAATCCGTCACGAAGGCCCCGGCAAGAATTGCGCCGCGCAGGCTCGAGACCCGGATCACGTCGCCCGTTGCAATGTTGCGCAGAGATGCGTCTGCCGGGTTGATGAGGCAGATTTCCCGGTCGGCAATCTGGGACTTCCGGAAGGTAACGGCGTTGAGCTGGCTGTGAAGCCGTGCATCGCTTTTGGGCGATACGAGCTGGAGGTACCCGCCTTCGGGGTTCCTGAGCGCCGCAACGTCCGCCGCATGCTCTGCGTTCCCGTAGGCTTCGTAGGGCTTCAGATAGGCCGGGTGCGGCGGGCAGTCGGCGTAGCCGAGGCTCGCAATCCGCTCGGAATAAAGAACGATCTTCCCGGTCTCCGTTTTGAGGGGATGCGCCTCGGGGTCGCGGCGGAAATCCGCGAAGGCGACAAACCCATCATTTTTCTTTTCGTGCGGGTAGAGGATGACGCCGGCTTTTTCAAAATCTTCCCATTCGGGGAGAAGCGTTTTGAGGCCGGATTCGAGGCTCCGGCTTCTCGCGTCCTCATAGAGCTTTCTGATCCATTCCGCTTCCGTCATTCCTTCAGTGAAGGGCTCCTCAAGGCCGAGGCGGCGCGCGAGGGCGGAGAAGATGGCGTAGTCGCTTCTCGAGTTCCCGATCGGGTCGATCGCCTGCTTCATGAGAACGATGCCGTCATTGATGTAGGTGCCGATCGGCGTGATGTCCGTTCTCTCGAGAAAGGTCGATGCCGGGAGAATGATGTCCGCATGCCGAGCGGTGGCGTTCCAGAAGCTTTCGGCCACGATCACGGCGTCGGGGCGGCGCCAGGCCTCCTCGAGCCTTCTCGTATCCGGATGGTGCGCAAAGGGATTGCCGCCTGCCCAGAAGACGAGGTGCACGTCCGGGTATTCGATCCGGCTGCCGTTCCAGGCGATGACTTTGCCGGGATGGGCAAGAACGTCCGCCATGCGTGCGACCGGAACGGCGCGGCTCCCCTTCCAGGGGTGAAGGACGGGAACTGCGGGAGGCACTCTCGACGGGATCTGCCCGAGCTGCGGGCCCGTTCCCGGCGGATATCCGCCGTTGCAGTAGTGGTAGTTGGTGCCGATGCCGCCGCCCGGGAGCCCGATCTGACCGAGGGCTGCCGCGAGCGCCACGGCCATCCATGGCGGAAGCTCGCCGTAGCGGGCGCGCTGAGGACCCCATCCGAACATGATCATCGTGCGGTGAGAGGCCATGTCGCGGGCAAGCGCTTCAATATCCCCGGCCGGGACGCCGGATTCCGAAGCCGCCCAGGCGGGCGTTTTGGGAATGCCGTCCTCATCCCCGAGAACATAGGACCTGAGCTCGGGCCAGCCGGTCGTACAGCGGCTGAGGAAGGCTTCGTCGGCGAGCTTCTCCTCAATCAGCACGTAGAGGAGCCCGAGCATCAGGGCGCAGTCGGTGCCGGGTTTGACGGCAATCCACTGGCTCCCGATTTCCTGAGCGGTCTTGGGGCAGACGGGGTTGACGGCAATCGTGCGGATGCGCGGGCGGCCTTTGAGGCTTCTGAAGATCTCCGTTGCCTCATGGAGCGTCGTCGTCCAGTCGATGTCGTTCGTGACGAGCGGATCGCACCCCCAGAGGACGATGCGTTCCGTATGTTCGAGAATCGTGTCCCAGCCCGTGGATCTCGGATCCTTCATGCCGAGCGCGTAGGGGAGAATGGTGCCGATTGCGGCCGTGGAGTAGCTGTTCCCGGTCTCAATGTAGCCGCCCATGAGGTTGAGAAGCCTCTGAAGGAGTGCAATCGAATTGTTGACGCTTCCCGGAGACTTCCAGCCGTAGGAGCGGCCCCAAACGGCACTCGGCCCGAAATCCCGGTAGGTGCTTCGAATCGCATCGGCCGCGAGGTCGAGCGCCTTCTCCCAGCTCACCGGAACGTAGGAATCATTTCCGCGGTCCGCGCGGCTTTCCGCTCTCTTTTCGAGAAAGCCCCGGCGCACCATGGGCTCAAGGATTCTGGCTTCTGCGTAGGGGAGGTTCGCAATGTCCTCAAGATTGGGCGAAGGCGCACGGTCCTTCTCGAAAGGCCTTGCCCCTGTGAGGCGGCCTTCCTTGGTCAGGGCGTAGAAGAGTCCCCAGTGAGAGGCAGTTAGAGTTTCTCTCTCAGACATGATCCAGAGTTTTCGTTGAAATGAATGAGACGCAGGAGCCTCGATGAAGGGGCTCTTTCTCTTCCAAAAGGCGATTATGAGCGGAAAATCGAACGATGCACGATCGTCTTTATGATTTTTCACTTCCAAAGAATGCTCGATCCCGGAATCACTCCACGAGTTGATGTTCCGCAAAGTAAGACTCGGAACGGCTGCTCGTAGATTTTCTCCGTACGGTCATCCGTGGTCGCTTCCCGGCGGGCGGCATCAAAGGACTCGCCGCGATTGAGGAGACTGTCGATTGTGCCCTGGCAGGCGGGCACAGAAAAAGCCGGCGGACTCATCAGAATCCGCCGGCTTCAGGGACTCGGCTTAAAAGTCTTCAGAAGACTTCAATCAGAGCTTCCCTTCCTTCTGCGCCTTGACGTGTTCAGCAACAGTCATGCCGAAGACGCCTGCAGAGGTGAGCTGAGCGCCGCCGACATAGTTGTCGTAGAAGAGGCCGCCGGCAGCATTGCCGATGCAGAAGAGGCCGTCGATCGGATGATTTTCCGTGTCGAGCACCTGAGCTTCGGTGTTGATGAGCGGGCCGCCGAAGGTGGCCGTCATGCCGCCCTGGAAGGGCACGATGTAGAAGGGCGCCTTTTCGATGAGCGGAGCCTTCGGGAGCGTGTTGACCGGGCTGAGCTTCGAGGTTTCGCCCGACTTCACGGCATCGTTGTAGTCCTCAACGGTCTTGGCAAGAACCTTCGGGTCGAGACCCGCGGCCTTGGCGGCTTCCTCGATGGTGTTGCCCGTATAAACCGGAGCCTTCGTGCGGCTGTAGGACTCCCAGTCGTTCTTCAGAATCGGGATGTCGTGCGTCGTCTGGTCGCAGACCATGAAGGCCCAGTTGTCGGGCGTCTTGGCGGCAACGTCGCGGGACATCTGAACGTAGGTCTGGCCTTCATCAGTGAAGCGCTTGCCTTCCTTGTTGACGCAGATGCCGTTGTTGACGATGTTGAGCGGGTTGGCGCCGGTGGGGCCGTAAATCGGGCCGCAGTGATACTGGTCGACGTTCACGACCTTCGGGAGGAACGGAGCCGTGAGGACCACGTTTTCGCCCGCGATGATGCGCGAACCGCGAATCGGCATCTTGGCGCCCGCAGAACCGATGTACTGCGTGACGAGCTGCTGGTTGGCGGAGTAGCCGCCGGTGGCGAGAACGACGCCGAACTTCGAATAGACCTCAGAGAGGCCGTCCTTCGTCTTCACGCGCACGCCGTTGACGTTGCCCTTCTTCGGATCGGAGAGGAGCTCGACCACCTTGGTGTTCGTGCGGACTTCAACGCCGAGGGACTTCGCCTTGTTGAGAAGCGTCATGGCGAGCTGACCGCCGCCCGGCTTGACTTCGCCGGTAACGAGGTGCGCACGGGTGAGCATCGGCCACACGAGCTTCGCGCCCGTATTGAAGTTGACGCCGCAGTAGGAGTGGAGCCACTCAAGGAGCCTCGTGCAGTTGTCGACCACCTTGTGCGTAAGGACAGGTACGGCCTTCTGCTGCGAAACCTTCATCATGTCGTTGAAGAAGGCTTCGTTCGTATCGTTTGCCGTTCCCTTGGCCTTCTGGAACGAAGTGTTGAGGCCGAGAAGGAAGCCAGCGGCATAAATCGTGTTGCCGGCAGGCATGGGCATCTTTTCAAGAAGGAGGGGCTTGAGGCCAAGCTCGGCAGCACGGATTGCGCAGACGAGGCCGCCGCAGCCGGCGCCGACGATGATGAGATCGTACTTGGCGGACTTGGGCGAACGGGCTTCAGCAGCCGCAACGCCGCCCAGCATGCCGGCAGCGCCTACCGCACCGGCCGCAGCCGTACGGAAAAATTCACGACGATTTGCAAGCGTCATTTCTTTTCTCTCTTTTCTACTTTGTTTAGGGTAAGACCCTCAGAGCGAAATTATGCTTTCGCAGTAGGGGTTCACCCGAACTGGATGTATTCAATCCTATCCCCATGAAAACCCGAAGAGGTGCCGGCAGACACAATTGTTGATCTGAGGCGTCAGGATTTACAAATTCAGAAAAACTTGCCGGATAAGGGCTCAGACGAAAAAAGCGCTCCCCGGAGAGTGTCCGGAAAGCGCTTTTCTGGTCGCCGGGACTTACGGGCCCCGGCGGTTTCCATCAGGCGATGGTCTTACGCCTTGGCGGCCTTCTGACCGGCGATGCGGCCGAAGACGAGGCAGTCAAGAATCGCGACGGAGCCGAGGCGGACGGCGCCATGCACGCCGCTCGTGGATTCGCCGGCGGCATAGAGGCCCGGGATGGGCTTGTCGTTGCGCACGTCGATCACCTGGCAGTTGAGGTCGGTGTAGAGACCGCCCATGCAGTGGTGAACCTTCGGCTGGCATTCGCCGATGTACCAGGGGCCGTCAACCATCGGGACCTGGTCATTGTTGATGTAGCGGCCGAAAGCCGGATCCTTCTTCGTCTTGACGGCTTCATTGAAGGCGGCGATGGTCTTCTTGAGCTCGTCGAGCGGAATGCCCGCGCCCTTGGCCATGGCTTCAACGGTGTCGTACTTGTCGAGAATCTTCGCGTCGAGCATCTTTTCAAGGAAGCCCGGGCGCTGCTTCTTGAGCGGCTGCACGTTGGGTTCGTTGCAGATGGCGAAGGCCTTGAGGCCGTTCTGCTGCTCAACCATGATGGCGTCGGCGCGAACCTTGCGGTTGGCGAGTTCGTTCACGAAGCGGTCGCCCTTCGAGTTCACCCAGATGCCGTATTCAGCGGCAGCGGTCTGGTTGAACTGCCAGCCGATGCCCATGCCCTTTTCCTTCGGGTTGCCCCACGGGCCGCACTGAATCCAGTCGTTCTGAACCTGCAGGCAGCCGATGGCGGAGGTTTCGCGCCAGAGTTCGGACGTGGCCGAAGGCTGGTTGGTCGTATCGAGCGAAGCGTCGAGCTTCGGATCCTGATACATGCGGAACTTCACGTCGGCAGCGAAGCCGCCGTAGCAGAGGATGACGCCCTTCTTCGCGGCGATGCGCTTCACGGTGCCGGAGGTCTTGTCCGGGAACTTGTAGTTTTCACGGACTTCAAGGCCCGTCACGCGGCCGGACTCATCGCGCACGATGTGTTCGACATAGGTGCGAAGACGAACGGGGATGCCGAGCTTCTTCACGTATTCGAGTTCCTTCATGACGATGCCGGAACCCGAGCCGTTGGTGGTGGTCACATAGCGCGGAACGCTGTGGCCGCCTTCCTGGCCGATGGCATCGGGGAGGAACTGAACGCCGAGTTCATTGACGCACCACTCGTAGTTCGACAGAACCTGAGAGACCATCTGATGAACTTTTTCACGGTTGTTCATGTAGGCGCCGGCAACGAGGATGTCCTTCTCAAGAAGCTCCTGGGAGTCCTTGATGCCGTGCATCTTCTGCTGCGGGCAGCCCGTGGCGGTCATGATGCCGCCGTTGATTGCGGAGTTGCCGCCGGCAAACGTCATCTTCTCGAGAACGATGACGTTGGCGCCGGCCTTCTTCGCTTCGATCGCAGCGGCAAGGCCCGCGAAGCCCGTGCCGACCACGATGACGTCGACAGTCTCATCCCACTTGGGAGCGGCTTTCGCAAACGCGGGAGCGGCAATGGCGGCGGTGCCCGCGATGGAACCGGCGATGAGGCTGCGGCGCGAAATGGAAGTGGTCATAGGTTTCTCTCCTTTCTAAGAGCTGCCTGACCGGAGATGATTTTGAATTTGAAATGCTGAAATAAGCATTGCCCGATCAGGCGTTGCCTCTACTTTGCCGCGTTATTTCGAGAGGCAGTTTGATATTTCGCAAGGAAAGGACGGGGCCACGGAAGGGCGTCGGGAAAATCTATGAAAAACCGAGATAAACAAAGAGGTTGACGAGCCTGCAGACTTTCTCTGATTGACAGAATTGAATTCTGCAATACAGGAAAATGCGTTTCCCGGGCGCCTTCAAACCCGGGAAACGCGAACGCGTTACTGCCTCAGCTCGCGCGGGGAATTGAGCGGAATTTCCCGCACGTTCGAGCGGAAGGGATTGATGTCGATGCCGCCTCTCCTCGTGAAGGCGGCCTGCACTTCGAGGACTCTGAGGTCAAAGCGCGACCGCAGGTCGTGAAAGATCTGCTCGACGCACTGTTCGTGGAAGCCCCGGTGCTGACGGTAGCTCGCGAGGTATCTGAGCAGTGATGCCGGATTGACGGCTTCGCCGGAGAGATGAACGGAAACGGATGCGAAGTCGGGCTGCCCGGTAACGGGACAGAGCGAGCGGAAGACGTTGGTCGACCAGAAGACCTCGCGCTCGCCTGCGGCCGAGTCCCTTTCGAGAAGGTCCGGCGAAACTTCATAGGCGTCAACCTTCGTTTCGGGGAGCATTTCTTCCAGATTGTCGCCCGGCATCGGTGCGACCCTCGTTTCCCATGTGCGCAGAGGATTCACTTTTGCCTGAACGGCGCCTCCGGCAGCCTCGGAAAGGTCGCGCGTGAGAATCGCCTCGGCTTCCGCGGCGTCCGCAAGCTTCGTCATCGCAAAGCTCATCGCGTAGAGCTTCAGAGACTTCGATTCGATGATCGAAGGGGTCGAGGCGGGGACGGCGAGCTCCACTTCCGCCGCATGGGGAAGGCCCCGGTGGTCGAGCCAGGAGAATTCATAAAGGCGCCAGATGTCGGCGCCCTGAAAATCATGGTCGCCGATGGCGTCGCGACCGAGCGCGCGGGGAATGGGCTGAAGAAGTTCCGGGGAATAGTGTTCGGCATAGGTCGTCGCCTGGCCGAGCCTGGTCCCCTTGGGTTCAGGCATGAGAACGGTCAAAAGGTCACCTTTCTGTGAATTAAGCAGTGCGTGTACGGGAAAAATTGACCCGATTATGCACTGTTGAAAAGGAAATGGAAGCGCGGAAACGCACTTACGGTTTTTGCTTCCGCATGACGATGCATCTTTGTCCGCCTGCAAGACGACTCTGCATGCAAAGGCAGCCTGAACCAGGCCGGCGAACTGAGCTCTAAGAAACACATTTCCAAAACTCATGCCATAATGAATGGCATGATGAATGTGGCCATATTAGGAGCCCAGGGATGACCACCGGCCTGAAAACGAAAAATCCGCTTCCTGATAAGGAATTAATCCGCGATCTGCCGAAAAATGCCGATCTCTCCCGAACGACTTCCGGCGGTGTGGCAGTGCATTATCGCTATCGGTCAAAGGCAGACAAATTGAGGAGCGGAGGCAAGACTTCTCTTCATCTCGGGATGGTGCGTGAAATGTGCTTCATTCCCACGCCCGAATACCAGCTGCATCCGGAGAAGTTTCCGATTCCTGAAAAACAGCTGAGAGGTCGTCGCTTAACCATGCTCCGAAACAGGAGCGCTGATGCAGCTTCTGCCGGGTCAGCCGCTGCTGATGAAATGTCCTCATCAGTTTCGCCGTCCGCTGGAATTGAGTCTCGCCAGCCGATTCCGCTTGGTCAGTCTGACTTTCGCGCTCTGAGAGACGAGCAGTGCGTGTACGCTGACAAAACCGCCTTTATTTACCAACTTTGCAGTGAAAGCCGCAAGGTGTTCATTTCCCGTCCCCGCCGGTTTGGCAAATCACTGCTGGTGTCTGCTTTCGAGACGCTCTTCAAGCATGGCCTGCGGGACTTCCAGGGGCTTGCGATTGAAAAGTTATGGAAGGATAAGACGTACAAGGTTGTCCGGCTGGACTTTTCGGAAATCAGGGATTTCTCTGATTCGCGGGATTTCCAGGAAAAATTCAATGCGCTTCTTATCAACCGGTTCGCGACGATCGGGTTCCGATACAACTCCGGCAGGGGACGCGAGCCATTGATGATGCAGCTCTTAGCCTGGCTCGATGAGCTCCCTGTGAGATCGCTCGTGCTCCTTATCGATGAATATGATTCCCCATTGACTGCATCGCTTGACAATAAGACGAAGTTTGATGCCGTACGCACGATTATGAGTCCGTTCTTCCTGATGCTTAAGTCAAGGGGCGGATGCCTGCGATTCTTCTTCATGACGGGAATCACGCGCTATCGGCAGACGAATATCTTCTCGGAACTCAATAATTTCGACGATATTTCACTCAACCCGGCCTACAGCACGCTTCTTGGGCTCACGGAGGAGGAGATCAGGACGTATTTTGCCTTTTATCTGAGAAAAGCGGCAAAAATACGAAACCTCAGTGAGCGGGAACTCATTGAAAAACTTAGGGAATACTACGACGGATATTGCTTTGACGGCAAGACGCTGGAATCTGAAGCCCGCAAGCACGTGTTCTGTCCATGGTCCATCCTCAATTTCTTCATGTATCCGGAGCAGGGATTCGTCAATTATTGGTATGAGAGCGGCGGTCAGCCGACGATTCTGATGCGCTACCTGGCCGACCATGATCTCGAAAAACCAGCTAATTTCGACGAAGTTCGCCCGATAAAGGTGAGTGAACTTGGGGAAGCCCGTAAATTTGATGAAATCGGACGTGAAGCGCTCCTTACTCAGTCGGGTTATCTCACGATCCGGGAGATGAGGCCTAACGGCCTGGCAATTCTTGGTTATCCCAATCGTGAGGTTGCGGTTTCGATGGCTCAGCTCTATGCGGGAGAGCTTTTGAAAGGCAAGGCGCTCGAAGGCGCAGCTGAACCGCTCATTTCCGAAACGATGGCGACAGGCAGCCTGGATGAGGTAGTCGGCCGCTTCAATCAAGCAGTTGAGGCCATAGATTATCTTCGGTATCCCATCCGCGACGAAGCAGCCTGCCGATCGTATCTGCAGGTTCTCTTGCTCGGTGCCGCAATGCTCCCGAAGGTGGAGAACCATTCGGCACTCGGCAGAAGCGACCTTGAAGTTGAGGTTGGCGGCCGCCGCTGGGTATTCGAATTTAAATTCGCCCGGAAGTCGTCCGAGGTTCAGCCGTGTCTTGAAGACGCGGCAAAACAGATTGCTTCCCGCCGCTATGGTGCTCTTCAGCCCGGAAAGGAACTCCTTCGTGCCGCTCTCGTTTTCAGCGGAGAGGAACGGAGGTTCGTTGCCTGGAGAAGCGTCCGGTAGCAACTGCCTTTGCAGAAAAGCCTCAGCATCGGATCGGTGCTGAGGCTGGAGGTGTTGGTACTGAGGCGAAGGTCGGGATGGAATGCTGCCTTGACGAATTTAGAGAAGTTCCCGGAAGAGAGGTTTTTGCGCGCATCGAATATGAAGAGAGATTCCGTCAGCATGCCTTGCAGGGAAAAGTACATCACGCCGTACTTTGAATTGGGCAAAACCTGTGGACGGATGCTCTCAGGAATCTGAAGCCCGTCTCGAAAGGGCGGGCTTCAGGCGGCGAGGTCCGGGTGAAAAGACGTCAATCCCTGCGCGTTCCGGGAATCGGCGTCACGAGCGGCTGCCCGTTCAGCGCGAGGCGGATGTTTTCCATCACGAGTTCGGCCATGGCGTCGCGCGTTTCAACGGTGGCTGAACCGATGTGGGGCGCAAGCACAACGTTCCCGAGCTTGAGAAGGCCGTCCTCAACATGAGGCTCGTGCTCGAAGACGTCAAGCGCGGCGCCGGCGATCGTTTTGTCGCGGAGCGCCTCAATGAGGGCTTCCGTATCAACGAGCGCGCCGCGGGCTATGTTGACGAGGAATCCCTTGGACCCTAGGGCCTCGAGCACCTCGCGGTTGATGAGATGGTGCGTTTCAGGGGTTGCCGGAATGACGACGATCAGCGCATCGCACCAGGCGGCGAGGTCCTTGACGGACTTAAAGTACTGCCAGGGCACGTCCTTCGGAGCGCGCGCCGTGTAGCCCACTTCCATCCGGAAGGCCTTCGCTCGTTCGGCAACGACCTTGCCGATGCGCCCGAGACCGGCAATGCCGATCCGGCAGCCGGCGATGCGGCGTCCGAGAGGGAAGTTTTCATTGGGCCACCTTCCGGCGCGCACGAAGGCGTCGGCGGCAGGAAGCGACCGGGCAAGCGCAAGGAGAAGTCCGATCGCGAGGTCGGCAACGTCTTCGGAAAGAACGTCCGGCGTATGGCAGGCGCGAAGGCCCCGGCGGGCGATAGCCGGAACATCGAAGCCGTCGAATCCGACACCGAAGTCTCCCACCATGCGAAGCGCCGGGTAGTGCGACAGCTCCTCGTCCGTCACCCTGAGGTTGGACGCGGAGACAAGCACGTCGGCATGAGGCGCGACCTCTTGAAACTCTTCTTCGCTCATGCGGTCGCGGTGAAAGACCTCGCCGATTTCAGGAAGGCGCTTCAGGAGCGGGTGAGCCGGGTTGGAGGAGGGAATCAGGTTGACGATTGTCGGACGACCGTTCTGCATGACGCTTCTCTGATAGTTTGTTGAGAGATGTGACGAAAGGAAGAATGGCAAAAAGTTTATCCCGGAAGCAGAAGACGCGCAGATGTCTCCGGATGCCCGCTGCGGGTCCTCCTGCGCCCGAAGGAGAGTCCGAACTCCCGGAGTTTTTGATAAGCGCCGCCGAAATGCTTTTTCTCATGCCGCGGGCTCAATGTTTACGTACCTTCATCCCTTTTATTAACATAGGCACAAAATAGTTGATAAACGGCTACGGTTATGTTATAATTGATAAATGAGATATGAAGATAAAACCACCACAACCCTCGACGGCCGCAAGGCCACTCCTGAAGCCCAGCTCGAGCTTCGCCGCCGCTGCATTGTTTACTTCCGTGATGGA
>NZ_WEHX01000080.1 GCF_009183815.1 Sutterella seckii | reverse complement strand
CGCCTGTTTTACGAATGAGAGTACCCTCTATGCACAGGCGGCTTGACCCCAAGCGCCACACAGCACCATCCGTCAACTATTAAATACCTTTGTTAATAAAGGCTCCCCTCCGGGAGGAGGGATTTACGAACGAGACCGGCTGAAAAATTAAAAAAGGCGGCAGCAACCGGACTTTAGGAGTGATAAATCCTGCTGCTGCCGTGCCTGGAAACAGTCCAGCCGGAGAACTGGCCGGACAGACTTTTAGGGAATCAGCAGCCGAGCTTGTCGAGGATCTTTTCCTCAACTTCAATAGCGTGCTTCTTTACTTCGTCGTAGCGGCTCGCACCATGCGAATCCATCGTGACGAGGAAGGGACCGAAGTGCTTGGCCTGAAGCGGCCACATCGCTTCGGGCATGCCGTGCTCGAACCAGTGAGGTTCCTTCGTGCCGACAATGCCGGCAGCCAGGACAACAGCGCAGCCCGGGCAGGCCTGAACATAGACCTGCTTGTACTTCTGCAGCGCAGCCTTGGTGCCTTCACCCATGCCGCCCTTGCCGATAATGACCTTGACGCCCTGTGCGCCGACAAAATCGGCATGCGGCTCCATGCGGATCGAAGTGGTCGGGCCGATAACGGAGAGGTACCACTTCCCTTCCTTATCTTTCTTCATCACGGGACCGGCGTGGAAGATCGCGCCGCCGCGGATGTCTTCGGGAAGCGGCTTGCCGGCTTCCACGAGCGCGCGCATCTCAAGGTGCGCCATGTCGCGGGCGGTGCAGACCTGACCGTTCAGATAAATAATGTCGCCCACCTTGAGCTTTTCAATCTGGGCATCATCAACGGGCAAATTAAGTTCGTACGTGGCCATCGTTATTCTCCAACCTGAAAGAGCTCTTCGGTGCGGCCGTCCGGATAGAAACGCAGGCCGAAGCGGCGGGCAACCCAGCAGTGGAAGTTGATGACGACCGGGCAGATTGCGGTATGCGTTGCCGCCCAGTCAATCTTCACAGCGAGCGCGGACGTATCACCGCCGATGCCGGCAGGACCGTTGCCGAGCATGTTGATGTCGGCAAGCAGCTCCTGCTCGAGTTCGTCGAAGAGCGGATCGGGATTGTGATCAAGCCAGCTGCGCGTCGAAATCGCTTCGCGCGAAAGCTTGGCCGCAACGTCCATCTGGCCGCCGAGGCCGATGCCGATTGAGAACGGCGGGCACGGATAACCGCGAGCGCCCATGAAGCCGTTGTTGCCGGTAATGGTGTCGAGAACGAGCTTCTTGAGGCCGGAATAGTTCTTGCCGAGCGTAGCCGGCGTGAGAATCTTCGCAACGTTCGGAAGTTCAGCGCCGCAGCCCTTCGCGCTCACGATGATTTCCACATAGGGAAGATCAGGCTGATAGCGAAGCTCATAGTTGGGCACGCCGCGGCCGGAGGAGTCTCCCGGATTAAAACGAGTAAGCGGATGCACAATCGACGGGCGGATGTAGCCCGCCTTCGTCGCTTCCTGAACGGACTTCGTGATATTGCTCATCAGGTTCGTGAGATTCGGCTGGAAGGCTTCGCCCCAGCGAATCCAAACCGTCGGAAAACCCGGCGACTGACAGACGGGCTTGTCCGTTTCGGTTGCGAGAGCGACGTTCTTCACCATCGTCTCAAGGAAGGTCTTCGCTTCCGCATTCGTTTCCTTGGCGGCGGCGTTCTTCATGAGATAAAGTACATCCGGCGAAATGCGGGTGCACGCCTTGTGCAGGAGGTCGTAAACATCCTGGTACTGCAGTTCAAGCGTTTTCATATGAGTCTCTTTGGATGGAAAGCTCTTGGAATACTGGTATACCGTAAAGGGCAGAGCAGTGAATGATGAAGGTTAGGTATGTTGAGATTTCTCCCTTTCACCTGCGCCGAACTCCGGGATGGCCGAACGGCATCATTGGTTCAAGGGGCTGGCAGCCTGGGGTACCTGCGGCAAGTCCCCCGACTCAAGCGGCCCGCTGGGCGCAGTGTTTCTCCAAACTGCAAAGGTATTCTGGAATGTTGGTATGCCAGTAGTCCACTAGTAAAAACCCCTGAAAACTATCCCTGCAGAGGTAGAAATGCCCGAACTTTTGATCTAACCCTTACTCCTGTGAAGCCCTTACTTTTCGTCCAGAGTCGTGGATAAAACCTAGATTGAATTTGTTAATCATCCTCCAGATTTTTATGGATTTTCGTATCAAAAAACGAAAAAAAGCTCCTCTCTGTCTTCGCTCGGATGAGGACAGAAAGGAGCTTGGACGAGTTCTGCGTCAAGGAGCAGGCGCAGAATCAACTTTTTGCGATGGATTCCAGCTTATTTAATCGCAATTGCCTCGATTTCGACCTTGGCTCCCTTCGGAAGGGCGGCAATCCCTACTGCCGAACGTGCCGGAGCACCGTTCGCAGGAAAATGCTTGGCATAAACCTCATTGAACGATGCAAAATCGCTGATGTCGGCGAGGAAGCAAGTTGTCTTCACAACCTTGCAGAGGGAAGAGCCGGCCGCTTCAAGGACCGCCTTGACATTGGCAATCGACGCTTCAGTCTGAGCCTTGATGTCTTCAGGCCTTTCACCCGTGGCCGGATTGATAGGCAGCTGGCCGGAACAGAACACAAAATTGCCGGCCTCAATGCCCTGAGAATACGGCCCGATGGCGGCAGGAGCCTTTTCCGTGCTGAGAATGGTCTTTTCCATTATCAAATCCTTTCCTGAATGCATCACAATATTAGAAGTCTTTTTTCAGGCTTCTTCATCGTTTTATGCGGATAAATGGTATACCGGTATCCCAAATTCGAAAAGTAGGATTATCCCTTGGGCTATTTTCCAAAACTGGCAGGTTTCATGGATCAGTTATCCTTAGATGCGCTTACGATTCTGAATCGGAAGCTGATCGGGCACTACAACTATTACGGGGTAAACGGCAACTACAGGGCGGTACGGGCCTCCTGGTGGTACGTAAAGTACGTAAAGAAGCGTCTCTACTGGACGCTCAAGCGACGGAGTCAGAAGCACCGCATCACTATCGAGAAATTCGGGGAGCTGTGGAGCAAGAACATCAGAAATCCGTTCTTGCCTGTCAATATCTGGTAATGGGGTAACCAGACATTAAACTGAAGAGCCGTATGCCTTAATAGGGCACGTGCGGTTAGGGGCGCTATTTCGCGCTTCCTCTCTACTCAACTAATGGAGTTTCAGCCGTTCCGACGAATGCTTTAGAAAGAATGATTTTTGACTTGACCTGTCTGAGAAATTTTCTGCAAATAACAAAAAAGGCCATCTTTCGATGACCTCATTTGTTCTGGTCGGGGCGGCGGGATTCGAACTCGCGACCCCTTGCACCCCATGCAAGTGCGCTACCAGGCTGCGCTACGCCCCGAACAGAAGCGGAATATTACCTGAAGATTTCGAAAAAAGCAAATTCAGGTTGAGTCCGCTTATTCCTTGTCCTTGAGGACGGCGCGCGTGCGGCGGGTGCGCGGCTGTTCCTGCGGCGGAATCAAATTGGTCGTCACGCGGGCGTTGAGCGTTCCCGAGGGATGGAAGGTGACGACGCGGCGCTCGGTGATGGTCACAGTTTCGCCGGTCTTCAGGTTGCGGCCCGGACGGGCAACCTTGTCGCGCACGGAGAAATTGCCGAGACCGGGGATCTTCACCGTGTCGCCCTTTTCAAGGTGCTCGGCGATGAGTTCGAAGAAGGTTTCGACGATGAGCTTCGCATGCGGACGATCAAGGTCCGGAATCTGCGCGATCAGCGCTTCGGCAATGCTCGCCTTATTGAGCGTGCGAATGTCCTGATCGTCCTGTTTTTCTTCCTGATCTTTCATATGTCTTCTTTTCTGTCGATGGAAATTTCTTAGGGCTCGCGCCGGTCCGCTCCACTGAGGAACGGACCGGGAGCGGAATTACTGACGCAGGCGGGCGCCCTTTTCCTCGAGCACTTCGAGAATAGCGCGGACGGCGCCTTCCGTCTGCTCGTCGTTCAGAGCCTCATCCGTGCGCGAATTAAGTTCGATCGCAAAGGCGAGCGACTTC
The DNA here is from genome assembly GCF_009183815.1 of Sutterella seckii. GTDB lineage: Bacteria > Pseudomonadota > Gammaproteobacteria > Burkholderiales > Burkholderiaceae_F > Sutterella > Sutterella seckii. The sequence continues at coordinate 7,478 of NZ_WEHX01000080.1, read as the reverse complement.
TCGCCCGCACCCTCGCCTTCCTTCGGACGATAGAGGTCGAAGAGGCGGAAGTCGGTGAGGGGCGCAAGACGCAGATCCTTCTTCTTCGCGGCGGCAACCGCGTCGAAGAGCACCTGAACCTCCAGGTCGGCAGGAACCACCACGGCCAAGTCGCGCGTGACGGGCTGGAACTTGCTCACGGGCTTGTAGTCCGGGAGCGGGAGCTCCATGAGCGGGTCGACCGCGACTTCGAAGACCACAGGCGCATGCGTGAGGTCGAACTGCTGCATGACGCGCGGATGGAGTTCGCCGATGAAGCCGATGCGCTTCTCGCCGACGTAGATGCCGGCAGAACGCCCCGGATGGAGGGCCGGGAAGGATTCCTTCACGAAGCGGGCCTTGAGCGGGCGGATGAGGCGCTCGACGTCGCCCTTCACGTCGAAGAAGTCGACGCGGCGGGCAGGAACGCCCCACTGCGCATCATCGGCCGTGCCGTAGGCGAGGCCGGCGATGTGCTGCGGCTGACGCACGCCCTTCACCGTCCAGGGACCTTCCTCAACAGAAGTATCGGGGAAGAAGACGCGGCCGAGCTCGAAGACGCGTACGCGCTCAGCGCGGCGGTTGAGGTTGTAGCGAAGGATGTCGACGAGGCCCCCGATCAATTGCGTGCGCATGACGGAGAGCTGCGAGGCGATCGGATTGAGGAGTCGGATCGGCTTCTCGTTCGCGGCGAACGCGACTTCCCATTCTTCGGGAACGAAGGAGAAGTTGATGAGTTCCTGGTACCCGAGGTCCGCCATTTCAAGGCGAAGCGCATGCGCGGAGCGGCGCTCCTCGCGGGAGGGCTTCATCGCGATGCGGGCGAGCGGCGGACGGTCCGGAAGCTTTTCGTAGCCCCAGAGGCGGGCCACTTCCTCAATCAGATCCTCTTCGATTTCAATGTCGAAGCGGAAGGAAGGCGGAACCACCGTGAAGACGCCGTTTTCGAGCGTGTATTCGAAGCCGAGGCGCTTGAAGCTCTCTTCCATCGATTCGAGCGGGATGTCGACGCCCACCACCTTGCAGCAGCGGTCGACGCGCATCTTGACCGGAGCGCGTTCGGGGAGGTTCGCAACCACATCCTCGACCGGACCCACCTTGGTTTCGGGGGTGCCGCAGATGTCGAGAACGAGCTGCGTGATGTATTCGAGGTGCTCGGCGGTGCTCGCATAGTCGACGCCGCGTTCATAGCGGTAGGCGGCATCGGTCGAGAAGTTGAGCTTCCTGCAGCGGCCCTGAATGGCCTTCGGGAACCAGAAGGCGGACTCGATGAAGAGGTCCGTCGTTTCGTCGTTGATCGACGACCGGTCGCCGCCCATGATGCCCGCGAGGCATTCGGGCTCGTCGCCCGCGCAGATGACGCCGTACCAGGGGGTGAGCTCAACCGTTTCGCCGTTCAGAAGCTTCACGGATTCGCCGTCGCGCGCCCAGCGCACGGTGAGGCGGTCGGCGTTCAACTTCTTGATGTCGTAGAAGTGCGTCGGACGGCCGAGTTCGAGCATCACGTAGTTCGAGATGTCGACCAGAGCCGAAACCGAACGCTGGCCGGCGCGCTCAAGGCGGGACTTCATCCATTCCGGAGTCTTCGCCTTCGGGTTGAGGTTCCTGATCACGCGGCTCGAGAAGCGGCCGCAGAGGTCGGGCGCCTGAATCTCGACGGGGAGCCTGCACTCGCACGTGGCGGGAACCGGAGCCATCGAGGGAAGAATGAGGGGCGCGCCCGTGATGGCGTGCACGTCGCGGGCGACGCCCACGACGGAAAGCGCATCGCCGCGGTTCGGCGTGAGCTTCAATTCAATCTTCGCGTCGTCAAGGCGCGCATATTCGCGGATGTCGGTGCCGACCGGAGCGTCGTCCGGAAGGATCCAGATGCCGTCGTGGTTCTCGTTGATGCCGAGTTCGCGCGTCGAGCAGAGCATGCCCATCGACACCACGCCGCGGAGCTTGCTCTTCTTGATGCGGAAGTCGCCCGGGAGCACCGCGCCGATCGTGGCGCAGGCAACCTTGATCCCGGCCTTCACATTGGGAGCGCCGCAGACGATCTGGAGCGTCTCGCCGGTGCCGGCATTGACTTCGCAGACATGGAGGTGATCCGAATTCTCGTGATCGCGGCAGGTGAGGACCTCGGCAACTACAACGCCCGTGAAGGCGGGAGCAGCGGTCGTGACTTCCTCAACCTCAAGGCCCGCCATCGTAAGGGCTTCGGCGAGCTCATCGGTCGAAAGCGCCGGATTGACGTACTGGCGCAGCCATTCTTCAGTGAAAATCATTTTTCTCTTCTCTCTCCGCCGTTATCAGTTGAACTGCTTCAAGAAGCGCAGATCGCCCTCAAAGAAGAGGCGCAGATCGTCGATGCCGTAGCGCAGCATGGTGAGGCGCTCAAGGCCGGAGCCGAACGCAAAGCCGATGTACTTCTCGGGATCAAGTCCGTAGTTGCGCACCACGTTCGGGTGCACTTCGCCCGCGCCCGAAATCTCGAGCCAGCGGCCCTTGCGCGGACCGCTCGTGAACATCATGTCGACTTCGACCGAGGGTTCGGTGAAGGGGAAGTAGGACGGACGGAAGCGGACGATGAGGTCGTTCGTTTCAAAGAAGCAGCGCAGGAAGTCGCTGTAGACGCCCTTCAAGTCGGTAAAGCTGATGTTCTCGTCGATCCAGAGGCCTTCGACCTGATGGAACATGGGCGAGTGGGTCGCGTCGCTGTCGACGCGGTAGGTGCGGCCCGGGGCGATCACCTTGATGGGCGGCTGATGCGTGCGGGCATAGCGCACCTGCATGGGCGACGTATGCGGACGAAGCGGGAGGGGACGCCCCTCGTCGTCGTTGCGGTCGACGTAGAACGTATCCTGCATCGAGCGCGCCGGATGGTTGGGGGGATTGTTGAGCGCGGTGAAGCTGAACCAGTCGCTTTCAATTTCCGGACCGTCGGCAACATCAAAACCGATCGAGCGGAAGATTTCCTCAACGCGCATCCAGGTGCGGATCACCGGATGGATGCCGCCCTCGGAGCGGCCGCGCCCGGGGAGCGTCACGTCGATCGATTCGGCGGCGAGCTTCTGCTTCAGAGCTTCGTCGGCCAGAGCCTCGCGGCGGGCGTTGAGCGCCTCTTCAACCTGAGCCTTGGCGCGATTGATTTCCTGACCGCGCGCACGGCGTTCTTCGGGAGCGAGCTTCCCCAGCTCCTTCATGAGCATGGTGAGCCGGCCGGTCTTGCCGAGGTAGCGCGCCTTGGCGTCCTCAAGCGCGGCAGCCTGCCCCGCCTCGGCGAATTCGCGCTTTGCGGACTCGATGAGTTCGGAAAGATCCTGCATTTTGTATTCCAAAACGTTGAAATCTGAGGGACGCATCGAGCCCATTCACTTCCCGGAAAACTTCCGTCCGGGGGGAAAAGGCAGTCTGCGTCCTGACGTTCGGCTTCCGGGCGCAGTCCGGGGGGTATGGAGGAGGATGAAAAAAGCCTTCATCGGTCTCTCACCGGGCATTCAGGCGGGCAGCCGAATAATGCAAAGCGCCGGACATCCTTCAGGGAATCCGCGGGCGCTTCGCGCTGAAAGGGTGAATTCTACCTGCAATCCTCTGAGAATGCTGAAAAAAGATGGCGGGAAAGGATCTTCCGCGAAGCTGAAAGCCGATGTTTACGATGCTGGATTCCGGACGCAGGTCGCCCGCAAAGAGATGCAGGAATCTTTTTGGGTAACCCAAAAAGAAAAAGAGACCCAACCCCTTCCGGAACCGGATCTCCTTCACGAATCGTTCTTCGAAGGGAAATCCCTTCGAGTCAGCGACTCTGACCTCTATCAGGCGTTCTTGACGGAGGCGACGAGGGCGGCGAAGCCTTCCTTGTCGCTCACAGCCATGTCGGCGAGGACCTTGCGGTCAAGACCGATGCCGGCCTTCTTGAGGCCGTTCATGAACACAGAGTAGGTCATGCCGTTGGCGCGGGTGCCGGCATTGATGCGGGCGATCCACAGACGACGGAAAACGCGCTTCTTGTTGCGGCGGTCGCGATAGGCGTACTGGCCGGCGCGCATGACAGCCTGCTTGGCAACACGGAAAACGTTGTTGCGGCGCAGACGGTAACCCTTCGAGAGGGTGAAAATCTTCTTATGACGAGCACGAGCCGTCACACCACGCTTCACACGAGGCATCTTTATCTCCTTTCTTTAATTAGGCGTAGGGCAGCATGCGCTTGACGGACTTGATATCCGACTCGTGCACCGTGACCATGCCGCGCAGCTGACGCTTGTTCTTCGTCGTGCGGTGGGAAAGGATGTGGCGCTTCGTGGCGTGGGCGCGCTTGATCGAGCCGCTGGCACGCGGCTTGAACCGCTTCGCAGCGGCGCGCTTGGTCTTCATCTTCGGCATTTGCCGTTCCTCTATTTTTAGATAAGTCCCAGGCGTTCCCTTCAATGCCGAAGAGACGCTTCATTGAGCCCGGACTTACTTGTTATGCCGGCACGGCGATGAGACCGTACCGGCGAAAGACAGCGATTCTACTCGACTTTGAATCGAAACGGTGAAAAATCAGCGCTTCTTTTTCGGGGCGAGAACCATGATCATCTGACGGCCTTCGAGCTTCGGTGCGTGTTCGACCTGAGCCACGTCGGCGAGTTCGTCGCGAACGCGGTCCATGAGCTGGGCGCCGAACTGCTGGTGCGCCATTTCACGGCCGCGGAAGCGCAGCGTAACCTTCGCCTTGTCGCCGTCGGAGAGAAAACGCACAAGGCTGCGCAGCTTCGTCTGGAAGTCGTTCTCATCCGTTGCCGGGCGGAACTTCACTTCCTTGATCTGCACGACCTTCTGCTTCGCCTTCGCTTCCTGGGCCTTCTTCTGCTCCTGATAACGGAACTTGCCGTAATCCATCAGGCGGCAGACAGGCGGCACCGCATTGGGCGCAACCTCGACGAGATCAACGTCCGCGTCCTCTGCCATGCGAAGGGCTTCGGACGTGCGGACAATACCGATCTGGGCGCCATCGACGCCGGTCAGTCGGACCTCAGGAACTCGGATCTCACCATTGATCCGATGCTTTCTATCTTGAGCTATGGCTCTTCTCCCGAAAAATGAAGTGCTGGTGCGTCGGGCAGTCGGTTATTCACCACTGCCGCGGCTTTCGTTCTCAGCGAGGATGCGGCTGAGGAAATCCTCCACCCTCATCACGCCGAGATCCTTGCCGCCGCGCATGCGCACGGAAACCGTTCCAGCCTGAGCTTCCTTCTCGCCGACGACGAGAATGTACGGAATCTTTTGCAGGCTAAGTTCGCGAATTTTATAGTTGATCTTTTCACCGCGCAAATCACTGATAACACGGATGCGCGCATTGTGGAGCTTCTCAGCAACGCTCTTGGCGTATTCAGCCTGACCGTCCGTAATCGGCGCAACAGCGCACTGAACCGGTGCGAGCCACACCGGGAAGGCGCCCGCAAACTCTTCGATCAGCATGCCGATCCAGCGTTCGAGGGAACCGAGAATGGCGCGGTGGAGCATCACCGGAACCTTGCGGGTGTTGTCTTCGGCGACGTATTCAGCGCCGAGGCGGCCCGGCATCTGGAAGTCAACCTGGACCGTACCGCACTGCCAGGAGCGGCCGAGGCAGTCCTTGAGGTGATATTCGATCTTGGGACCGTAGAAGGCGCCCTCGCCCTCGAGGATCTCGTACTTGATCCCGAGCGCGTCAAGGCTCGACATCAGGGCGTGCTCAGCCTTGTCCCACACGGCGTCCTCGCCGATGCGCATGGCCGGGCGGGTCGCAACCTTGTAGGCGATTTCCTTGAAGCCGAAGTCGGCGTAGACCTTCTGAACGAGACCGGTGAAGTGCTCGCATTCGGCGAGGATCTGGTCCTCGGTGCAGAAGATGTGGCCGTCGTCCTGCGTGAAGCCGCGAACGCGCATGAGGCCGTGCAGAGCGCCAGAGGGCTCATTGCGGTGGCACTGACCGAATTCGCCGAAGCGAAGCGGCAGATCGCGGTAGCTGCGAAGCTTCGAATTGAAGAGCTGGATGTGGCCCGGACAGTTCATCGGCTTCAGAGCGTAGTAGCGGTTCTCCGACTCGGTCGTGAACATGTTCTCGCGGTACTTCGCCCAGTGGCCGGAGCGCTCCCAGAGGGAACGGTCGAGGAGCTGCGGCGCCTTCACTTCATCGTAGCCGTTGTCCTGGTAGACGCGGCGCATGTACTGCTCGATCACCTGCCAGAGCGCCCAGCCGCGGGCATGCCAAAAGATCATGCCGGGGGCTTCGTCCTGGAGGTGGAAGAGGTCGAGCTCGCGGCCGAGACGGCGGTGATCGCGCTTTTCAGCCTCTTCGAGCATCTTGAGGTAGGCCTTCTGATCGTCCTTCGTCGCCCAGGCCGTGCCGTAGATGCGCTGCAGCATTTCGTTCTTGCTGTCGCCGCGCCAGTAGGCGCCCGCAACCTTCATGAGGCGGTGCACCTTGAGGACGCCCGTCGACGGGACGTGAGGACCGCGGCAGAGATCGACGAAGTCGCCCTGGCGGTAGAGCGAAATCGTTTCGCCTTCGGGGATCGAGCTGATGATCTCAGCCTTGTAGTGTTCGCCCAGGGCCTTGAAGAAGTCGACCGCTTCGTTCCTCGGCATTTCCTCGCGAACGATGGGGATATTCTTCTTCACGAGCTCGTCCATGCGCTCCTCGATCTTCTGCAGATCTTCGGGCGTGAAGGGACGCGAATAGGAGAAGTCGTAGTAGAAGCCGTTTTCAATCGCCGGCCCGATCGTCACCTGCGCTTCCGGGAAGAGTTCCTTGACGGCCTGAGCCATCAGGTGCGCGGTCGAATGACGAATGATCTCAAGACCTTCCGGATCGCGGCCCGTGATGATCGACACGGCGGCATCAGCGGTGACCTTGTGCGAGAGGTCCACGAGCTTGCCGTCAACCTTGCCGGCAAGCGCAGCCTTGGCGAGACCAGCACCGATCGAGGCGGCGATTTCGCCGACCGTCACGGCATCGGCATATTCGCGCTTGGAACCGTCTGGAAGAGTGACTACTACCATTTTTTGAATCCTCACAAAAATTGCGGGCATAAAAAAAGTGCGGACCTGAGCCGCACTTTCTTTTGTTTTGAGTCTGCTGACAACAATGCGCCCACGCCCGATCTTAATGACGGAGCGCTGTTGTTCGCAAAGCCATCTGATTTAACGGCATCGTCAGCAATCCCAAAAAATATTCTGGTAGGCACGATTGGATTCGAACCAACGACCCCCACCATGTCAAGGTGATGCTCTAACCAACTGAGCTACGTGCCTGTCAAGGAGTTGATTGTATTGAACGCGTCCGCTCTAAGCAAGCTTTCATGTTCTTTACCGCCGGTTCCCTGTGTCCGGCTTTCTCGTCTCTCTGAAGCTTATCTGGTAGGCACGATTGGATTCGAACCAACGACCCCCACCATGTCAAGGTGATGCTCTAACCAACTGAGCTACGTGCCTGATAGAGCTTCACGAGCAAC